>CAJYKU010000020.1 GCA_913775175.1 uncultured Pantoea sp.
AATTCTTTGCGGTTACGCAAGGCGATACCTTGACACGTTTGACCCTGGCAGTTGATGCCATGGGCGGGGACTTCGGTCCCTGCGTGACAGTGCCTGCAGCCTTGCAGGCACTGGCCTCTCATTCGCACCTGGTTTTACTTCTGGTCGGCGATCCCGACACAATCTCGTCATTACTTGCCAAAGCGGATTCCTCAGTTCTGGGGCGTGTGCAGGTTGTTCCTGCCGAATCGGTTATTGCAAGTGATGCCAGGCCTGCCCAGGCTATTCGTCAAAGTCGCGGCAGTTCAATGCGCGTGGCGCTGGAGCTGGTCGTGGCAGGCAAGGCACAGGCCTGCGTCAGTGCGGGTAACACTGGCGCACTGATGGGGCTGGCCAAGCTACTATTAAAACCGCTGGATGGTATTGAACGTCCGGCGTTAATGACCGTTTTACCCCATCAGCAGCAGGGTAAAACGGTCATTCTTGATTTGGGTGCTAATGTCGATTCCGACAGTAATATGCTGGTGCAGTTTGCGGTAATGGGCGCCGTTATGGCGGAAGAGGTGCTGGAGATTCAGCAACCCCGCGTAGCGCTGCTAAATATCGGACAGGAAGAAACAAAAGGGCCTGATACGATTCGCGCCGCATCAGCGATACTGCAGGCAACACCGCAGATTAACTATATTGGATACCTTGAGGGCAATGACCTTCTTACCGGCAAAACTGATGTGCTGGTGTGCGATGGCTTTGCCGGCAACGTCACGCTAAAAACGATGGAAGGCGTGGTGCGGGTATTTCTGTCGCTACTTAAATCGTCAGGTGAAGGTAAGAGAGGGACGTGGTGGCTGAAACTGCTGGGACGCTGGCTGAAAAAGCGTATGGTCAGGCGTTTCGGCCATCTTAACCCCGATCAGTATAACGGCGCTTGCCTGTTAGGATTGCGCGGAACTGTTATCAAAAGCCACGGCTCAGCGAACATTCACGCGTTTGCTGTGGCAATAGAACAGGCAGAGCAGGCGGTGCGTAAGCAACTTCCCGAAAGAATTGCCGCGCGCCTTGACGCTGTATTAGCCAGGAGTGACAAAGCGTAGATGTATACCAAAATTATCGGAACAGGCAGCTATCTGCCTGAGCAGATCCGCTCTAACGCCGATCTGGAAAAAATGGTTGAAACTTCAGACGAGTGGATCGTGACGCGTACCGGCATTCGCGAGCGTCGTATCGCTGCTGCGGATGAAACGGTTGCCACCATGGGCTTTAACGCTGCACAGCGCGCGCTGGAGATGGCAGGTATTGCTGCCAGTGATGTTGGCCTGATTATTGTTGCCACTACCTCATCCAGTCACGCCTTTCCCAGCTCCGCCTGCATGATCCAGCAGATGCTGGAAATCAACGACTGCGCGGCTTTTGACCTTGCAGCAGCCTGCGCCGGTTTTACTTATGCGCTGAGCGTTGCCGATCAATATATTAAAAATGGCGCGGTTAAACATGCACTGGTGATCGGTGCTGATGTGCTGGCACGCACGCTCGATCCAGAAGATCGCGGTACCATTATTCTGTTTGGTGATGGCGCAGGTGCAGTGGTACTGAGCCAGAGCAGCGAGCCGGGCATTCTCTCCACACATCTGCATGCAGATGGCCGTTACGGTCAGCTACTGACGCTGCCGTATCAGGATCGCGCTCGTCAGGAAGAGCCAGCCTATCTGACCATGGCGGGCAACGAAGTGTTTAAGGTTGCTGTGACCGAACTGGCTCACATCGTTGATGAGACGCTGCAGGCTAACAGCCTTGATCGCAGCGCGCTTGACTGGCTGGTTCCGCATCAGGCCAACCTGCGCATTATCAGTGCCACCGCGAAAAAGCTGGGTATGGGTATGGATAAGGTTGTGGTCACACTTGATCGGCACGGTAACACCTCTGCGGCTTCCGTACCAAGCGCGCTGGATGAAGCGGTGCGCGATGGTCGTATCAAGCCGGGACAACTGATTCTGCTGGAAGCCTTTGGTGGTGGTTTCACCTGGGGTTCCGCACTGGTGCGCTTTTGATTGACAGGAACGACAGATGACGCAATTTGCTTTTGTTTTCCCGGGACAGGGTTCCCAGACTCAGGGTATGCTGGCTGAACTGGCTGCTGAAAATCCGCAGGTTGAAGCAACCTTTCGTGAAGCCTCAGCTGCGCTGGGCTATGACCTCTGGCAGCTGGTACAGCAGGGGCCTGCAGAAGAGCTGAATAAAACCTGGCAAACCCAGCCTGCACTGCTGGCGGCATCGGTTGCTATTTACCGTGTCTGGCAAGAGAAGCAGGGTGCTCAGCCTGTGCTGATGGCAGGCCATAGTCTGGGTGAATACTCTGCGCTGGTCTGTGCGGGTGTGCTGAACTTTGCTGATGCCATCAAGCTGGTTGAGCTGCGTGGCAAACTGATGCAGGAAGCTGTGCCTGAAGGTACTGGCGCTATGCAGGCGATTATTGGCCTGGATGATGCGGCAATCCGTAAAGCCTGTGAAGAGAGTGCTCAGGGTCAGGTTGTCTCGCCGGTGAACTTTAACTCGCCGGGCCAGGTCGTGATTGCAGGAAATAAAGAAGCAGTAGAGCGTGCCGGTGCCGCCTGTAAGGCTGCCGGTGCCAAGCGTGCACTGCCGCTGCCTGTCAGCGTGCCTTCACACTGCGCGCTGATGAAACCGGCTGCTGAAAAGCTGGCCGTTGCGCTGGAAGCCATTACATTTTCTGCGCCTGCCGTACCTGTGGTAAACAATGTAGATGTTAAATGTGAAAGCGACGCTGCAGCGATTCGTAGTGCGCTGGTACGTCAGCTCTACAGCCCGGTGCGCTGGACTGAATCAGTAGAATTTATCGCTGAGCAGGGTGTAAATCAGTTACTGGAAATGGGGCCGGGCAAAGTTCTGACCGGTCTCACAAAGCGTATCGCAGATAGCCTGACTGCAGCAGCAGTCAACGATCCCGCATCGCTCTCTGCGGCGCTGACTCAGGAATAAGAGGATAATCATGAACGTTGAAGGTAAAGTTGCGCTGGTCACTGGCGCGAGTCGCGGTATCGGCCGGGCAATCGCTGAGACTCTGGCAGCACGCGGTGCAAAAGTAGTTGGCACCGCAACCAGCGAAAGCGGCGCGGAAGCGATTAGCGCTTATCTCGGCGATAAAGGCAAAGGCCTGGCGCTGAACGTGACTGACGCCGCATCCATTGACGATGTACTGGCTAAAGTACGTGCTGAATTTGGCGAAGTGGATATTCTGGTCAATAATGCAGGCATCACTCGTGATAATTTGCTGATGCGCATGAAAGATGATGAGTGGGATGATATTCTTAATACCAACCTGACATCAGTTTTCCGCCTCTCCAAGGCGGTCATGCGTGCCATGATGAAAAAACGTGTGGGTCGTATTATCACCATCGGTTCTGTAGTTGGAACGATGGGTAATGCAGGTCAGGCAAACTACGCTGCAGCAAAGGCGGGTTTGATTGGCTTTAGCAAATCACTGGCGCGTGAAGTCGCGTCACGTGGCATAACCGTAAACGTCGTGGCTCCGGGCTTTATTGAGACGGACATGACGCGTGCACTGAATGAAGATCAGCGCTCGGGCATTCTGGCAGAAGTGCCTGCTGGCCGCTTAGGCGACCCGCAGGAAATTGCCAATGCTGTTGCATTCTTAGCCTCTGACGAAGCCGCCTATATCACAGGTGAGACGCTGCACGTCAATGGCGGCATGTACATGGTCTGATAATCACGAAATCATTTGCATTATCTGCGGTAAACACCGCAGAATAGCGCGAAATCGTGGTTCGACCAGCCGGGATTTTGTTGCATCTTTTTCAACATTTTATACACTACGAAAACCATCGCGAAAGCGAGTTTTGATAGGAAATTAAATAGTATGAGCGATATCGAACAACGCGTTA
>CAJYKU010000021.1 GCA_913775175.1 uncultured Pantoea sp.
GGAGCGAACGAAGTAATCAGTCAGGATGGTGGCATGTCTGCACAACCGGTAGATATACAAATTTTTGGTCGTTCTTTGAGAGTAAATTGTCCGCCTGAACAGCAGGATGCACTAAATCTTGCCGCAGAGGACCTCAATCAACGGTTGCAAGATTTAAAAGTTCGCACTAGAGTCACAAATACAGAGCAACTGGTGTTCATCGCTGCGTTAAATATCTGCCACGAGCTGGCGCAAGAGAAAGGCAAGACGCGCGACTATGCCGCAAATATGGAGCAACGTATCCGTATGCTGCAGCAGACGATTGAACAGGCTTTAGTTGAGCAGGGTCGAATCACCGACCGCCAGGGCCCTAAATTCGAATAATACTTTATGGTTCTCCTGTCTGAGTAACGATAAAGTCCAATTTCTCTGAGATGTTTGCAAGCGGGCCAGTCCCCTGAGCCGATATTTCATACCAACAGAGTGTGACGCTCTGTAGCCTGTGAGCATGCTCGGTTCGTCCGAGAAGCCTGATGGTTACGACGGCATACTCACCTTGAACCAAGGGTTCAAGGGTTACAGCCTGCGGCGGCATCTCGGAGATCTCTTTTCTGTTCCAGTCAGCACTTTAGCAGGTGGCCATATAGCGGACGTCAGTGCCGCTGCCACCTGAAGTCGTGTGACACTTCCCTTTTGCTGCATGATATAGTGGATATAAGCTAACCCACTCTGCCGGGATCACTATGTCAGCCGCTGAATTTTCCGAACGCCAGCAGCTTCGTCAGCATATCCGCCATCTGCGGCGCAACCTGACGCCTGAGCAACAGACCATGGCTGCCGATATGCTGGCTGAGCATGCTGTTAATCTTGCCGCCATCAGTGACGCACAGCGCGTTGCGCTCTTTCTCTCTATTGATGGCGAGATCAATACCCGGCCGCTTATCGCCCGACTCTGGCAGCAGAAGAAAGCGGTGTATCTGCCGGTGCTGCATCCCTTCTCGCCAGGCAACCTGCTGTTTCTGCGCTATACGCCAGAGACTCAGCTGATACCGAATAAACTCCGCATTCCGGAACCTGCTCTGGATATTACTCAGCTGGCAACGCTGGATCAGCTTGATGTTATGCTGGTGCCGCTGGTGGCGTTTGACGATCGGGGACAGCGTCTGGGTATGGGCGGTGGATTTTACGATCGTACTTTGCAGAACTGGCAGCGTCATGGCTGCCTGCCGATAGGGATTGCGCATGACTGTCAGCGTGTTTCCGTACTGCCGGTAGCGGCATGGGATATCCCACTGCCGGCGGTGCTGACACCGTCAAAGCTCTGGCAGTGGAATAGTACAGATAACAAAACGGGTGCCTGAGGCACCCGTTAATTATCAGTAGAGCAGACGCGCGCGCATGGTGCCTGGAATTGCCCGCATCAGCTGCAGCGCTTTATCAGCAACATCCTGCTCTGCATCAATATCAATGACCACATAGCCCAGCTGCGGTGAAGTCTGCAGGAACTGCGCTGCAATATTGATATTCTGCTCAGCAAAAATCTGGTTAATCGCCGTCAGAATACCCGGACGGTTTTCATGAATGTGCAGCAGACGACTGGCGCTGGCTCCGTGCATCGGCAGCGACACTTCCGGGAAGTTTACCGCTGACAAGGTTGAGCCATTATCCGAGTACTTCGCCAGTTTACCCGAAACTTCCAGGCCAATGTTCTCCTGCGCTTCCTGCGTTGATCCACCAATGTGCGGCGTCAGGATGACATTATCAAACTCACACAGCGGTGAATTAAATGGCTCGCTATTGGTTGCCGGTTCCACCGGGAATACATCAATTGCGGCACCCGCGAGGTGTTTGCTGGCAAGCGCGTGGCAGAGGGCCGGAATATCGATAACGGTGCCGCGTGCGGCGTTGATCAGCAGCGCGCCGGGCTTCATCAGCGCCAGCTCTTCTGCCCCGATCATATTCTGCGTTGAGGCGGTTTCTGGCACATGCAGGCTGACAACGTCGCTCATATTGAGCAGGTCAGAGAGATGACGTACCTGGGTTGCGTTACCCAGTGGCAATTTGTTTTCGATATCGTAGAAAAACACATGCATACCCAGGCTTTCTGCCAGCACGCCAAGCTGCATACCGATATGACCATAGCCGATAATACCCAGCTTTTTACCACGCGCTTCGTAAGAGCCGGTGGCGACTTTGTTCCAGATACCGCGATGCGCTTTGGCATTCGCTTCCGGGATACCGCGCAGCATCAGCAGCATCTCACCAATCACCAGCTCAGCAACTGAACGGGTGTTAGAGAACGGCGCGTTAAACACCGGAATACCGCGACGTGCCGCCGCATTGAGATCCACCTGGTTGGTACCGATGCAGAAACAACCCACTGCAATCAGCTTCTCTGCGGCCTCAAAAATCTCTTCTGTCAGCTGGGTACGGGAGCGGATCCCCACGAAGTGGGCATCGCGAATCGACTCTTTCAGCGTTTCCGCATCCAGCGCCCCTTTATGGAACTCAATATTGGTATAGCCTGCTGCGCGCAGATTCTCGAGCGCGCTCTGGTGCACACCTTCCACCAGCAGAAATTTAATTTTGTCTTTGTGCAGTGATACCTTTGCCATTTCCCGACCCTATTTCAGAATTCAACGTGGAGTGCCATAAGATTACCTTCTGTCAAAATAACAAATTTTGACAATGCAGCAATACAAACGATTGCGAACACGGCAGCACGCGCCCGGCGCAGAGCAGCACAAATCCATATAAAATCGTGAGATGTCGATAGCAGAGAGCAGTAATCCGTTATCTCCGGGCTATTTGTGACATAAGTCACCAAATTTAGCGTGAGAATGGAAAAGCGTGTTAATCGGACAAATAAGCGGCGTGCCTGGCACGCCATTGCGATTACCGGGTGAGGGTTTTGACACCTTCTGGTGTGCCAATCAGCGCCACGTCAGCCCCGCGGTTAGCAAACAGTCCAACGGTGACCACACCTGCCAGGGCATTGATACGTTTTTCAAGCTCAATCGGATCAAGGATTTGCAGATTATGCACATCAAGAATGATATTGCCGTTATCGGTAACAACCTGCTGACGATACTCTGGCTGCCCACCCAGTTTCACCAGCTCACGGGCAACATAGGCGCGTGCCATCGGGATCACCTCGACCGGTAGCGGAAAACTTCCAAGGATATCGACCTCTTTAGAAGCATCAGCAATACAGACAAATTTTCGCGCCACGGCCGCCACAATCTTCTCACGCGTAAGTGCCGCACCGCCGCCTTTGATCATCTGCATCTGCGGGTTGATCTCATCTGCGCCATCAACATAGACCGCGATATCGTCAACCTCATTAAGATCAAAAACCGGAATGCCCAGCGATTTCAGCTTTAGCGTAGAGGCTTCTGAACTTGAAACCGCGCCTTCAATCTGATGTTTTAGGGTTGCCAGCGCATCAATAAAGTGAGCAGCCGTTGAACCGGTTCCCACGCCAACAATCGTGCCTGGCTGCACATACTGGAGCGCTGCCCAACCTACCGCTTTTTTTAGTTCATCCTGGGTCATGGTATGTTTAAAACCTGTGCGATATCGAAGTGCGCGTAGTATAAAACAACGCATCGCGAAAGACGCGACTGATCGCTCATCGATTTACACCTTTGGAAGCCAGTCCGCAAAAACGCACCGGTCACACAGCGTGGCCGATTTATGGCATAGTACCTGCCATCCTGAACGAGAGAGAACACCCATGAAACGCCCGGATTACCGCACGCTTCAGGCGCTGGATGCTGTTATTCGTGAGCGCGGCTTTGAACGCGCTGCACAGAAACTCTGTATCACGCAGTCCGCCGTATCACAGCGTATCAAACAGCTGGAAAACCTGTTTGGACAGCCATTACTGGTGCGTACCGTCCCGCCCCGGCCGACCGAACAGGGTCAGAAACTGCTGGCACTGCTGCATCAGGTAGAGCTGCTGGAAGAGGAGTGGCTGGGTGACGATAGCAGCGGTACCACACCACTGCTGCTCTCGCTGGCAGTTAACGCCGATAGCCTGGCTACCTGGCTGCTGCCCGCGTTAAAAGATGTGCTGGCAGACTCACCAGTGCGGCTTAATTTACAGGTAGAAGATGAGACACGAACACAGGAGCGCCTGCGCCGCGGTGAGGTGGTAGGGGCAGTCAGTATTCAGCCACAGCCATTGCCCAGCTGCCTGGTTGATCAGCTTGGCGCGCTGGACTATCTGTTCTGCGCCTCTCCCGACTTTGCAGCACGCTACTTTCCCAATGGCGTAACACGATCAGCGCTGCTGAAAGCACCCGCTGTGGCCTTTGATCATCTTGATGATATGCATCAGGCCTTTTTGCAGCAAAATTTTGACCTGTCGCCGGGTAGCGTGCCCTGCCATATCGTTAACTCGTCAGAAGCCTTTGTACAGCTGGCGCGTCAGGGCTCTGTCTGCTGTATGATCCCGCATTTGCAGATAGAGCGTGAGCTGGAGTTGAAAGAGCTGGTGGATCTGACTCCGGGACTTTATCAGCGCCGTATGCTCTACTGGCACCGCTTTGCGCCTGAGAGCCGGTTGATGCGCCGCGTTACCGATGCGCTGGTTGCGCATGGGCATCGGGTATTGCGTCAGGACGGGATCACTGCCTGAGATAAGAGAGACGCAGCGGCAACCACCGCTGCGTCAACTGGCTATCAGGGCGTGTTTGGCTTGATATCAAATACCACGTCAACCTGGTCGTCGAAGTGAATACTCTGCTGCTCATAGGTTTGCTGTGCCGTGGTATCTGCTGACGCGGCGGCAGCTTTATACATCCGCGCCACCGGCATTGGCTGATAGTTTGCCACGTGATAACGGATGCTATAGACCGATCCCAGTTTCGCGTTAAAGCCTTCAGCCAGTGCCGTAGCCTGCTGCGTGGCATCAGCAATCGCTGCTTTACGCGCCTGCTCTTTATATTTTTCCGCCTTAGAAACACCCAGCTCTACGCTGCGGATCTCATTCAGGCCAGATTTCAGTGCGCCATCCAGTAGCTCATTGAGTTTATCCAGCTGATGCAGAGTCACCTCAACCTGACGCACCGCACGGTAGCCTTTCAGCACCGATTTTCCCTCTTTGGTGTAGTCATACTCTGGCTGCGTACTCAGATTGGCAGCATCGATATCTTTTTTTTCAATGCCATTTTTTTGCAAAAAGTCGATATATTGCGCGACCCGCTCATCGACCTGTTTTTTCGCCTCTGCTGCCTCTTTGGCGGTAACATTGACCATAATTGAGAGGGTTGCCATATCGGGACGCGCGTCAACGCTGGCCTGACCAGACGTGACCACATGCGGACCATCAGGAACCTCTCCGGCCTGAACCATGCCTGACAATGCGCCTGTACTCATTGCGGCGACCAGCGCCAGTGCTTTCAGTTTCACAGAACTCCTCCTTGAACATCGGGTTTATGGCCGCCACTATGGCGAAGCCAGCGCGCTATTACTATGCGTGATGCTCTGAGTTTTATTTGTCAGAAAAGTTCGCTCGTGCTCTATGTTAAGCGCTTATCCACTGCAAACTTATCCCCACACTCACTGGCAACATCTTTGCTGCCCTTTTAGCCAGAGCTGCTGCAATCGTATGCTCAGCTGAGACTTACAGGTGGCTACCTGGCGAGGATACGTAATGCTCTGCTATCTGCCGCCCTGCTCCGGCTGACTCAGATGTCAGCTATTCCCTGTAGCGCCAGCTGAAATGCAATAACCCACATAATGCCGCCTACTAGCAGGTTAATAATGCGCTGGGCGCGCGGCGTCTGTAGCCGGGGTGAGAGCCACGCGGCTAAAAACGCCAGACCATAAAACCAGATAATCGAGGCGCTGACAGTGCCCAGGGCAAACCAGCGGCGCGCATCCGCTGAGGGCAACTGACTGCCAAGACTGCCAAGCACTACAAAGGTGTCCAGATAGACATGCGGATTAAGCCATGTCACTGCCAGCATCGTGGCGATAATTCGCCCGCGTCCCTGTTTAGGGAGACTGCTCTGCGCCAGCGAGACATCACCACGCCACGCGCTGCGTAATGCTCCCCAGCCATACCACAACAGAAAAGCCACGCCTGCCCAGGTAATCAGCGCCAGCAGCAGCTGAGAGTGATGCAGCAGCGCACTGCCACCAAATACCCCGCCGCAAATTAGCGCGATGTCGCTTAATGCGCAAAGCGTGGCCGTCATCAAATGATAGTGACGTTTAATGCCCTGATTCATTACAAAGGCATTTTGCGGCCCCAGCGGCAAAATCAGCGCGGCACCCAGAGCCAGTCCCTGAAAATAAATTGATAACACGTTGAATATCCTGCAAAGATTAAAATTATCTGTGCAGTATATCGGGCGGGTAGCATTAGAGGAAATTGAAAAATTTAATCGACCATTAGCCCTGCTTATAGCTTACGTTCGTCATGTCTTAAAGGGAGATCTACTCCTGTAGTACGATGCCACAGATGTACCGCTATTGCCTGATAGCGATAAACGATATCGCATAGCACATCCATGATCTTACAGGCTTTTGAGACGTTATCGGGTCTTTGCCCGGAGTGAGCTGGCCTGCTTTGTGTTAAGCATGGAATTGTTAGTATGAAGCATGATAGTGACGTCATGTTTTATCTAAGGAGCCGACACGGGTGCCAAGGCCAGTCACGCTTAACCTTGCAGGATCCAGTGTCAGATCAGCTTGCGACTAATAATTGTCAGAGACAAAAAAGGCACCCGCAGGTGCCTTTCTGTTATTTGCTTTGCGAATCCGCTTGCTCTTCGCGATTGACCTGATGCAGATGTACATCCATCTGCGGGTAAGGAATACCGATACCATGGGCATCCAGCTTACGTTTGAACTCTTTCATCAGATCCCAGTAAACCACCTGCAGATCGCCGCTCTTACTCCAGCAGCGCACGATGAAATTCAGCGATGAAGCGGCCATTTCATTCAGGCCAATCTGAATTCCCAAATCTTTCAGCACACGCTCTTCAGCTTCAACAACTTCACGCAGCAGGCTGATCACCTGATCGGCATCGGCGTCATAGGCCACACCGATAATGAACTCATTACGGCGCACCGGCTCACGGGAAAAGTTAACAATGTTGCTGGCAATAATTTTGCCGTTCGGCACCACCACCATCTTGCCATCTGCGCTTTTCAGCGTAGTGGAGAAAATTTGCACATTCTGTACTGTACCCATAACGCCGCCCAGATCGACAAACTCCCCTGTCCGGAATGGACGGAAGGTCACCAGCAGTACACCTGCGGCGAGGTTCGACAGCGACCCCTGCAGTGCCAGACCCACGGCCAGACCTGCAGCACCCAGTACGGCAATAACCGAAGCAGTCTGTACACCTACGCGCCCCAATGCCGCAATAATTGTAAAGGCGATAATACCGTAGCGCACCAGCGCTGAGAGGAAATCTGCGACGGTTGCATCGATGTGACGCGCCACCAGCAGACGGTTTATACCATTTGACACGATACGGGCAATAATCATCCCGACAATCACAATGGCAATCGCTGCCACAATATTTACCACATAGCTCAGGATCAGCGCCTGGTTGTGCACCAGCCAGCCGCCTGCGCTGTTTATGCCGTTGACGACATCTATATCTTCCATTTATCAGCCCTGTTGTTGAGTTTCCCGCAGGAAATTACAAAATGGCCAGATTTGATCCGGCACTCCAGCCTGTAAGGGTAAACAAAAACGCGACAGAGCGCCAAACTTACTCTGGTTAAACACTGTTTTACGAGAAAGATATTCTGCCAGCGGCCGCAATGCGGGGGTAAAACCGGGGTACAAAAAAAGGCCCCGCAGGGCCTTTTTTCAGCGTTGAACTCAGAGTACGTCGACTGCGTTCAGCTCTTTAAACGCCTGCTCTAAGCGCACAACCATAGAGGATTGTGCCGCACGCAGCCAGACGCGTGGATCATAATATTTTTTGTTCGGGCTATCCGGGCCGTTCGGGTTGCCCAGCTGCGACTGCAGGTAGCCTTCATTCGCTTTGTAGTACTGCAGGATGCCGTCCCAGGTTGCCCACTGGGTATCAGTATCGATGTTCATTTTGATCACACCGTAGCTGATAGACTCTTCGATTTCTGCTGCAGAAGAACCTGAACCGCCGTGGAAGACGAAATCCAGTGCGTTGTGCTCCAGACCATGTTTTTCAGCTACATATTTCTGTGAGTCGCGCAGAATGGTTGGGGTCAGCTTCACGTTACCTGGCTTGTATACGCCATGTACGTTGCCGAAGGAGGCAGCGATAGTGAAACGCGGGCTGATTTTGCTCAGCTCGGTATACGCGTAATCAACATCTTCCGGCTGGGTGTAGAGTGCGGAAGCGTCCATATGGCTGTTGTCTACGCCATCTTCTTCACCGCCGGTGCAGCCCAGTTCGATCTCCAGCGTCATATCGATTTTAGCCATACGCGCCAGGTATTTGCTGGAGATTTCAATGTTCTCTTCCAGCGACTCTTCAGAGAGGTCAATCATATGTGAAGAGAAGAGCGGCTTGCCGGTTTTTTTGAAGTGTTCTTCACCCGCGTCCAGCAGGCCATCGATCCATGGCAGCAGTTTTTTCGCACAGTGGTCAGTGTGCAGGATCACTGGCACGCCATACTGCTCTGCCATCAGATGGACATGGTGTGCACCTGAGATAGCACCGAAGATTGCCGCACCCTGCGGTTTATCGGTTTTGAAACCTTTACCGGCGATGAACGCAGCACCGCCGTTGGAGAACTGAACGATGACCGGCGCTTTAACTTTGGCAGCAGCTTCCAGTACTGCGTTGATGGAATCTGTGCCCACGCAGTTAACTGCTGGCAGAGCAAATTTATGCTCTTTCGCTACCTTGAAGATTTTCTGAACGTCATCACCAGTGACAACGCCGGGTTTTACGAAATCAAAAATTTTAGACATTGTTGTGTCCCGTTTCGTTACCGTTCATTCCCTGAGGGAATGGGATTTATTTGCCCCGGACGGGGCCAGTTTTAAGGCAGCGCCGAAGCGCTACCCCCAGAATTACTGCTTAGCGCGCTCTTCCAGCATGGCAACGGCTGGTAGCTTTTTGCCTTCCACAAACTCCAGGAACGCACCGCCGCCGGTTGAGATATAAGAGATCTTATCCTCGATACCAAACAGATCGATGGCAGCCAGGGTGTCGCCACCACCAGCCACAGAGAACGCATCGCTGTCAGCAATCGCATTCGCGATAATTTCAGTGCCTTTGCGGAAGTTCGGGAATTCAAACACGCCAACCGGACCGTTCCACAGAATGGTTTTAGCCTCTTTCAGTACCTTAGCCATGTTCTGTGCGGTTTCATCACCGAAGTCCATAATCTCTTCGTTATCCTGAACCTCTGAAACCTTTTTCACCGTAGAAGGCGCAGTTTCAGAGAATTCCGTGCCCACGCGTGAATCGACAGGAACCGGAATACCATACTGATCGCGCAGGCCTTTTGCTGCTTCGACAAAGTCCGGCTCATACAGAGATTTGCCTACGTTGTTATCGATAGCAACAAAGGTATTCGCGATGCCGCCGCCTACAATCACGGTATCTGCGATTTTTACCAGCGACTGCAGCACATCAAATTTTGTCGAGACTTTAGAACCGCCCACAACGGCGACCAGCGGACGCTCCGGGTTGCTCATTACTTTACCCAGCGCGTCCAGCTCAGCAGAGAGCAGCGGACCCGCGCAGGCCACCGGAGCAAATTTACCGACACCATGGGTTGATGCCTGCGCACGGTGCGCAGTACCAAAGGCATCCATGACAAAGATGTCGCACAGCGCGGCATACTTCTTCGCCAGCGTTTCGTCATCTTTTTTCTCGCCTTTGTTGAAGCGTACGTTTTCCAGAACAACCAGCTCGCCTGCACCAACATCCACACCATCAAGGTACTCTTTTGCCAGCTTAACCTGGGTACCATTTAATCTTTCTTTCAGGTAGTTAACCACCGGCAGCAGAGAGAACTCTTCGTTGTATTCACCTTCAGTCGGACGACCCAGGTGAGAGGTAACCATCACTTTTGCGCCCTGCTTCAGCGCCGCTTCAATGGTAGGCAGGGAGGCACGAATACGTGCATCAGATGTCACTTTTCCCTCTTTCACTGGCACATTGAGATCGGCACGGATCAGAACACGCTTACCAGCAAGGTCCAGATCGGTCATCTTAATTACAGACATGGTGAATCCTCTCGTTGATTCTCGTAAGTTTTGCCAGACGCAATCCGCGTCTTACCTGAAACCGCTTGCGGCCATCGCTAACGTAGTATCGATCATACGATTAGCAAAGCCCCATTCGTTGTCACACCAGACCAGCGTTTTGATCAGGTGATGACCGCTGACCCGCGTCTGCGTACCATCCACGATGGCACTGTGCGGATCATGGTTAAAATCTACTGAGACTAACGGTAATTCCGTATAGTCAACTATACCACTAAATGCCCCCTCTGATGCGTTTTGCAGCAGAGCATTGACCTCACACGCTTTTACTGCACGCCGCACCGAAACGCTAAGATCAATCGCGGTGACGTTGATCGTGGGCACACGCACGGCTATCGCCTCAAAGCGATCGCTGAATTTCGGAAAAATACGGGTGATACCAGCAGCCAGTCGTGTATCCACCGGAATGATTGACTGACTGGCGGCGCGCGTGCGGCGCAGATCGCTGTGATAGGCGTCGATCACCTGCTGATCGTGCATAGCGGAGTGGATAGTGGTTACTGTCCCTGACTCGATACCAAACGCATCATCCAGCAGCTTGATCACCGGAATAATGCAGTTAGTGGTACAGGATGCATTAGAGACAATACGGTCAGTTTGTTTAAGCGCTTTTTCGTTGACGCCAAACACCACCGTTGCATCCAGATCGTTGCCGCCCGGATGGGAAAACAGTACTTTCTTTGCACCTGCCTGCAGATGCGCTTCTCCATCTGCACGGCTGCCAAAGACACCGGTGCAATCCAGCACGACATCAATTCCCAGCTGCTGCCACGGCAGTGCAGCGATGGCGGACTGATGTAAAATGCGGATAGCGTGATCGCCAACCCATAGCTGATCCCGCTCCTGGCGCACATCAAATGCAAAACGACCATGGCTGGTATCGTACTTAAGCAGATGCGCCATACCCGCTGCTTCTGCCAGTTCGTTTATCGCCACTATGGTAATTTCTGCCTGCCGGCCCGTTTCATACAACGCACGTAATACGTTGCGGCCGATACGACCAAAGCCGTTGATGGCGATACGAATGGTCATCTCTTTTCCTGCAATTACACCCAAAAAATGTGCCAGATACCTTGAGCGTTTCAGACTCTTTTGTACAGGGAATTTTCATGGCGGTTCTGCCATACCAGCACGGCGGCACACCACAACTGAAACGGTTCAGCGAGAATAAACCATGCATGGAATAACCGGAATGATTGCGATCAACTGCGCTGCTGATTATTGGATCTGCGTCACAAAAAAGCAGAGAGAGAATTATTACTGCAGGAATAATGGAAACGTTTCAGGTGAAAAAGAAGGCGCAGAGATACGCCTTCTGAACGTGACCGCCCGGCCCGCTTTAGTGACAGCGCTGCAGCATCGCTGGCAGAGCTGTCACGGCTGGCAAAGACGGAACGCTATTACAGGATTGATTTCGCGGTATTAACCACGTTTTCAACCGTAAAGCCAAATGTCTCAAACAGTTTTTCTGCCGGTGCAGACTCACCAAACGAGGTCATGCCCACTACCGCACCATGCAGGCCAGTGTATTTGAACCAGTAGTCGGCAATACCCGCTTCAATGGCTACGCGCGCACTTACCGCTTTCGGCAGAACAGCCTCACGATACGCTGCATCCTGCTTATCAAACGCATCGGTTGATGGCATGGATACCACACGCACGTTGCGTCCTTCGCTGCTCAGCTTATCTGCCGCCGCAACCGCCAGTTCAACCTCGGAGCCGGTGGCAATCAGGATCAGCTCTGGCGTGCCAGCGCAATCTTTCAGCACATAACCACCACGCACGACATTTGCCAGCTGCTCCGGCGTACGATCCTGCTGAGCCAGATTCTGCCGCGAGAAGATCAGTGCTGAAGGACCATCCATGCGCTCAATTGCATATTTCCACGCTACGGCAGATTCAACCTGGTCGCAGGGACGCCACAGGCTCATATTTGGCGTAGTACGCAGGCTTGCCATCTGCTCGACTGGCTGATGCGTCGGGCCATCTTCACCCAGACCGATAGAGTCATGGGTATAGACCATGACCTGACGAATCTTCATCAGTGCAGCCATACGTGCGGCGTTGCGCGCATACTCAACGAACATCAGGAAGGTTGCAGTGTAAGGCAGGAAACCGCCGTGCAGCGCAATACCGTTGGCAATCGCGGTCATACCAAATTCGCGTACGCCATAGTGAATATAGTTGCCTGCCGCATCTTCGTTGATTGGCTTAGAACCAGACCACATGGTCAGGTTGCTTGGTGCCAGATCGGCTGATCCACCCAGAAACTCAGGCAGCAGTTTGCCAAAGGCTTCAATGGCATTCTGTGATGCTTTACGGCTGGCGATCTTCGCCGGATTAGCCTGCAGCTGCTCGATAAACTGCTGCGACTCCGCCTGCCAGTTAGCGGGCAGTTCGTTGTTAACACGACGCGTGAACTCTTCCGCCAGCGCCGGAAATGCTTCAGCATAGGCCGCGAATTTGCTGTTCCATGCGGCTTCTTTCGCCTGGCCCGCTTCTTTAGCATCCCACTGCGCGTAGATATCAGCCGGGATTTCAAATGGCGCGTGGCTCCAGCCCAGCTGTTTGCGCGTCAGTGCAATTTCATCATCACCCAGCGGTGCACCGTGTGAGTCATGGGTGCCAGCTTTATTGGGTGAACCAAAACCGATGACAGTTTTGCACATCAGCAGCGATGGTTTATCAGAAACGCGTTTCGCCTCTTCCACCGCCTGTTTGATCGCATCAGCATCGTGACCATCTACGCCACGTACCACATGCCAGCCGTAGGCTTCAAAACGTGCTGCGGTATCATCAGAGAACCAGCCATCAACATGACCATCAATAGAGATGCCGTTATCATCGTAAAATGCAACCAGTTTACCCAGCTTCAGCGTGCCGGCAATTGAGCACACTTCGTGTGAGATCCCTTCCATCATGCAGCCATCACCCATGAAAACATAGGTATGGTGGTCTACGATATCATGACCCGGACGGTTAAACTGTGCAGCCAGCGTACGCTCAGCGATGGCAAAACCGACGGCGTTGGCAATCCCCTGCCCCAGCGGACCGGTAGTGGTTTCAACGCCTGGCGTATAACCATATTCCGGATGGCCTGGCGTTTTAGAGTGCAGCTGACGGAAGTTTTGCAGTTCACTCATTGGCAGATCGTAGCCCGCAAGATGCAGCAGGCTGTAAATCAGCATGGAGCCGTGGCCGTTGGAGAGCACAAAACGATCGCGATCGGCCCACAGCGGGTTGACCGGGTTATGGTTCAGGAAGTCGCGCCACAGCACTTCTGCGATATCCGCCATACCCATTGGGGCACCCGGGTGTCCCGATTTGGCTTTCTGTACTGCATCCATACTTAACGCGCGAATGGCGTTGGCAAGCTCTTTACGAGAGGGCATTCTCTACTCCTGATCGGATTTATGCTTCACCACGCTTAACGTATTGTAATTAATCAGTTATAAGGCGAAGCGAGAAAAAGGTCGACCAACAATGTACATGAAAGCCGGGGCAAAAGTACATGCGCCTGCGTGCGAATTGTGCCGGGCTGCGGTTGCATTTTAGGTGCTGTCTGCTAGCAACCCGGCAGCAGGCACGCTATAAACATAAGGTTTAAGCACCTGACCTGCTCTCAGGTGTTTGTTTTCACTACTTGTTATCAGGATGAAGCGATGAAAATCCGGGCTACGGTTATGGCAATAGGCACTGCAGCGCTGCTTAGCGGCTGTCAGGGATTGGATAATAACGCGCTGATGCAATCTGGCGCGCAGGCGTTTCAGGCCTACACACTAAGCGATGCACAGGTAAAACAGCTGAGCGACCAATCCTGTGCGCAGATGGATAAAGATAATCAGGTGGCTGCTGCGGACAGCAGCTATCAGCAACGCCTGAACAAAATTGCCGCGGCGCTGGGTGATAACATCAACGGTACACCAGCGAATTATAAGGTCTATGTCACGAAAGATGTTAACGCCTGGGCGATGGCTAACGGCTGTATCCGTGTCTACAGCGGACTGATGGATATGATGAGTGACAATGAGGTCGAAGGCGTGCTCGGCCATGAGATGGGTCACGTGGCGCTGGGACATACGCGTAAAGCGATGCAGGTGGCTTTTGCAACTGAGGCGGCCCGTACCGCTGCAGCGTCAGTTGGCGGTATAATTGGCTCACTCTCGCAGTCGCAGCTGGGCGATATTGGTGAAAAACTGGTTACCGCTCAGTTCTCCCGCACCCAGGAATCACAGGCTGATGACTACTCTTACGACCTGCTGAAAAAGCGCAATATCAATCCGCTTGGCCTGGCGACCAGCTTCGAGAAACTGGCGCAGATGGATCAGGGGCATCAGAGTTCGATGTTTGATTCTCACCCCGATTCTGAAGCACGTGCGCAGCATATTCGCGATCGTATTGCCGCAGATAGCAAGTAAGCGCCCTGCGGTTCGCCCTCTCTGCCAGGAGAGGGCGGTAACTCAGGCTCTTTTCTCTGTCGGCAGCCGGGAGGATGAGCCTTAATCAGCCCTTGTTCGCTGCCTGCACATGCAGCATATCCAGCGCCAGCGTTGCCGCTGCCAGAGAAGTCAGATCGGCATGGTCGTAACCCGGTGCGACCTCAACCAGATCCATACCCACAATATTCATTCCCCGCAGGCCGCGAACCAGTTTAGTGGCTTTATCGCTACTCAGACCACCAATCACCGGCGTACCTGTGCCAGGCGCATGTGCCGGATCGAGACAGTCGATATCAAATGTCAGATAGACCGGCAGGTCGCCTACTGTGCGTTTTACTTCTGCCAGAATATCATCCACGCTGCGATCGTTAACCTGTGCGGCATCCAGTACATTGAAGCCCAGGCTCTTATCATATTCGGTGCGAATACCAATCTGAACCGAGTGCTGTGGATCGATAAGTCCCTCTTTTGGCGCGGTAAAGAACATGGTTCCATGGTCAAACGTTGGCCCATTAGAGTAGGTATCGGTGTGCGCATCAAAATGCACCAGCGCCATTTTACCGAAGTGTTTAGCGTGCGCGCGCAGCAGCGGCAGCGTGATGTAGTGATCGCCACCAAAAGTCAGCATACGTTTGCCGTTTGCCAGAAGTTTTTCTGCATGCGCCTGCAGTTTGTCAGAAAGATCCTGTGAATCACCAAAGGCGTAAACCAGGTCACCACAGTCCACCACATTCAGACGCTGACGCAGATCGAAATCCCACGGCCAGCGGCATCCTTCCCACGCCAGGTTGGTGGAGATCTGCCGAATCGCGCCTGGCCCCAGACGGCTGCCAGGGCGACCAGATGTCGCCGCATCAAAAGGTACACCGGTAATCACCCACTCTGCGTCACTCTCATAGGGCTGAAAATTAAGCGGGAAACGCATAAAACCGAAAGCGTTTGAAACCAGTGAGTTATCGTACTGATTACCCAGGGTGTTATACATATTGCGTCCTCTTTAGATCAGGCAGCGCCTGCCTGTTAGCGGGTCAGGATATAAAAAATCCCTTTCGCGTCGTTAGGCCCGACGAGAAAGGGATTAGTCGCAGTATTATCGCGGAGAATGTTCCCCCCTGCAATCATCTCTGCCTAGCGCTCGCGCATCGCCTCTTTGGCTTTGTTGAACGGTTTGATCAGGTAATCCATCACCGTTTTCTCGCCGGTTTTAATATCTACCGTGGAGACCATACCGGGAGAAATCGAAAAGCGTTTGCCCGCTTTATTCTGCACATAGTCGTTATCAGTGCGAATAAATACCCGGTAGTAGTAGATCTCCGGTTTAACTTCATCCTGAATGGTATCGGGTGAAATCCCCTCCACCACACCATTGAGTCCGCCATAGATCGCGTAATCGTAAGCAGAGATTTTCACTACCGCGCGCTGACCAGGATGAATAAAGGCGATATCGCGCGGCGAGATACGGGCTTCCACCAGTAACTGATCGTTGAGCGGCACAATATTCATCAGCTCACCGTTAGGCGGGATCACTCCTCCTACCGTTGATACCTTGATATTTTTTACAATGCCGCGCATCGGTGCACGAATGGTCAGACGTGTTACCGTGTCTTCCCGCCCTTTGATGACCTCCGCCAGGCTATCGGCCTCTGCGCTCGCTTTTGCCAGCTCTTCACGCGCCTGCACATAGTACTGTGAACGCATATCGGTCAGCTTCAGCTCCAGATCCGATTTGTCACGCTGCAGACGCAGCACCTCAACGCTACTGGCCGCACCACTTTTCGCCAGCCGCTGTGTGATGGCCAGCTCACGGTCGGCTAACGCCAGCGATGCGTTAAACTGCTTAGTGGCATCGTTGAGCTGTGCCCGTTTGGTGTTATAGAGCCGGGTTTCCGCCGCGATCAGATCGGGCCACGCCTTCAGCTCATCCGGAAAGGTGAGCTTTGTATCGTTAACCTCTGCCCGCAGGCGTGATGCGGCCGCCAGTGCAGCACGATAGCGCGCGGCGCTCTCGCCGACACTTGACTGTGAGCGTGTGGGATCAAGGCGGGCAACAATTTCGCCAGCCTGTACCTGATCGCCTTCATGCACATAGAGCTCCGTGAGAATTCCGCCCTCCAGCGACTGTAACACCTGCTCGCGCGAGCTGGGGATCACTTTGCCGGTGCCGGTAGAGACCTCATCCAGCACGCCAAACCATGCCCAGACCAGCGCAGAGAGGATCAGCGCAGCACTGATGACAATCAGTCTGACTGCGCCGCTGTAGTGCGTCTCCGATTTCAGTTCACCCAGCAGATCGTCCTGAGCGTTTAGTTCAGCAGCGGTTACCAGCCGCAGTTTTGCCGGAAGCTGCTTGATCATAGGTTGCCTCCTGGCAGAGTGGTGCTACTGCGAGCCGCTGGCAGCGCTTTCTCTTTCGGGCTATCCATTACCAGTTGCCCCTCTTTAAGAACCAGTATGCGATCAACCAGCGACAGGATCGCCGCACGATGCGTGGCCACAATCAGCGTGCGGCCATTAAGCCAGGCACCGAGTCGCTCGATAAAGTCTTTTTCAGTGTGATCATCCAGCGAGGCGGTGGGCTCATCCAGCAGCACAATGTTGGGATCGCGCAGCAGCATGCGCGCCAGCAGCAGCGACTGACGCTGACCGCCAGACAGACCCGTTCCGCCCTCCATTATCGGATGATCCAGACCCAGTGGCAGGCGGCGAATAAAGTCAGCACCGCCGCTGACCGTAAGCGCAGAGAAGATCGCATCATCAGTGGCGTGCGCGGCGCCCAGCGTCAGGTTTTCACGCAGCGTGCCGTGAAACAGTCGCGCATTCTGCGTCAGCAATCCGACATTGCGGCGCACGTCAGCAACGTCAATATGCGGCAGGCTGAGGTTATCGAGCCGTAGCTCCCCGCCCATCAGATCCATGCCACCAGCCATTGCCTGCAGCAACGTTGATTTACCTGAGCCGTTACGTCCCAGTACCGCAACGCGTTCGCCTGGTTTGATGGTCAGTGATTTGATGCGCAGTGCCACCGTCAGGGAGTCGCTATAGTAGCGGAACATCGCGTCAGTAAACTGATAGTGACCAAACAGCACCGGACAGTGAATACGCGTCTCATCTTTACTGTTCTCTACCGGCAGATTCATCAAGCCATCCAGACTACTTTTTGCTGCCTTGACCTGCTGCCAGCGCGCCAGAACACCACACAGCGTGGCCATGGGTGCAATCATGCGGGAAGAGAGCAGTGATGCCGCGACAATCGCTCCCGTGGTGATATCACCATTGATTACCATAGGTGCACCCACCACAATGACGGTGGCATACACCAGCCCCTGGACAGTGACGCCCCAGCTGATCAGCGAGTGCATTACCTTGCGCATCGCTACGCCCGACTGTGCAGTGATGCGGATATAGCTGTTCCACTGCTGCAGAAAACGATCCTCTGCCTGCATCAGCTTGATATCCTCCAGCCCCTGTACGCTCTCAACTAACACCGCATTACGCAGTGTGGACTCTTTCAGCGCCTGCTGGGCCAGCTTTGCCAGCTTTTTCTGACTCAGAAGGCCTGGCAGCACCATAAGCAGCACGGCCACGGGCGCAATCCACGCCAGCTGCGGAGCGATAATCGCCATAACCAGCAGGAACAGCAGAAAAAAGGGCATATCCACAATCGCTGTTACAGTGGTTGAGGTCACCATTTCGCGAATCGCTTCCAGCTCACGCAGTTGCGAAATAAAGGTGCCGGTGGAGCGCGGTACGACGCTATTGCGTAAGCGCAGCGCATGACCAAACACCCGGTCTGAAACGCGCATATCAGCGCGTTTGCCCAGCAGATCGGTAACGTGATCGCGGCCCACGCGCAATATATAGGTGAAAATAACGGAAATGATCACCCCGGCGTAAAGCACATACAGGGTGGGATAAGATTGTGCCGGAATGACGCGATCGTAAACCTGCATCGAGAACACGATCCCCACCAGCGCCAGCAGGTTGATCAGAAACGAGCCCAGCATCACATAGCTATAGGGACGCAGATCGTGCAGCACCAGACGGCGCAACCAGTCAGGCCGCACGCTCTCCAGATAGCGATCGACCCGGCTATCTTTTGCTGCCGTAACCGGCCGCAGTGCCGCAATGACCCGGATCTCGGGCAGCAGCTCGCTGAGCTGCACCGGCGTGGGCTGCTCATCGCCTGAGAAATGGATACGAACGCTGTCATCACCATCAAAGGTGGTGATCACCCCGACTTTACCATCGCTGAGCTCTGCTGCCAGTGGCAGACGCCAGCGGGTGATCTCCGGGTTCTCATCGCTGAAAAGTTGCAGCGACAACCCCGCCTGGCGTGCCAGGTGACGCAGTGCTTTTTCACGCGTCTGATTGCCCTGCCACTCGGCCGCTGCCATGATCATACCTGGCGAACAGGGCAGCCGGTAGTGAGTCGCGATCTGAATAATGGCTGTGGCCCAGTCATTAACCGGCAGCGAATCGCCGCTGCTGCTCTCTGGCTGATTCTCCGGCGCGTCCGGAATCTGAAGTTGGGTCATGGCTGGATCTCCACGCTCTGGATGCGCTGATTATTCAGGGTAAATGCTGTACGCATCTGCCCGGTACTGTAGAGGCAGTCAAGCTGCAGTGAGCGCAGCTGACTGATGGTTTGCTGCATCGTGAAGCGGGTCTGATAGACCTCCTGCTCCGCGTTAAGTACATCCAGCAGTGGCCGCGTGCCAAGCTGCAGATATTGATCCTGATAGAGCTCACGCGTTTTCTCGCCCAGCGACTGCTGACGGCTCATAATGGCAAGGCTTTGCGACAGACTCAGCGCCTCATTTTGTGATTCGCTCAGCTGCTGACGCGCTTTGAGTCGCGCTGAGCCAATCGCGGCGTTAGCGGCCTGCAGCGCTCTGGCGGCTGCGTCGCGCGCGGCGGTAATGCTTCCGCCCTGATAGAGCGGCATCTCGACATTGACGAATGCGGAGTACTGCGTACGGTCCAGCGTCTCATTACCGGCATAGCGATTATTAAGATGATGGGTAACCTGCGGCTCCAGAGAGATGGTGGGATAGTTTTGTGCTGTCGCGTTATCAAGTTTGGCCTGTGCCTGATTCGCCTGCGCCCAGGCGGCCAGCACGGCCGGATTGGTTTTATCATCAGCTTTGCCGCTGCTGCAGGCGCGCGTCAGCGTGACGGGAAACTGATCGCTGACCTGCTTTACCTGCGGCCAGCCCAGATAGGTCGCCAGGGTGGCGCGCCAGCGATTCAGGCTCGCCTGATATTGTGTCAGCAGGGTACGCGCACCTTCAATACGTGCGTCAGTTTGCGTGGCGTCAGAGAGTGAGGCAGCGCCCTCTTCATTGCGCTGGCGCGCCAGCACGCCGATTCTGTCCAGTGCACCAAGCTGATCCTGGGCGATTTTCACCAGCTGCTGGTAGCCCTGTACCTGAACCAGCGCGGCCGCGGTATCGTGTGCCACGCTGTCAATGCTGACCAGTACGTTGGCCTGCTCACGGGCAACACCCGCCTCGGCAGAACGTACCGAACTGCTGACTTTGCCAAAGTCATACAGCATCTGCGACACCGATAAAACAAATGAGGGGCTGAATCCGCTGCCCTCATAGTTGTTGCTATAGCCATTGTTCAGGCCTGCGCTGATTTGCGGGTAATATTTTGCTTTCGCTACATCGACCTGATTCGCCTGCTCCAGCATGGTACCGATAGCCTGAGCAATATCGGGATGATACTGCACGGCGCGCTGTACCGCCTGGTCAATCGTCAGCGTTTCCGGCACGCTGGCCAGGGCCGGCTCGGCGACCTGACCATTAAGCGATGGCAGCTCCTGCTGCTGAACCAGAGTACTTTGGGTAATGGATCCGGCCCGCATCAGCGTATCGCTGGCGGCACTAAGATGGGTACTGAAAAACATCAGAAGGCTCGCGCCGAAGGCGCTGAGCTGACAGGAGTGGCGAAGAGGTGCGCCGGTTTGTATCAGATCCATCGATTATCCACCAGTCAGAATAGAGAAAGGGCACTTCCTGTGCCCGTTACGCTTCCCTGCCTTATAAAACCATTATGCCGTGTGGTTTTGGTGCGGTTGCTGCAGCAGCTCCTCCAGAGAGACGTTGACGCCTTCCAGCGTAATCAACTGTGTCGCGCTGTAGCCCGTACCACTGCCATCACGATCGATTGAGAGCACGGTATTGCCATCAGAAGTATGGTCCACTTTCACAAAATCATTAATATTACTCGTGGAATCATTCCAGCCGATAAGCAACTCACTGATGTCGATCCTGTCACCCTGGTCCACATTGAAATCGGTCCAGGTATCCTGACCATTGCCACCAGTTGCATCCGCGCTATCCAGTAAATGGTATACCAGCGTATCTGCTCCGGCGCCACCGGTAATGGTGTCGTCGTAAGCACTGCCGGCTAGCGTGTCTGCACCGCTGGTGCCAGTGATAACAGGGTTTAGCTCAATAGTGAAGCTGTGAGTTGAAATAGTGCCGTCCGTACCCAGCAGCGTGTAACTGAACACCTCTTTATGCGTGATATCCTGTGGATTGACATCTGCATTCAGTGAGTAGGTATAGTCGCCGCTGGCGCTAACCTGCAGTACCCCAAACTCGCCGGCAATCGACGTAGTTCCCTGCGTATCAACCGTGGTTTCGCCTCCCAGAGCATTAATAATGATTAAGGTTCCGCTGTGCGCAGTTGTTGCGTCAGCCCAGATACTGCCTGCAGCATCATGCTCACTGCTGGTGTCAGCCAGCAGGCTGGCAAACGTTGTACTGTTGACTGTTGCGGCATTTACATCACTTAGCGTGACCTGCAATGTGGCAGAAGTCACCACGCCACTGGTATCACGTACTGAATAACTGAAAGTATCAGCAGCAGGCAGCGTATCAATATCCAGACCCGCTTTTAGCGCATAGCTATAATTACCGCGCGCATCAACCGTCAGCGTACCGTAGCTGGTATTGATCACCGTATTACCAACGCTGGCCACGGTAGCCCCTGATACAGTGGTCACTGCCACACCAGCCGGCACCGTGCCCGCAACCGAGCTGGTGTCGTTTGCCAGCAGATTGCCCGTCACGGTTGCCGCAATGGTTACCGCCAGCGTGGTGAAGTCGGAGACCGTGCTCACCGTGGTGCTGGGCAACAGATTGATGTTTGTGGAAGGTGTCAGGATCACCGCATAGTTGCCGGTGCCCAGATTGTTGTAGGTGACATTGGCGCCACGAATAGTGCCAATAGAAATCAGCGCATTGATGTAGTTACTCTGTGAACTTACCAGCGTCCATGAGCCATTACTCTGCTGTTCATACAGATTCAGCGAATAGGTAGAGAGTGCGCCCAGCAGAGTGGTTACAGAGCCATTCAGGGTAACCGAACGTGAATCATCCGGGCCAACGCTGAAGGTGTAAGCATTGCCGCTGTTCAGCAAGCTGGCATCCAGCACATTACCCAGGCCCAGCGTTACCAGCGCTGTATGTGTTGAGCTGACAGTGCCGTTATTAACTGTGACCACGCGGGTGTCATACTCAAGTTCGCGGGTATCATCAGTTGCCACTATGCGAATAGCACCCAGCAGCGATGCCGATGGCGAGACATTGCCGGCACGGTCGGTCTGCGTAACCGACAGTGTGGCGCCGGTGGTTTGAGCCGCGTTAAGCGTGACTGACCAGCTGCCATCATTGCCCACGGTGGCAGTTCCCAGAGCTGTGCCACCCGCACTCCGCACCGTAACCGTTGCCCCTACCTCACCACTGCCGGTGACGCTGGTACCTGCCGTATTGATCAGCAGCCCTGTAACAGCAGCTGGCGGCACGGTATCAATATTCAGCGTGGTGGCCACATTGCCGGTACTGACGTTGCCCGCCCCATCGGTCACGGTGGTGCTCAGCGTATGTGCACCGTTACTCAGCGCACCCGTGGTGTAGCTCCAGGTTCCATCTGCTCCCACGGTAACGGAACCCAGCGCATTAGCGCCATCAAAGATGGTTACTATGGCTCCCACCTCTGCCGTACCGTTCAGCGTTGGTGTGGTATCACGCGTGTAAGCACCATTGAGCAGCGTAACTGGTGTAGCGCCCACATCATCAATAATGGTGAGCGTACTGGCCGCTGGCGCAACAGTATCAACACGCAGCGTCAGGGATGCCTGCGGACTAATATTGCCTGCCGCATCAGTCTGCGTAACATTGAGCGTATGCAGACCCTCACCCAGCACCGGAGTAACAAAGTTCCAGTTGCCATTTGCACCCACGGTAGCGGTACCAATTTGTGTCAGACCGTCATAGATAGTGACGCGCGCGCCTGCTTCACCTGAGCCGCTTAACAGCGGTGTGTTATCCCTGGTTAAGCCATTCTCCGGTATGACAATATTGGTGGCACCGTTGTTATTCGCCGCTGTCAGCCCTGTTACAGCCGCTGGTGGCAGGCTATCGATAATCAGCGTGGTGCTGGTAACACCACTGATATTACCCGCCACATCAGTAGCGGTGACACTCAGGGTATGCAATCCCTGACCCAGTTCGCTGCTGGTGTAGCTCCAGCGGCCATCTGCGGCTGCGGTGACAGAGCCCAGTACCAGCGTACCATCGCGAACGGTAACAATGCTGTTGCCTTCTGCCACACCACTTAACGTTGGCGTGGTATCGCGGCTGTAGCCACCAGCAGGGATCACGGTTCCGGTGATATCATTAGTGACCACCAGTGTGGAAAGCGCTGGTGCTGTGGTATCCACCACTACCGTAAAGTTAACCGGTGCGCTGCTGCTACCTGCCGCATCACGCACAGTGACGCTCAGTGGATGGCTGCCTTCACTCAGGGTCGCAGTGGTGAAACTCCATGCGCCTGAGCCATCCGCGACCACAGAACCCAGTAGCGTATTGCCCTCGCTGATCACTACCACACTGTTTGCGGTTGCGGTACCAGAGAGCGTTGGCGTGGTGTCATCAGTTGGCCTGCCGCTAACCAGCGGCCCCTGAATAGTTCCCACATTATCGCTGACTATCAGATCAGTTACCGGTGCCACCAGCCCGGTCAGTACGGTGAAGCCGATTGAAGATGGCGCACTCGCATTGCCTGCAGCATCCACGGCAGTAACTGTTAAGGTATGGAGGCCATCTGCCAGCACAGGGGATGTAAAGCTCCACACACCAGTACCGTTCGCGGTAACAGAACCCAGAACAGTGGTGCCGTCACGTACAGTCACAATACTGCCCGCCTCTGCTGTACCGCTTAGCAGTGGAGTGTTGTCGCTGGTTGCGCTGCCTGCTGCAATGGTAACTGGCGTGCTGCCATTGTTGTTCAGCAACAGCAGATTGCCGATAACCGGTGCCACAGTATCGATCACCACGGTAGTGGTTGCAGAGGCAATACCTGTATTTCCGGCGGTATCAGTAACCCGCACATTCAGCGCATGACTGCCCTCTGCCAGCGCATCAGTTGTAAAGCTCCAGAGGCCGAGTCCATCAGCTACGACGCTACCCAGCGGCACAGTGCCGTCATAGATAGTGACAGTGGCATTCGCCTCGGCGGTGCCGGTCAGCGTAGGCGTGTTGTCGTTGATAAATGCACCGCTAAGCACCGCGGTATCGTTCGCGGATACCACCAGTGACGATGCTGCAGGCGCCACGGTATCTACCGTGAAATTCAGCGCAGCGGAACGGTCACTAACGTTACCCGCCGCATCGGTGACCGTGACGCTGATGGCATGTCCACCCTGACTCAGCAGCGGTAGTGCGGTGCTCCATGCTCCGGCGCCATCTGCAGTAACAGAGGCAATGACGTTATTGCCATCGTAGATGGTTACCAGTCCGTTGGCCTCGGCAGTACCACTCAGCTGTGGCGTGCTGTCATTGGTGATGCCACCCGCGACAATCGTTACCAGCTCTGCACCATTGTTATTGGCCGCAGTGAGATCGGTGACAATCTCCGGTGCGATAGAGTCAACAGTAAAGCTAATAGTGGCTGAAGGATCCTGCTCGTTGCCAGTACTATCAACGCTGGTCACGTAAATGGCGTGTGGCCCCTGATCCAGAACCGGCTCTGGCGTAAAGCTCCACTGGCCCTCTCCATCGGCTGTAACGCTGCCGATTGCCAGATCGTTATCAAAAATGGTGACCAGGCCATTCGGCGATGCTAATCCCTGCAGAACCGGTGTGGTGTCACGGATAATATCGCCGTTGGTCACATCAAGCAGCGTATTGCCGCTATCATCGGTGATCTGCAGTGTACTGGTTACTGCCGGTAGGGCAGCCTGCACCGTTAATTCAAAGGCTGGTGAGGCATTAAGCGGACTCACGTTGCCGGCAGCATCGGTCACTGTAAAGGTAAAACTATATGTGCCATTGTTAAGCGGTGCCGCTGGCGTAAAGCTCCAGCTGCCGTCGGTAGCCGTGGCGGTACCCAGCAGCTGATTGCCACTATAAATACTTACTACGCCGCCCGCTTCTGCAGTGCCGCTAAACGCTGGCGTGGTGTCATCGGTGATGGCGCCTGATGTGAGCGCGCCTGTCACATCCCCCACATTGTCAGTGACTGTCAAATCGCCAATTGTAGCCGGTGCAGCCGTATCAATATTTACGGTAAGAGGCCCGGTGACAGAGCCGGTAGTGCCGGCGGCATTGGTCACTGAGACGCTGAAGCTGTAGAGGTCATCTGTAAGTACGCTGGTTTCAAAGCGCCATACGCCATTATCGCCCACGGCGGTGCTGCCGATAACCGTGTCATCCTGAATGATATTGACCACCGTACCCGCAACGCCAGTACCGCGCAGTACCGGGGTGCTGTCGTTGGTGAAGCCGCCATTCGCAATCAGCAGCGGCGTGGTGCCCGCATTACTATAGATATTAAAAGTCAGTACCGGATCTGGCGTGGTGTTATCCACGTTGAAACTGATTGAGGTAACCGGTGCGCTGACGTTACCTGCGGCATCGGTGGCGGTCACCGTCAGAGCATGCAAGCCATTTGTCAGCGTATCGGTGGTAAGACTCCAGTCACCATCAGCACTGGCAGTGGTGGATCCAACCAGGATGTCGCCATCAAAGACACGGATCACTGCATTGCCTTCAGCCGTGCCGCTGATTTGAGGCGTGTTATCACTGGTGAAACTATTGCTGATGATGGTGATCAAATCATCCCCATCGTTGTTCTGCAGCAGCAGATTTCCGATTGGTTGTGGTGCAGTGGCATCAACTTCAACAGTAAATGACACAGAAGGCGTACTGACGTTACCCACTTCGTCTGTGACCGTGGCGCTCAGCACATGCGGTCCGTCATTCAGTGCTGGCGAGCTAAAGCTCCAGGTACCTCCAGCGGTTGCCGTGGTTGAACCGAGCACCACGTCACCATCATAGATAATCACCAGACTATTGGCTTCTGCTGTCCCTTCCAGCAGCGGCGTATTATCACTGGTCAGGCCGCCTGCGGGTATAACAATCGGTGTCTCACCGTTGTCATTGCTGACCACCAGCGTTGCCGGAACTGGCAACTGAGTATCGACAGTAAAGGTGATCACCGCCGATGGATCGCTGGTATTGCCTGCGATATCCGTTACGGTGGTGGTCAGGTTGTAAACCGCATCCTCCAGCAACGGCAGCTGATAGCTCCACTGTCCGCTGGCGTTAGCCGTTACGCTAGCCAAAACCGCATCGCCATTCAGAATGGTCACGACGCTGTTTGCTTCAGCTGTTCCGCTAATGAAAGGCGTATTGTCATTGGTAAAGCTGCCATTGGCGATAATCACCGGCAGTGCGCCGTCATTGTTAGTCAGCGTGATCCCGACGGCTATCGCTGGTGGATCGGTGTCGATAGTCGCTGAGAGAGTGACTGGCGCGCTGAGATTGCCCGCGGCATCAGAGGTAACAATGCTAAAGGTGTAACTATCATCTTCCAGCGCAGTCGCCGGTGAGAGGCTCCAGCTGCCATCGTCATTTACTACCGCGCTTCCTACCAGCGTACCATCCTGAGTGGTGATCGTAATGGTACTGCCAGCCTCCGCGCTGCCGCGGAACAGCGGAGTATTGTCATTGGTGAAACCGCCATTTGGCACGATAACCGGCGTATCGTTGTTATCATTGCTCAATGTCACGTCAGTGGCAGCTGGCGGAGCAACGGTGTCCACCGTAAAGCTAATCGGCGTACTCGGATCGCTGATATTGCCAGCAGAATCGGTCACTGTGACGCTCAGGTTATGCAGACCATCGTTCAGCAGCGGAGAGAAACTCCAGTTGCCTTCACCATCGGAGGTGGTTGTACCGATTATCTGCTCGCCATCATAAAGGGTGATAACACTATTGGCTTCCGCAGTACCACTAAACAGCGGCGTATTATCTGAAGTGGTGCTATCCGGATCGATAGCCACATCTGCCGGGCCGTTGTCATTAAACAATGCGGCATCAACAACCGCATCGGGTACAACGGTGTCTATAGTAAAGATCACGGCTGCTGAGCTGTCACTGCTATTACCCGCAGCATCAGTCACAATGGTGGTCAGCGTGTAGGTGGCATCATCCAGCGGGGTCGCTGGCGTAAAGCTCCAGGTGTTATCACTGTTCACCGTCACGGTTCCCAGCAATTCATCACCGTTATAGATGCTTACCGTGCTACCCGACTCAGCCTCTCCGCTTAATACCGGTGTGGTATCGTTGGTGAAACCGTTCTGAGCAACGATCGTATTGTTTATATCGTTTCTCAGCTGCAGATTAACAGCTGCATCTGGTTCAATTGTATCAATGGTGATAACCAGTGGTTCAGATGGTGCACTACTGTTGCCAGCCGGCGAAGTCAGCACTGCGCTCAGAGTATGATCGCCATCACCCAGCGCTGGTGTGTTAAAGCTCCAGTTGCCCTCACCATTTACGGCTACCGAGCCCAGTACGTTGTCACCATCATAAATGGTTACCACGCCATTTGGTGTACCACTACCGCTGAGCAGTGGTGTGGTGTCATTGGTGAAACCGTTGGTGATAACGATAGCAGTCCCGCTCTCATCATTACTGACCTGCAGATCGGCTGGTGCTGCTGGCGTGGATGTATCAAGCGTGAAAGTAACTGGCTCGCTGGCGGGTCCACTATTACCTGCTGCATCAGTAACAACAGTGGTCAGGCTATGAGCGCCAGGTTCCAGCATCGGTGAGGTAAAGCTCCAGCTGCCATCTTCATCCACGGCGACGCTGCCCAGAAGTGTTTCGCCATCTGATACAGTCACGATGCTGCCAGGCTCGGCCTGACCGCTAAGTACCGGCATAGTGCTATTTGTAATCCCGCCGGGCGCAATTTCAGCCCCGTCAGGTTCTCTGGTCAGCACCAGATTAGTGGCAGCCTCAGGATCGGTAATATCTACAGTGAATGTCACCGCATCAGACTGTGGTCCGATATTACCTGCCGCGTCGGTCACAGTGGTGATAAGGCTGTGCTCGCCTTCGCCCAGTTCCGGCGTGGTAAAGCTCCAGGCACCCGACTCATCAGCGGTGGTGCTGCCCAGCACATTTTCGCCATCATAGATGGTGACAATGCCGCCCGGCTCAGCGGTGCCGCTCAGCAGCGGTGTGGTGTCATTGGTAAAGCCGTTGGTAATTGTCAGCGGTGCCTCGCCATCGTCGTCGCTGAGTACCAGATTAGCGGCTGCCAGCGGTGCGCTGGTATCCACGGTAAAGGTCACCGGCTCAGACTGCGGTCCGGTATTGCCCGCCGCGTCGGTCACGGTGGTGATAAGGCTGTGCTCGCCCTCGCCCAGTTCCGGCGTGGTAAAGCTCCAGGCACCCGACTCATCAGCGGTGATGCTGCCCAGCACATTTTCGCCATCGTAAACAGTCACGATGCCGCCCGGCTCGGTTGTGCCGCTCAGTACCGGCGTGGCGTCACCGCTGAAACCGTTGGTGATCGCCACCGGCGTGCCGCTGCGGTCGTCGCTCAGCAGCAGATCGGCCGCCACTGCCGGTGCAGTGGTATCCACGGTGAACGTGAAAGGCTCAGACTGCGGTCCGGTGTTGCCCGCCGCATCGGTCACGGTAGTGGTCAGGCTGTAGCTGCCCTCGTCCAGTTCCGGCGTGGTAAAGCTCCAGGTACCCGACTCATCAGCGGTGGTGCTGCCCAGCACATTTTCGCCATCATAGATGGTGACAATGCCGCCCGGCTCAGTTGTGCCGCTCAGCACCGGTGTGGTGTCACTGGTAAAGCCGTTGGTGACTGCTACCGGCGTGCCGCTCTGATCGTCGCTCAGCGCCAGATCAGCGATCGCCTCCGGTGCCAGAGTATCCACGGTGAACGTGACAGGCTCAGACTGCGGTCCGGTATTGCCCGCCGCGTCGGTCACGGTGGTGATAAGGCTGTGCTCGCCCTCGCCCAGTACAGGCGTGGTAAAGCTCCAGGCACCCGACTCATCAGCGGCGATGCTGCCCAGCACGGTTTCGCCATCGTAGATGGTGACTATGCCGCCCGGCTCAGCTGTGCCGCTCAGTACCGGCGTGGCGTCGCCGCTGAAACCGTTGGTGATCGCCACCGGCGTGCCGCTGCGGTCGTCGCTCAGCAGCAGATCGGCCGCCACTGCCGGCGCGGTGGTATCCACGGTGAACGTGAGAGGCTCAGACTGCGGCCCGGTATTGCCCGTCGCGTCGGTCACGGTGGTGATAAGGCTGTGCTCGCCCTCGCCCAGTTCCGGCGTGGTAAAGCTCCAGGCACCCGACTCATCAGCGGCGATGCTGCCCAGCACATTTTCGCCATCGTAGATGGTGACAATGCCGCCCGGCTCGGTCGTGCCGCTCAGCACCGGTGTGGTGTCACTGGTAAAGCCGTTAGTGACTGCTACCGGCGTGCCGCTCTGATCGTCGCTCAGCACCAGATCAACGATCGCCTCCGGTGCCAGAGTATCCACGGTGAACGTGACAGGCTCAGACTGCGGTCCGGTATTGCCCGCCGCGTCAGTCACGGTGGTGATAAGGCTGTGCTCGCCCTCGCCCAGTACAGGCGTGGTAAAGCTCCAGGCACCCGACTCATCAGCGGCGATGCTGCCCAGCACGGTTTCGCCATCATAGATGGTGACAATGCCGCCCGGCTCGGTCGTGCCGCTCAGTACCGGCGTGGCGTCGCCGCTGAAACCGTTGGTGATCGCCACCGGCGTGCCGCTACGGTCGTCGCTCAGCAGCAGATCGGCAGCCACTGCCGGCGCGGTAGTATCCACGGTAAAGGTCACAGGCTCAGACTGCGGCCCGGTATTGCCCGCCGCGTCGGTCACGGTGGTGGTAAGGCTGTGCTCGCCCTCGCCCAGCTCCGGCGTATTAAAGCTCCAGGCTCCGGCGTCGTCTGCAGTGGTGCTGCCCAGTACGGTCTCGCCGTCGTAGATGGTGACAATGCCGCCCGGCTCAGTTGTGCCGCTCAGCAGCGGCGTGGTGTCATTGGTAAAGCCGTTGGTGACTGCTACCGGCGTGCCATTTTGATCGTTGCTCAGCACCAGATCGGTAGCCGCGTCTGGCGCAGTGGTATCGACCACGAAGGTGATCGGTGTGGATTGCGGTCCGGTGTTGCCAGCGGCATCAGTTACGGTAGTCGTCAGACTATGGCTGCCCTCGCCCAGCTCTGGCGTATTAAAACTCCAGTTACCGGTGTCGTCTGCAGTGGTGCTGCCCAGCACAGTCTCACCATCATAAATGGTGACAATACCGCCTGGCTCAGCGGTGCCGCTCAGCAGTGGCGTGGTGTCGCTGGTATTTCCGTTAGTAACGGCAACCGGCGTCCCGCCCTGATCGTCGCTCAGTACCAGGTCGCCAGCCACTGGCGGAGCCACGGTATCAATCGTGATTGTCAGAGTAATTGATTCAGATGTATTGCCCGCTGCATCAGTGGTAATGGCGCGAAACGCATAGCTGCCATCGGCCAGCTCAGCTGGCGTAAAGCTCCACTGTCCACTGGCATCTGCCAGCGTGCTGCCCAGTACCACATCACCGTTATACAGCGTTACCAGCTGATTAGCGCCAGTCAGGCCGATGAGCGTTGGCGTCATATCCGGCGTGCTGTCACCGTCAGACAATGTCCGCACTGCACTGCCGCTGTCATCAATAATTTCCAGAGAGGTGGTGGCAGGAGGAATACCCGCACCCACGTTGATCACAAAGTCGCTGGTCGCCGGGCTGATATTTCCTGCTGCATCGGTAACCGTGACGCTCAGCGTATGAGTGCCGTTAGTCAGCTCTGGTGTGGTAAAGCTCCAGTTTCCGTCGCTACCAACTGCCGCGCTGCCGAGCAGCACAGAACCGTCATAAATCTGAACAACGGCGCCTGCCTCAGCGGTACCACTCAGAACGGGAGTATTGTCATCGGTAGTTTGCCCGTTAAGCAGCGGCCCCTGGATTTCACCGACGTTATCGGTAACGACCAGATTGTCTGCTGCTGCCGGGGGAGTGGTATCAATAGTGAATTCAAAAGGAAGGGTGGAGGTACTGGTATTGCCTGCGGCATCAGTGACTGTAACGCTCAGGCTGTGCTGACCTTCGCCCAGCTCCGGAGTACTGAAACTCCAGCGTCCGTCGCCATCTGCTACTACACTGCCCAGCAAGGTGTCACCATCATAAACGGTGACTACTGCCCCTGCTTCAGCAGAGCCGCTGATCACCGGACGGGTATCATCAGTTACGCCACCTGCGGTAATCGGGCCCTGATACTGACCAGCATTATCGGTGACAGTTATCTCACTGGCTGGCTCCGGTGCTGTGGTATCTTCGCCGCCACTGCCGCCGCCGCCGCCGCCGTTATCGCCACCGCCATTATCACCGCCGCCGGTGTTGCCACCGTTATCGCCGCCACCGGTGTTGCCGCCATTATCGCCGCCGCCGGTGTTGCCACCGTTATCACCGCCGCCGGTGTTGCCGCCATTATCACCGCCGCCGGTGTTGCCACCGTTATCACCGCCGCCGGTGTTGCCGCCGTTATCGCCGCCGCCGGTGTTGCCGCCGTTATCGCCGCCGCCGCCGGTGTTATTGCCGTTGTTGTTGTTGTTGTTGTTATTGTCATCATCACCACCATTAGTGGCAATCAGAGCTGCAATACCGGCAAGGGCAGCGCCTCCGATACCAACGGCAGCGATGGTGTTATTATCCGTTGCGTTTTCCGCCAGTAAGCCATCCATACTGTCAATCTGTACGTACTGGAAACCATCTGTGCCGGGATCCTCAACCCACCATAACGCCCCGCGGTCGTCCTGTAACACCAGGTCACTGTCACCGTTCGCACTATAAAAACCATGGATAACAAGAACTTCTCCTGATTTTGTAGTAACAACCAGATCATTACCATTGCGTGTGAAATTCTTAATGTCAGCCTTGTTCAGGTTCAGTTTGACGACACTGGGTGCTGTCAACGTAACCTGATCACCGCTCACGTTTGAAGCAATTGTCCCACCTTTGGGGGTGATAGAGATATTGTTCATGTTATCGGGATCCCGCGCAGATAAATGTTTATAAGCGTTGATACGCCCGGTATCACCAGATACCGTTCGATTTAGGGAGTAATTCAAGATAATTACTCCCGTCCTCCATTGACCGCCTCACAATCAGAATGTGAAACAGGCAGTGAACAGGCTTCATTGCGGATTCGGACAGGCTGCAGACGCTATGGTGGGTAGAAAAAACAATCTTCAGGCAAAGCAGTTTTTAACCGCATCTTATTAATTTTTTTGCCTAAAAATTATTTTCTATGCAAAACATAATCGCTGAGCTGTGTATCGAATTACGCAAGTAAGTCGTTAAGATAAACACTCTGCCAGTGATAGCCTTGCATACCGTGAATGGGTTTATGTGCAAGCAAATCAACATATTGCTGATTTTCCACTCCCTCAACAATCACGCCGCGACATAATTGATTGAGATGGTTAAGCAGAATGTCAAATGTGCGATCTCTGGCAAACTGCCAGAAAAACGCCTTATCAATTTTGACGACTTCAAATATTCCGCTATCAAGCATGGTCAGGCTGGAATAACCCGAACCAAAGTTGTCAATCCAGAGAGGTGCAGACGTCACTTTCGCAATGCCTTTCAGAGTCAGCAGATCTTCACTATTAAACCGTGAAGTAAAAAATGCAGAAGTTTCCATTCTTAACAGGGGTAACGAAGATAATTTCTCCTGAATTTCAGTATCTTCAAAAATGCCTGCCACAATATCTCTGTCTACATTTATGCTGATTGTCTGATTAAATCCTCTCTGATTTAGCTGAATAATCTTTTCTACCTGGTGGAGAAACAGCTGCCATTTTTCGGTGGCAGAAAGCAGAGAAGCCGCACTTTTAACTCTGCTGGAATGTTGTTGCTTATAAGACGTTGTATTGCCCGGAAAACGTGTAAGTAACTCCCAGGCAATTACTTCATTTTTCAGATTGCAAACCGGCTCCAGTATAAAAGCCGGTTTAATGCGCTGTATCATCGCCTGAGTTCCTGAACCTATCGATGCTTTCTGCAATGATCAGATTTACTCATATGAACGCAGGTGGATACATCGATAAAATTTACTATAACAAAACATTAGCACTCTGCAATTTACATTTTGAAAAAAGTTCTCAAGCAGCGGATGGTGCTAAAAGTGCAGAATAAATACCATGTTTGTTTCTGGATATTTCAAAAAAGCGTGAAAAGAACAGCCTTAACTAAAGCTAAAAAACCCAGTCAACGCGCTACTCCTGCACAAAAAAATCAAATAAAATCATAAATAAACTGGTTTATTTGGCATAATTTGCACAATACATCCGTTACTCGCTCTCATTCCCCGAACCATTTCCCTAACCATTTTCTGGAAAATTTTTCTGGAAATGCACTCTGCCTGCTGTCGCAGGCAGCACAATGCTAACCTTATGAATCTTCAGCAAAACACAAGTAGAACTCATGTTAAGCATAAACATAACTACTATATTTAGCAGTGTTTTGAGCAGGGGATGACAGGCAGGGGTAAAATTGCATCTATTTCTTAAGTCAAATCAGGATGATAAGCAAAAGTGGGAAATATAATTCCCTAAAAACGGCAGATGCAAAATATTGGGGTATGTCACAAAAATAAAAAATAAAAAAAGGCCCCGCAGGGCCCATGTAAATTTTACAAATTTACTTATTCATCTTCCAGATAAGTGTAGCCATACAGGCCACTCTCAAATTCGGCAAGGAACTGAGCTTTTAGCTCCTCGTCGATATCCTGTTGCCTGACCTGGTCACGAAACAGCGTCATCAGGTCATCAGGATTCAGCTGCACATATTCAAGCATATCAGCCACTGTGTCCCCTTCATCTGATAGCTGTACCTCGACGCTACCATCCGGGAAGGCAAATACATCAACCGCTTCAGTATCACCGAACAGATTATGCATGTTGCCAAGGATCTCCTGATAAGCGCCTACCATAAAGAAGCCCAGCATAGGTGGATTATCAACATCATACTCTGGCATCGGCATGGTGGTGGCTATACCATCGCCATCCACATAGTGATCGATGGTACCGTCAGAATCGCAGGTGATATCCAGTAGTACAGCGCGACGCTGCGGCAGCTTATTTAACCCTTCCAGCGGCATCACCGGAAAGAGCTGGTCGATACCCCATGCATCAGGCATTGACTGAAACAGCGAGAAGTTAACGTAAATCTTATCCGCCATGCGCTCCTGCAGCTCATCGATTATTGGACGATGCGCACGATTGCTGGGATCAAGATGCTGCTGAATATAGTGGCAGATGCTGAGATAAAGCTGCTCAGCCCAGGCACGCTGGCTAAGATCGTAGGTGCCGGATGAGTAGCCGGTGTGGATATCAAACAGATCCATCTGGCTATCGTGCAACCATTCGCGCAGTGAGCGGCGAACGTTTGGCTCATGCATCTCCTGCCAGGTATCCCACAGGCTCTGAATTGGCCGTGGTGCATCGGCATCAGGTGCTACCGGAACGCTGAACTCGTTGCGCTCTACACCAATAATATTTGAGACCAGAACTGTATGATGTGCCGTTACAGCACGTCCTGACTCGGTGATCACTGTGGGATGTTCAAGACCATGCTCTTCGCAGGCATCGCCTATCGCCCAGATCACATTGTTGGCATATTCATTCAGGCCATAGTTCACCGAGCAGTCAGACTGAGAGCGGGTTCCCTCATAATCGACGCCCAGTCCGCCGCCAACATCAAAACATTTAATATTGACACCCAGCTTCGCCAGCTCGACATAAAAGCGAGCAGACTCGCGTACCCCGGTAGCGATATCGCGAATATTCGCCATCTGTGAACCAAGATGAAAATGCAGCAGCTGCAGGCTATCAAGGCGTCCCGCTTTACGCATAATATCGACAAGCTGCAGCACCTGCGATGCTGCCAGACCAAACTTCGACTTTTCACCACCGCTGGACTGCCATTTACCGGAGCCCTGTGAAGCCAGCCGTGCGCGGATACCAAGACGTGGCACCACATTGAGTCGCTCTGCCTCTTCCAGCACCAGACGAACTTCCGTCATTTTTTCCAGCACCAGATAAACTTTATGCCCCAGCTTCTCGCCAATCAGCGCCAGACGAATATATTCGCGATCTTTATAGCCGTTGCAGACGATAACAGTGCGCGTTTTACCGGCATGTGCCAGTACAGCCATCAGCTCAGCTTTTGAACCAGCCTCAAGGCCAAGCGGCTCGCCGGAGTTAACCAGTGACTCAATCACGCGCTTATGCTGGTTAACCTTAATGGGATAAACCAGAAAATAGTCGCCTTTATAGCCATACGATTCGCGCGCGCGTTTAAACGCGGCGTTAATTGAGCGCAGGCGATGTTGCAAAATCTGTGGAAAGCAAAATAGTGCTGGCAGGCGCTGACCATCAGCTTCACGCTCTTTAACCAGTTTCGCCAGATCAACGCGTACTTCTGGTTGGTCTGGATCCGGGCAGACGCTGATATGGCCCAGTTCATTGACGTCGTAGTAGTTGTTACCCCACCAGGCGATGTTATAGGTGCGCAGCATACGGCTCGCTTCCTGGTCGCTTATTGCCACCTCCTGCATAGAGCGGAGGACACCCTGTTCGCCAGCTGACGAACCTTTGATATTCTTCATGTCGTCAGACATCGCGAACCTCAATTTTCTGTTGAAATAGTAGAGAGTTATCAGATACTGCTGGTGCGTATTTGGCCAAAATTTTGTTCATACTGCGTATCCTGCCTCTTCAGGTTTCCCCGGGTGTTGCTATCAGTAAGTGTAAAACATCGTGCTGCAATACGTGATAATCAGGCCAGATGTGTCTGGATTCCGGATGTAAATCATCAGTGCAGCGCAATAGCTAACGCAGGATTAGTTTACGACTGGTGTATGCCAAAACAGTGATAGCACGCAGGCAAACATCGACAGGCATAACAGGCAGAATGACTGGCAGAAAGGGGGATCAGCACGTGCAGAACACGCCAGGAACCAGAGAGCATATCGATTAGGTTCATTACTTTACTCACCTCCAGCGACTGCCGGGAGCAGCGGAAACGGAGCGGATAAACATCAGAGCAGATATCTGATCGTGCGAGGCCTGACAGCACCTCTGGTCATACAGCGGCGTTTTATACCGCCAGTCGCCAGAAATTGCAAAATCTTTGTCTGCAGCCTGCGCGTGCTGTCAGCAAATCCTTCCAGCAGGCAGCTCGCTGAAATAGTTTGATTCAGAAAAAGCTCTGGTAAAATGCGCATGGAGTGACCTAAAATAGCCGTCCAGATGGTTTTCCATCTAAAACGAATTAGTTCCAGGCGGTGTGAGCCTGGCGTGCTGACACTCCCTGCTGCTCGTGGCTTTGCCTGAAGGGGCGCTAAGCAGGTTTTTTACTGGCGCTATGCAGTCGAATTCAACCCATTTCTAAGGTAAAGAACAGAATGGCTAAACACCTTTTTACATCCGAGTCCTTATCAGAAGGACATCCTGACAAAATTGCCGATCAGATTTCCGATGCCGTGCTGGACGCTATCCTCGAACAGGATCCCAAAGCACGTGTAGCCTGTGAAACCTATGTAAAGACCGGTATGGTATTGGTTGGCGGTGAGATCACCACCAGCGCCTGGGTAGATATTGAAGAGATCACCCGCAACACCATTCGCGAAATCGGTTATGTCCATTCTGATATGGGTTTTGATGCCAACTCCTGTGCCGTACTGAGCGCAATCGGCAAACAGTCACCTGATATCAATCAGGGCGTGGATCGTACCGATCCGCTGGAACAGGGTGCGGGCGACCAGGGCCTGATGTTTGGTTATGCCACCAATGAAACCGATGTGCTGATGCCAGCGCCTGTAACCTATGCTCACCGTCTGGTGCAGCGTCAGGCTGAAGTGCGTAAAAATGGTGCTCTGCCATGGCTGCGTCCGGATGCTAAAAGCCAGATTACTTTCCAGTATGACGGCGGCAAAATTGTCGGTATTGATGCAGTAGTGCTCTCTACTCAGCACTCAGAAGATGTCTCTCAGGCCGATCTGCGCGAAGCAGTGATGGAAGAGATTATCAAACCGGTACTGCCGGCAGAGTGGATTAGCGCCAGCACCAAATATCATATCAACCCGACTGGCCGCTTTGTAATTGGTGGTCCAATGGGTGACTGTGGTCTGACCGGACGTAAAATCATCGTTGATACCTATGGCGGCATGGCACGTCACGGTGGCGGTGCTTTCTCTGGTAAAGATCCATCCAAAGTTGACCGTTCTGCAGCTTATGCAGCACGTTATGTCGCAAAAAACATTGTGGCTGCCGGGCTGGCAGATCGCTGCGAAATCCAGGTGTCTTACGCGATTGGTGTGGCAGAGCCAACCTCAATCATGGTTGAAACCTTTGGCACAGAAAAAGTCTCTACTGAGCAGCTGACTCTGCTGGTACGCGAGTTCTTCGACCTGCGTCCATATGGCCTGATTCAGATGATGGATCTGCTGAAGCCAATCTACAAAGAGACCGCAGCCTATGGTCACTTTGGTCGTGAGCATTTCCCATGGGAGCAGACTGATAAAGCTGCTCTGCTGCGTGAAGCAGCAGGTCTGTAACGTCTGTTACTGTTCTGCCAAAGCCCGCTGATGCGGGCTTTTTTGCATTTATTGCGCACTATCTCAGATACGCACCAGGCGTTAGCGCAGCGCGCTGTACCAGCCAAAAGGGCATAAAATTTACCGCCAGATTTATCTGTTGCTGATATCGGTTTTTCAGCTAATTGATTCATCATCTCTTTATCACACTTTTTGTCACCCGCTCTGCAGGCATATATTTTTCCTCTGGCTACACTCTACTCAGCAACGTAATAACAAATTGTTAACGATTACACACTTAAATTCTTTTTGAATCTGTCATTTAGAGATTTTTCGTCGTAGTCACCACTCTGAAAATGCGTTATTTTCAGCGTCGTCTGATAGGCGATATTTGAAGTGATGTCAGAAACTTAAAAGGTGCTATACCTTACTGGCGAAGAGACTGTTTCGGGCAAAAAATGCTGAATTACAGGGTTTCAGTGTGTGTAAACGGTTACATTAGTGTGATCGCGTTCACTTTTTATCGTGTACAGCTCTCTTAGCATTAATAAAAAACAAGACAGATAACTTTCGGAGGCTTTATGCCTGGTAGTACTCATAAAAGCAGAACCTCAAACAAGGCCATGACCCTGTTTGTCTGCTTTCTGGCTGCGCTCGCTGGCTTGCTGTTCGGGCTGGATATTGGCGTAATCGCCGGTGCTCTGCCCTTTATTGCAAAAGATTTTAATGTTACTGCCCATCAGCAGGAGTGGATTGTTAGCTCCATGATGTTTGGTGCCGCAGTCGGCGCAATCGGCAGCGGCTGGATGTCATCACATCTTGGTCGTAAAAAAAGCCTGATGGCAGGTTCAATACTGTTTGTGATTGGCTCGCTCTGGTCGGCTACTGCCCCCAGCCCGGAGATGCTGATTGCTGCACGTGTTGTACTGGGTCTGGCTGTTGGCGTTGCCTCTTATACCGCCCCGCTCTATCTGTCTGAAATTGCCCCGGAAAAAATTCGCGGTAGTATGATTTCACTCTACCAGCTGATGATAACCATCGGTATTCTGGGCGCCTATCTTTCTGATACCGCATTTAGCGCCTCTGGCGACTGGCGCTGGATGCTGGGTGTCATTACGATTCCGGCGGTACTGTTGCTGATTGGCGTCGTGTTTCTGCCGAACAGCCCACGCTGGCTGGCCGCAAAAGGCAATTTCCGTGATGCACAGCGCGTGCTGGATCGCCTGCGTGATACCAGCGAACAGGCCAAACGCGAGCTGGATGAGATCCGCGAAAGCCTGAAAGTGAAGCAGTCAGGCTGGCAGCTGTTTAAAGGCAACAGCAACTTCCGGCGCGCGGTGTTCCTGGGCGTATTGCTGCAGGTTATGCAGCAGTTCACCGGTATGAACGTGATTATGTATTATGCACCGAAAATCTTTGAGATCGCCGGTTTTGCTAATACCACACAGCAGATGTGGGGCACCGTTATCGTTGGATTAATCAACGTGCTGGCAACCTTTATTGCGATTGGCCTGGTAGATCGCTGGGGCCGTAAACCTACGCTGGTACTGGGCTTTATGGTTATGGCTGCCGGTATGGGTATTCTTGGCACCATGCTGCATCTCGGTATCAACTCTCCGGGCGCACAATACTTCGCTGTAGCAATGCTGCTGATGTTTATCATTGGCTTTGCGATGTCTGCCGGCCCGCTGATCTGGGTACTCTGCTCTGAAATTCAGCCGCTGAAAGGACGCGATTTTGGTATTACCGTGTCAACCACCACCAACTGGATCGCTAACATGATCGTGGGTGCGACCTTCCTGACCATGCTGAATAGCTTTGGCAATGCGCCGACCTTCTGGGTTTACGCTGCGCTGAACCTGTTCTTTATTGTGCTGACACTGGTGCTGATTCCGGAAACCAAAAATGTCTCACTGGAGCATATCGAACGCAATCTGATGGCGGGCAAAAAGCTGCGTGATATCGGGCAGTAATAAGCAGCCGTTATCACACCGAAGCCGCCTTTAAGAAGGCGGCTTTTTTATTGCTCGTTGCATCACATTAATATACCCTGCCCTGGCTCTGTTTAACTCAGATCCATTGCATTCAGAACATCTCTCATCGGGGTAATTACATCCTGTGGTATGCTGCCGGTTATGAAAACACCCCCGATATCTGTGATGTTGCAGCAGAAGATGACGCATTCGCTGCAGCACTATCTGCAGCTGGCAAACCAGCATTTTCGTCGTTCATTTGCTGAACCTGCTTTGCATTATCAGCAGCGTGGCACGGCCGCAGGTACGGCGTGGCTGGAACGGTGGGAAATTCGTCTGAACCCGCTGCTGCTGCAGGAGAATGTCACTGCATTTGCCGATGAAGTTATACCCCATGAGCTGGCTCATTTGCTGGTATGGAAACTGTTTGGCCGGGTTGCCCCCCACGGTAAAGAGTGGAAATGGATGATGGAAACGGTACTGGGCGTGCCGGCGCGCCGTACCCATCAGTTTGCGCTTACATCAGTGCAGACTAAAACCTTTCCCTATTATTGTCAGTGCCAGCAGCATCATCTCACCCTACGCCGTCATAACCGTATTCTGCGCGGCGCAAGTGAGTATCGCTGTGTGAAGTGTGGCGTACGGCTACAGTCCGGCACTCTGCCCGTCGCTAATCTGCTACCTGTTCGCGCTTAGCACGCGCTTGTTACGCGCGTCACCACTCAATAGTTCCGCCGCTCTCTCTAAGCCTCTCCGCGCTTGTCAGTATCACTGCGCTGAACCTGGGTGCTGCGCCAGCCCGGCCATTTAGCCCGCTTACAATGCGTTAATCTCATTTCCCCGGTTCACTCATTCTGCTACCCTGCCGCCCTTTTAAGCGCTGGGTTAATTTCTGGAATATGTCTCGCAAATCATTGTTACTTCTTCCTCTGCTGCTGGCACCACTGAGCGCCTACAGCCTCAGTTTTTCTCAATTCCATCAGAACAACTTTGCTCAGGCAAAAGTGGTGGCGTCACAGATTAATGCCGATGCGCCAGACTTCTACTGCGGATGTAAAATCAACTGGCAGGGAAAAAAAGGCGTGCCCGATTTAGAGAGCTGTGGCTATCAGATACGTAAGAATGCCAATCGTGCCAGACGGGTTGAGTGGGAGCATGTGGTTCCGGCATGGGAGTTTGGTCATCAGCGTCAGTGCTGGCAGAACGGCGGCCGGAAAAACTGTGCCAAAGATCCCGACTACCGTCGTATTGAAAGCGATCTGCATAATCTGCAACCCGCTATTGGTGAGGTCAACGGTGACCGCAGTAATTTCCAGTACAGTCAGTGGAACGGCGGTGAGTCGCAATATGGCCAGTGCGCAATGAAGATAGAGTTCAAACAGAAGCGCGCTGAACCACCAGTCCGTGCCCGTGGCGCTATTGCCCGCACCTATTTCTATATGCGCGATCGCTATCAGCTACGCCTCTCGCGTCAGCAGACGCAGTTATTCAACGCCTGGGATAAACTTTACCCGGTCAGCGCCTGGGAGTGTGAACGCGATAATCGTATTGCCCGGGTACAGGGAAATCATAACCCTTATGTACAGCGCGCTTGCCAGCGCTGAAAGCGCTACCCTAAACTAGCTTATTATTTTTGCGCCGCATCAGAGGATGCGGCATAACGCCGGCAGGAACCTCATGCGTATACCTCGCATTTATCACTCTGAACCACTCTCTGTAGATAGTGACGTTTTTCTCGATGACGATGCCGCAAACCATGTAGGTCGCGTGTTGCGTATGACCACGGGTCAGCAGCTTGAGCTGTTTGATGGCACTAATCTGACTTTTAGCGCTGAAATCACCCAGGCGGATAAAAAGCGTGTAAAAGTAAGGATTCTTAGCGGTCAGCCTGACGATCGCGAATCTCCCTTGCATCTGCATCTGGGCCAGGTGATGTCGCGTGGTGAAAAAATGGAATTCACCATCCAGAAATCCATTGAACTGGGTGTAAATGTAATAACTCCCTTGTTTTCTGAGCGCTGTGGCGTAAAGCTTGATGCAGAGAGACTGGCGAAAAAGATACAGCAGTGGCAAAAAATTGCCGTTGCTGCCTGCGAGCAGTGCGGGCGTAATCGGATGCCGCAGATCCGTGAAGCGATGACGCTGGAGGCATGGTGCGCTGAAGCAGATAGCGGCCTCAGGCTGAATCTTCATCCGCGTGCGACTCACAGCATTAACACCCTGCCACAGCCGATTGAGCGCATACGCCTGCTGATTGGCCCTGAAGGGGGATTATCCGCAGATGAGATTGCTATGACGGCAGAGCAGGGTTTTACAGATATTTTGCTTGGGCCGCGCGTTCTGCGTACGGAAACTACTGCGCTCACCGCTATTACGGCACTTCAGGTGAGGTTTGGCGATCTCGGTTAAGGGATAATTCAGGCCGCATAAGAGACGCAAATACTGAACAGCACGACGCTTTCGCATGGAACGGCGTGGCTACTATCCCCTCTGAGGAGAGAATAATGATCAAGCTTGGCATTGTGATGGACCCGATTTCGTCTATCAATATTAAAAAAGACTCCAGCTTCGCCATGTTGCTGGAAGCACAGCGTCGTGGCTATGAAATTCACTATATGGAGATGGGTGACCTCTCACTGCGGGGCGGCGTAACCTTTGCACGCACCCGGCTGCTTAGCGTTGAGCAGAATGCTCAGCAGTGGTATGAATTTGGCAGTGAGCAGACCATTCCGCTGGCAGATCTCAATGTGGTGCTGATGCGTAAAGATCCGCCTTTTGATACTGAATTTATTTATGCCACCTATCTGCTGGAAAGAGCTGAAGAACAGGGTACGCTGATTGTTAACAAACCGCAGAGCCTGCGCGACTGCAATGAAAAGCTCTATACTGCATGGTTTGCGGACCTCACGCCTGATACGCTGGTGACGCGTAATAAAGAACAGCTACGCGCCTTCTGGCAGGAGCATGGCGATGTGATCCTTAAACCGCTGGATGGCATGGGTGGTGCATCTATTTTCCGTGTAAAACAGGATGATGCTAACTTTGGTGTGATCACCGAGACCCTGACCAACCACGGCCAGTTTTTTTGCATGGCGCAGAACTATCTGCCGGCAATCAAAGAGGGCGATAAGCGTGTACTGGTAGTGGATGGTGAGCCTGTGCCCTACTCTCTGGCACGTATTCCTCAGGGGGGAGAAACCCGTGGGAACCTTGCTGCCGGTGGCCGCGGTGAAGCGCGTCCGCTCTCTGACAGCGACTGGGAGATTGCACGCCGTGTCGGCCCGACGCTGAAAGCCAAAGGGCTGATTTTTGTTGGCCTCGATATCATCGGTGATAAACTCACTGAAGTGAATGTCACCAGCCCAACCTGCATACGGGAAATTGAAGCGGCATTCCCGATTTCGATCACTGGCATGTTAATGGATGCGATCGAAAAACGTCTGGGCTGAGGATACAGCAGGAGTGAAAACTCCTTAAACCTTCTGATACCGGCGCCACCGCATCGGCGTCGGTTCTCTTCGGCAAACGAGTGACAATGAATTTACAGCATCATTTTTTGATAGCGATGCCCTCGCTGCAGGATCCTCTATTCAAACGCTCTGTGGTCTACATTTGCGAGCATAACGAAGAGGGTGCTATGGGTTTAATTGTTAATAAACCGATGGAGAATCTGACGGTTGAAGGCATTCTGAAAAAACTCAAGATTAGTCCGTCAGAACGCGATCCTGCCATCAAGCTGGATAAACCGGTATTTGCCGGTGGACCGCTGGCGGAAGATCGTGGCTTTATCCTGCATTCGGCGCAGCATACCTACGCCTCAAGCATTCGAATCTCTGATAACACAGTGATTACCACCTCGCGTGATGTGCTGGAGGCGATAGGCACCGCACAGCAGCCAGAAAATGTGCTGGTCGCACTGGGCTATTGCGCATGGGAAAAAGATCAGCTGGAGAATGAGCTGCTGGAAAATGCCTGGCTGACAACACCTGCAAATACCAACATTCTGTTCCATACGCCAATTGCCGAGCGCTGGCGTGAAGCAGCCCGGGGAATGGGCGTAGATATTCATAATATGACCAGCGAAGCGGGGCACGCCTGATGCAGAATGAAACCCTGCTTGGCTTTGATTTTGGCACCAAAAGCATTGGTGTAGCCGTAGGCCAGCAGCTGACCGGTACTGCGCGTCCCTTAACGGCTCTCAAAGCACAGGAAGGCACGCCCGACTGGGGTCTGATTGAAAAATTAATCAGCGAGTGGCAACCCAATTACGTTGTTGTTGGCCTGCCGCTGAATATGGATGGCACTGAACAGCCGCTCACCGCACGGGCACGCAAATTTGCCGCTCGCCTGCATGGGCGCTTTGGTGTTCGCGTTGAGCTGCAGGATGAACGCCTTAGCACTGTTGAAGCTCGCGCCGATCTGTTTGAACGCGGCGGCTTTCGTGCATTGCAAAAAGGCCAGGTTGATTCCCAGTCAGCAGTTATTATTTTGCAGGACTGGTTCGAGTCACACTAAACACGCCAGGGTCATTCTGTCGGAGTCACTGGCCTTAGCTATTAAGGTTCGCTACCCGCTACTCTGTTGGCAGCCTGCTGGTAGCCGGAAAGCTGGCCTCACACGCACTCCCTGCTATGAAAGGCGGCTACAGGTTCTGGCTCAGGCGTGTTGGCACGTTGTCTGTAATCTGTTATAGCCGCTTTGCCCTGCCACCATTTCCCTTGTGCTGGTACTCTGTATGTCGCTGTTATAGCCGCTTTGCCCTGCCATCGCTTCCCTTGTGCTGGCACTCTGTGTGTCGCTGTTATAGCCCGCTTTGCCCTGCCATCGCTTGTACACGCTGGCAGCCTGTACATTGTCTTCCTGAGCAGTCAGCTGCATTTACTGTTTCAGGACAGGTTAACAGCCACTGTGCATTTCTGCAGAAGAGAGCATTCACAATCTGACTTGCTGCAAACGCCTGCCGCTGCCGGCATAAACGGTGGCACATACTGCTGATTACGTAATCAGCCCCGCTGCGCGTCGCGCCTGTTCACTTTGAGCAAATGTTTGCATCCCGGATTGAGCACCTGTTTGCAGCACTGCGGGTAACTGATGAACTTTGCCTTCACGGATCAGGTTAGCCACCGCGGGCGTAGTGAGCAGCACTTCATAGAGCGCAACACGTCCGCCAGCGTTTGCCGTTATCAGCCGTTGCGCGACTACCGCTTTCAGACTGCCCGCCAGCTGGGTTCGTACCAGGCTTTTCTCTTGTGCCGGAAATACATCGATCAATCGATCTACCGCCTGCGCTGCGTCACGGGTATGTAATGTGGCGAGAACCAGGTGCCCGGTTTCCGCGGCGGTCAGCGCCAGCCGGATAGTCTCGCTGTCGCGCAGTTCTCCCAGCAAAATAACATCCGGATCTTCACGCAGCGCCGCGTTTAATCCCTGCTGAAAAGAGAGGCAGTGCACGCCAATTTCACGCTGCTGAATCAGCGAGTGACCGCTCTGATGAATAAATTCAATGGGGTCTTCCAGTGTGATTATATGCCGCGACTGCTGCTGATTGAGTGCATTTACCAGCGCTGCCAGCGTAGTGGATTTGCCGCTACCTGTTGCCCCGCTAATCAACACCAGCCCCTCCTGCAACTGCAGCAATTGATGCACGCTGGCAGGCAGGCGCAAACATTCCAGTTGCGGGATTTGATCTGCAATCAGCCGCAACGCCAGTGATAATCCGTGACGCTGTGTAAACATATTTGCTCGCAGCCGTACGCCACTCTTAAGCGTCAGCGCAAAGTCGAGATGCCCGGCAACGTCCAGATCTGACTGTTGCGCTGCACTCAGCCACTGCCTGACAAACATCTCCAGCCACTCTGGTGGTAATAAGGGCTGTTGCGGCACCGGTTCCAGTACGCCTTCTCGTCGCCAGTGCGGTAAATGTCCGCTGCACAGGTGCAGATCCGCCGCATTATGCTTTACACTAAGGGCTACAATCTCATCAAAATCCATTTATTTCTCCTGACTATGACTTCCATTAAGCACAACTTACAACAGGTACGCGAGCGTATCGCTGCTGCTGCCGTGCATTGCGGACGGGCACCAGAAGAGATTACGTTGCTTGCAGTGAGCAAAACCAAGCCTGCGAGCGCTGTCGCAGAAGCCGTTGCTGCCGGGCAGCTCGCTTTTGGCGAAAACTACGTTCAGGAAGGCGTGGAAAAAGTGGCGGCGCTGGCTGAATATCCCGATCTGCAATGGCACTTTATTGGTCCGCTGCAATCCAACAAAAGCCGCCTGGTCGCTGAGAATTTTGCCTGGTGTCATACTGTGGATCGTCAGCGCATCGCGCAGCGTCTTAACGATCAGCGCCCGGCGCATCTGCCAGCGTTGAATGTGTTAATTCAGGTAAATGTCAGTGACGAGCAGAGTAAATCTGGCATCATGCTGGAGGCAATACCGGAGCTTGCTGCTGCAATCGCCGCTCTGCCGCGCCTGCAATTGCGTGGCCTGATGGCGATTCCGGCTCCGGAGCAGGACTATGCGCGCCAGCTGATGGTTTGTCAGCAGATGGCCAGCGCATTCCACGCCTTACAGCGTGATTATCCCGCGATTGACACACTCTCACTCGGCATGAGTGATGATATGGAAGCCGCTATCGCCGCAGGCAGCACCATGGTACGAATCGGTACCGCCATATTTGGCGCGCGGGATTATGCGCGACCTTCACAACAATAATCGAGGAACCTCATGTTAACACTGACTTTTTTAGTCAAAACCCTGATCGATCTCTATGTGATGGTGCTGCTGCTGCGCATCTGGATGCAGTGGTCGCGTTGCGACTTCTATAATCCGCTGGCACAGTTTGTTGTAAAAATTACCCAGCCAGTTATCAAACCGCTGCGTCGGATAGTGCCGTCAATCGGTCCGATTGATACCGCTTCGCTATTGCTGGCATTTGTACTGACTACGCTTAAATATCCGATTCTGCTGTTGATTCAGGTCGGTGCCTTTTCGGTAGATCCCACCAATTTGCTGGTGGGTCTGCTCTCATTGCTGAAATCAGCGGGTCACCTGGTGTTCTGGGTCATTATTATTCGTTCCCTGATGAGCTGGATTAGCCAGGGGCGCGGGCCACTGGACTATGTCCTGGTGCAATTAACCGAACCATTAATGGCTCCCATTCGCCGTATACTGCCAGCGATGGGCGGTATCGATTTCTCTGCCATGATCGTGATTCTGGTGCTCTATGCCCTGAATTTCCTTGGTATGGACCTGTTTCCAGGTCTCTGGTATCTGCTCTGATTTGTTAATCTGGAACTGTTATGCAAAAAGTTGTTCTCGCTACCGGTAATCCGGGCAAAGTTCGTGAGCTGGCCGATCTGCTGGCCGCCTTTGGTCTGGATATTGTGGCGCAAACCGAGCTGGGAGTGGACTCAGCAGAAGAGACCGGGCTCACCTTTATCGAAAACGCGCTGTTGAAGGCACGTCACGCCGCGCAGATCACCGGTCTGCCTGCCATCGCCGATGACTCAGGCCTGGCAGTAGACGCGCTGGGCGGCGCACCGGGTATCTATTCAGCACGCTATGCTGGTGCAAACGCCAGCGATCAGCAAAATCTGGAGAAGCTGCTTCAGACGCTGGAAACCGTGCCGGAAGGCCAGCGGCAGGCGCAGTTCCACTGCGTATTGGTCTATGTTCGTCACGCGGACGATCCGGTTCCGCTGGTATTCCACGGTAGCTGGGCGGGTGAGATCACCCGTGTGGCCGCAGGCAGAGGCGGATTTGGCTATGATCCCATCTTCTATGTGCCGGAGCTGGGTAAAACCGCAGCGGAGCTGAGTAAAGAGGAGAAGCGTGCCGTCTCTCATCGCGGTAAGGCATTGACGCTGCTACTGGAAGCGATGCGTAATGACTGAGTTACCGCCGCTGAGCCTCTATATTCATATTCCCTGGTGCGTGCAGAAATGCCCCTACTGCGACTTCAACTCTCATGCGCTGAAGGGCGAGGTGCCGCATCTGGAGTATGTCGCACATCTGCTGCAGGATCTGGAACAGGATCTGCCGCTGACCGCCGGGCGGGAAGTACGTACCATTTTTATCGGTGGCGGTACGCCCAGCCTGCTGAGCAGCCACGCCATGCAGACACTGATGGATGGCGTGCGGGCTCGTCTGCCGCTGGCTGCCGATGCCGAAATCACCATGGAAGCCAATCCCGGTACAGTAGAGGCCGATCGCTTCAGCGGCTATCAGGCAGCAGGTATCAACCGTATTTCAATTGGCGTGCAGAGTTTCAGTTCGCAGAAGCTGGAGCGGCTGGGACGCATTCACGGCCCACAGGAGGCGAAGCGCGCCGCTGAGCTGGCAGCTGCCCTCGGTCTGCGCAGCTTTAACCTTGACCTGATGCACGGCCTGCCCGATCAGTCACTGGAAGAGGCACTGGACGATCTGCGTCAGGCCATCGCGCTTAATCCGCCGCATCTCTCCTGGTATCAGCTTACTATTGAGCCCAACACGCTGTTTAGCTCGCGGCCGCCGCAGCTGCCTGACGATGATGCACTATGGGATATCTATGAGCAGGGACATCAGCTGCTGACGGCTGCCGGTTATCAGCAGTATGAAACCTCTGCCTACGCCAGGCCAGGCTATCGCTGTGAACATAACCTTAACTACTGGCGCTTTGGCGACTATCTCGGTATTGGCTGTGGCGCACACGGCAAGCTGACGCAACCCGATGGTCGTATTGTACGTACGGTGAAGACCCGTCACCCGCGCGGTTTTATGCAGGGTAACTATCTGGATAAGCAGCATGAGGTGGCGCAGGAAGATAAACCGTTTGAGTTCTTTATGAACCGCTTTCGTCTGCTGGAAGCTGCCCCGCGTGCAGATTTTCAGCGCTACACCGGGCTGGATGAGCACACCATCCGCACACAAATGGATCGCGCAGTTGCGGCTGGCTATGTCACAGAAAGCAGTGAGGAGTGGCAGATAACGGAGAAAGGCAAGCTGTTTCTGAATTCGTTGCTGGAACTCTTTATGTAAGCAGAGCGGCCTGTTGGCCGCTCTTTTTTTGCCGCTAGTTAATCTTTTTTACCAGCGCCTTACGCTGATTTTCCAGCGCAATAACCCGGTTACAGACTTCATGACCAAAGTTCTGGAAATCCTGCTCCTGGTTATTCCATTCAGTCTGGATTGACTGCTGCAGACCGCCCAGATTACCCATCAGTGCCTGTAGCGGATTGCCACCGCCGCTGGACTGTGCCGATCCCATCTCATTCAGGCTATCCTGCAGTACACCGCCCAGCGTGCTCTGCACCAGCTTCTGTCCATCGGCGCGCACCTGATTAATTGCCTGATGATGGAACATCAGACCATCTGGCCGTGGCTCAATAATGCGGTTCATCTGCTGCTTTAGCTGGCCATTCAGCGTGGTCAGGCGATTGCGCACATTACTGTTGCTGCCCAGCTTCTCCACAATCACTTTATCCAACGCCGCCCGTCCGCGCTCCAGACGCATTTTGGCACCATTATCTACCCATGGCAGATCGCGACGCAGCGCATTCTGGTAATCAATCGCCTGCTGACGAGCCGCATTATCAACTGACACCACTTTGCCATTAAACGTCACATCACCCGTTGGGGTGATATCAAGATTGCCGTTGCTGCCCACTACCTGAACGCGTTGTGGCGTGATAACCACATTATCCTGCGGATTGACACTGCACTGGTAATCGGCATGCGCCTGCGCGGCGGTAACCAGCAGAGCCGCAAAAAGAGCCTTACGAATCATGAAATCTCCTGAGTGTGCACTACAAAGCAAGAGTAAAAAGGTCGCCCTGGTGGCGACCTTTTCAACATTAATCTCTGACCGGTGCTTAACTTAGTCCCACCAGACGTCAAAGAGTTCCGTGACCTGGATATCTGCCAGTTCACGTGCTTCCAGCCACTTACGTACCAGCTCACGGTGCTCATCAGTGCACTTACCCGTCTGCTGCATGCAGACCAGTCCTTCCCACACCAGATAGCCACTGCCGTCATATGCCAGACCGTTAGGATCGATCACCTCTGTAATAAACTGATCCAGCGTGGCGTCAATTTGCTCTTCAGTGGTGCCCTCGGCAAAGCGCCAGGCGACAGAGAATCCCAGCTCCTGAAACTCATCAATATGCAGTTTCTTACGTAAACGACGACTACGCTGTACAGCCATTATTTTACCCTCTCAAACATCAAATCCCACACGCCATGGCCCAGTCGCTGCCCGCGCTGCTCAAATTTAGTCAACGGACGCGTTTCGGGACGCGGCACATAATCGTTGCTGGCTGACTGGTTAACATAGCCCGCCACGCTGTTCATCACTTCCAGCATATGGGTTGCGTAATCTTCCCAGTCAGTTGCCATATGGAACACACCGCCTGGCTTTAACTTACGCAATACCAAAGCGGCAAAAGGTGCCTGTACAATACGGCGTTTGTTGTGACGCGCTTTATGCCAGGGATCGGGGAAAAAGAGCTGTACCATACGCAGGGAGTTGTCCGGGATCATATGCTCCAGTACCTCCACCGCATCGTGACACATCACCCGCAGATTCTCTACGCCCGCCTCCTGAGCTGATGCCAGACAGGCACCCACGCCTGGCGCATGCACTTCAATACCGAGGAAGTTCTGATGCGGATTGTTCTGCGCCATGGTCACCAGTGAAGCGCCCATACCAAAACCGATCTCCAGAACCAGCGGGGCATCGCGTCCAAACAGCTCACACATATCCAGCGGCGCGGGCTGATATTCAACGCCCATCACCGGCCAGTATTGATCCAGCGCAAGCTGTTGGCCTTTCGTTAACCGCCCCTGGCGGCGTACGAAGCTGCGGATACGGCGTAGCGGCCGCCCGTTTTCATCAAATTCCGGAGTGATGACGTCATTTATCATGTTGAAGCCTGCTGATTAGCCTGTTCAGGGAAACGGGCATTATGCAAAGTTAAAGGTCAGAAGCAAGCCTTTGCAATCTTCTGGTTTACACCCCGATCGCTCTGTGCTGGAATTCCTGCCTGATTGTAGAGTAAACACGGAAAATTTCCTTCTTATGATGCAGGCGTCGCAATTCGCCCAACAGGTGCTGGAGTGGTATGACCGCTTTGGCCGTAAAACGCTGCCGTGGCAGCTGGAAAAGACGCCCTATAAGGTCTGGCTCTCTGAGGTTATGCTTCAGCAGACGCAGGTTGCTACTGTTATCCCCTATTTTGAACGCTTTATGGCGCGCTTTCCCGGCGTGGGCGATCTCGCAGCCGCTCCGCTGGATGAAGTGCTGCACCTCTGGACCGGACTGGGATATTACGCCCGGGCGCGCAATCTGCACAAAGCCGCTCAGCAGGTTGTCACACTGCATGGTGGCGAGTTCCCTGCCGATTTCACTGCGATCGCCGCACTGCCCGGCGTGGGTCGCTCTACCGCTGGCGCGATTCTGTCACTGTCGCTGGGTCTGCACTTTCCGATTCTCGACGGCAACGTCAAACGTGTGCTGGCACGCTGCTACGCCGTTAGCGGCTGGCCGGGTAAAAAAGAGGTCGAGAAGCGATTGTGGCAAATCAGCGAAGAGGTGACGCCAGCCAGCGGGGTTAGTGAATTTAATCAGGCCATGATGGATCTCGGTGCGCTGGTCTGCACCCGCTCGCGTCCTAAGTGTGAGATCTGTCCATTAAACAGCGGCTGTGAAGCCTACGCGACCAGCAGCTGGGCCAGCTATCCGGGTAAAAAACCCAAAGTCACGCTGCCGGAACGTAGTGCCATATTTTTACTGATAAAGAACGGCAACAACGTCTGGCTGGAGCAGCGTCCACCATCAGGGCTCTGGGGTGGTCTCTACTGTTTCCCACAGTTTGCCAGCGAAGCGGCACTGCAGACGTGGCTGAAGCAGCGAGCTATAACCGGTGAACTGCAACAGCTCACTGCATTCCGTCATACTTTCAGCCATTTTCATCTGGATATTGTGCCGGTGTTGCTGGAAGAGCCATCGTTCGGGTCGTTGATGGATGAAGCTGGCGGTCTCTGGTATAACTTAGCGCAACCACCGTCAGTGGGTCTTGCTGTTCCGGTAGAGCGTTTACTGCATGAACTACGCTACCCGCAGCAGCCGTCACTGATATCGCGCGCGATCAAAGAGGAAGAGTAATGAGCCGCACCATTTTTTGTACTTATCTGCAACGTGACGCTGAAGGCCAGGACTTTCAGCTCTATCCAGGCGAGCTGGGTAAGCGCATCTATAATGAAATCTCTAAAGAAGCCTGGCAGCAGTGGATGTCAAAACAGACCATGTTGATCAATGAAAAAAAGCTCAACATGATGAACCCGGAAGATCGCAAAGTGCTGGAAAAGGAGATGGTCAGTTTCCTGTTTGAAGGCAAAGATGTGCATATCGAAGGTTTTACCCCGCCAGAAAAATAACCGTTACGGGTCTCGCTTTGAGGCCCGCATTTTTAAGTCAGGCACAGATTCACGATGAATAAAAAACTGATAGCCCTGCTGGCGATCGCGCCGCTATTGATCTCCTGCTCCGGACAAAAAAAATCGCAGTATCACGAAGAGTGGGTTAAAGACACCAACGGCTTTGACATTCTGATGGGGCAGTTTGCCGCTAATATCGAAAATATCTGGGGTATTAATGAAGTCCTGATCGCCGGGCCGAAAGATTACGTAAAGTATAGTGACAGCTACTATACCCGCAGCCATATCAACTTTGATAAAGGCAGCATTACCATTGAAACCATCTCTGGTACCGATCCAATGGCCAGCCTGCGCCAGGCGATCATTACCACGCTGTTGATCGGTGACGATCCGGGCAATGTCGATCTCTATTCCGATGCTAACGATATCAGGCTTGGTGCTGAGCCACTGCTCTATGGTCAGGTACTGGACAACACCGGGCAGCCAATCCGCTGGCAGGGGCGCGCCGGCACCTTTGCTGACTATCTGATCCAGAATAAGCTACAGAAACGCACGTCTGGTCTGCATGTGATCTGGTCTGTGACCATTCCGATGGTGCCAAATCATCTCGATAAACGTGCTCATAAGTATCTGCCGATGGTGCGTAAAGCCGCTGAGCAGTATGGCGTGGATGCGTCACTGATTCTGGCGATTATGCAAACCGAATCAAGCTTTAACCCCTATGCGGTGAGCCATGCGGATGCGCTGGGATTAATGCAGGTCGTTCAGCATACTGCCGGTGTGGATGTTTTCCGTATGAAGGGCAAATGGGGCAAGCCGAGCCGTAGCTATCTGCTGGATCCGGAGAACAATATTGATGCCGGTACTGCCTATCTGTCGCTGCTGCAAAAAAGCTATCTTGGTGGGATTCAGGATCCGACCTCTCGCCGCTATGCAGTGATTACCGCCTATAACGGTGGTGCCGGTAGCGTACTGCGTGTTTTCTCCAGTGATAAAAATCGCGCCTTTTCACTGATCAATGATATGTCGCCAAACGAAGTATACCAGACGCTGACCAGCAGCCATCCGTCAGCAGAGTCGCGCCGCTATCTCTATAAAGTAAACCAGGCACAGCGTAGCTACCATCGCTACTAAGCAGCAGCGGGTTGCGCCCTCTCTCTCTGCGGGAATCGGGCGCAACCGGCACATCGCGTTGCCGCTTTTTCTGCCAACAATCAGCCGGGCGTCCGCAGCAACATATTTGCCACCAGTCGCTTGTAGCCGCTGCTCTCTTCTTCGATATAAACGCCCTGCAGCTCCGGCGAGAAGCCCGGCAGCAGGTTGATACCCGCTTCCAGCGCCAGAAAATAGCGCTGTACGGCTCCACCCCACACTTCACCCGGCACAACGCACAACACGCCCGGTGGATAAGGCAGTGCGCCTTCTGCGGCCACCCGCCCCGCGGCATCGGCAATCGCCACCAGCTCGACTTCACCACGAATATAGGCGTGATGCGCATCCTGCGGATTGGTCGCCACTGCCGGGAAGCAGGCTGCGCGAAACATCGCGCGCTGCAGATCTTTAACATCATGACTGACATAGAGATCGTGCATCTCCTGGCAGAGACGGCGCAAGGTGTAGCCCCGATAGCGCGTCGCATGTTTACGGTAGAGGCCAGGCAGAACTTCAGCCAGCAGCGTGTCATCGCGAACATGCTGCTCAAACTGCTCCAGCATGGCGACCAGATGCGCCATTTTCTCCGTCGTTTCAGCAGGCGTCAGCAAAAACAGAATGGAATTTAAATCGCATTTTTCCGGCACAATGCCATTTTCACGCAGATAGTTCGCCAGAATCGTTGCCGGAATACCAAAGTGAGCGTAGGCACCACTGCTGGCATCAATGCCCGGCGTGGTCAGCAGCAGCTTGCAGGGATCTACCTGATACTGCCCCCCGGCATAACCCGCAAAACCGTGCCAGCTGGCGTCCGGCTCAAAGCTGAACCAGGCCGGATCGCTGGCGATAATGTCACTCGCTGCCTGTTGCCACGGCGCACCCTGAACCTGCTCCGGTACAAAGGGTTTAATCATGGTACAACGCTGCAGAATCGCTTTTCGCACCTCAATTCCCTGCAACACGCAATCGTGCCACAGGCTGCGACCCGCTTCGCCCTGGTGCATACGTGCGTTGATATCCAGCGCAGCGAATAGCGGATAGAACGGACTGGTAGAAGCATGCAGCATAAAGGCGTTGTTCAGCCGTTTATGCGGACAAAAACGCTGCTGACCACGAATATGATTATCTTTTTTATGAATTTGCGAGGTCTGCGAAAAACCTGCCAGCTGTTTGTGTACTGACTGCGTCACAAAGATACCGGGATCATTCTCTGTCAGGGAGAGCGTCAGCGGTGAGCCTGCTGCCATTACCGGAATAAACTGCTCATATCCCAGCCATGCGGAATCAAACAGAATGTAATCACAGAGATGCCCGATTTTGTCGACAACCTGTCGCGCGTTATAAACCGTGCCATCGTAAGTGCCAAGCTGAATGATAGCCAGCCGGAACGGACGCGCCTGCTCTGCCCGCTCTGGTGCAACTTTGGCAATCTCCGTGCGCAGATAGGCTTCGTCAAAGCAGTGCGCATCGATACCACCAATAAAACCAAACGGATTACGTGCTGCTTCCAGATAGACCGGCGTAGCACCCGCCTGTAACAAAGCGCCATGGTGGTTGGATTTATGATTATTGCGATCAAACAGCACCAGATCGCCGCGCGTCAGCAGTGCATTCGTAACCACCTTATTAGCACTGGAAGTACCATTCAGAACAAAGTAGGTTTTATCAGCATTGAAAACACGGGCAGCAAATTTTTGCGCATCTTTCGCCGATCCCTCATGGATCAGCAGGTCGCCCAGTTTGACATCTGCATTGCACATATCGGATCGGAACAAATTCTCGCCATAAAACTCATAAAATTGTCGTCCGGCGGGATGACGGCGAAAAAACGCTCCGCCCTGATGGCCGGGACAGGCAAAGGTACTGTTTTGCATCTCCACATAGCGCGTCAGCGTATCAAAAAAAGGCGGCAGCAGTGCGGCTTCATAAGCCTGAGCCGCCTGCTCCAGCGCCTGCCACTCTGCGGCTGCACCATTTATCCTGCCGGTCACGCCCGGCAGTTTCAGCACATCTTCATCAAAGGCGTTGGCCACAAACAGGGGCAGATTAAGTCCGGTCTGACGCAGTAACGTCACTATCCCGCTGCGTGAATCCGCCAGCGATACTACTACCGCCGCAACGTCGGTAAAATCGGTGTTATCCAGCGTGACAACATCGCGGGTGGTGTTGAGACTCAGACCAGGTGCTATCGCAACGCTGGCGGCAATTTTTAATGGGTTCATAACTCAAATCCCCGGCCTGACAGGATGAGTGAGTGCCAGCGGCACAAAAATGGCGAGTATCACTGACGCGATTGCCAGCTGGCCGCGATAATGGCATTTTTTGCAGCAGCTCACAATTAGCAGCATTACACTTGCAGTCATTTTGCCTGCCAGGCAGCCTGACAGGCACTTGCCGATACGCTGGCATACTATTGGCTACAGACTTTTTTCGCCGGAGGCGATATGTTCAAAGCGTTAGTTATTGAAAATGATGCACAGGGATATCGTACCTCCCTGCAGGAACTCTCAGAGCAACAGCTTCCCGATCAGGACGTTATTCTGGATATCAGCTACTCCTCCCTGAACTACAAAGATGCACTTGCTATCTGCAATCAGGCGCCGATTGTGCGTGAGTTTCCCATGGTGCCGGGTATCGATTTTGTCGGGCGGGTTATCAGCAGCCGCCATCCGGCCTGGCAGCAGCATGACCTTGCGCTGCTTACTGGCTGGGGCGTAGGTGAAAAACAGTGGGGTGGTCTGGCGCAGAAAGCCAGCGTTGCCGGAGAGTGGCTGGTTCGCGTGCCCGACGCGCTGACTCCGCAGCAAACCATGGCAATCGGCACTGCCGGCCTCACCGCCATGCTCTGCATAATGGCGCTGGAAAAACAGGGTATCACGCCTCAGCATGGGCCGGTGCTGGTCACGGGTGCCAGCGGTGGCGTCGGCAGCTTTGCCGTCAGCCTGCTGGCGCGGCTGGGCTATGAAGTGATTGCCTCCAGCGGTCGCACCGAAGAGAGTGACTACCTGTGCACCACTCTTGGTGCCGCATCGGTAATTGATCGGTCAGAACTCAGCCAGCCTGGTAAACCGCTGGCAAAAGAGCGCTGGGTTGCAGCGATTGACAGTGTCGGCAGCCACACGCTGGCAAATGTACTGGCAGGAATGCGACGCAATGGCGTTGTGGCTGCCTGTGGCATGGCTCAGGGGCTGGATTTACCCGCCAGCGTGGCACCATTTATTCTGCGTGGAGTAACGCTGACGGGTGTGGATAGTGTGATGTGTCCGCATGACCTGCGTCAGCAGGCGTGGCTGCGGCTGGCAGAGCAGATTGACACGCTGTTGCTGCAGCAGATGACGCGTCTTATTCCCCTGAGTGAAGCACAGACAGCTGCCGGGCAGCTGCTGGCTGGTAAGGTGCGTGGCAGACTGGTTGTGGATTGCCGTGAGGAGGAAATAAGTGGCCGATAAACCCGCGATCACGCTGCGCTACTGTACGCAGTGCAACTGGATGCTGCGTTCAGCCTGGATGGCGCAGGAACTGCTGCAAACCTTTGGCGAAGAGCTCAGCGCTGTTACCCTGAAGCCTGATACCGGCGGCGTTTTTGAGATCAGCATAGATGGTCATCAGGTCTGGGAGCGCAAGCGCGACGGTGGATTTCCCGATGCCGTCACGCTGAAGCAGCGCGTACGCGACTACTGCTGGCCAGACCTTTCACTGGGCCATGGCGATAAGCGGCGCTAGCATGAGTATACTGCCTGCTGACATCTTACTTCTGATGCCAGTAGGCCACTGCCCGCACAAAATCGCTATGCACTCCGCGCTGTTGAGTAAAGTAGTCACTGAGCTGCTTTACCGTATGGCCTTCGCCGGTCAGCCAGACAAAGCTATCATCGCCGCTTAAATCAATCGCCGCCAGTTCCGCTGCCAGCGTCACGGGCGTGGCTGTGCTCATGTTGCCACTGCCCAGCCAGCTGACCGTCACGCCATGCATATCGCCAAGATAACCGCGCCCAACGCTTTCGTCGGTAAATGCCAGTAAATGTACGCGCTGCGCCCGCAGCTCTGCATAGCGACGCCGGAAAGCAGGCAGGCCCGTCTCGTCGCAAACATAGACCTGGCACGCATAATCCACCGGCATGATGCAGGAGCCGCGCGGCCCTCCCATCACAAGCTGATCGCCCACCTGCGCGGCGGCAGCCCAGTCGCTGGCTACCCCGCCATCATGCTGATAGAAATCAAGCGTCAGCGAATCACTGCCATTAAACGCCAGCGGCGTATAGTCACGTGCAGCGGGCCGCACACCATCCGGCCAGATAATCCCCTCCTCCCCATACTGCGGTTTAGCCAGTACGTCACCGGGTCGGGCGGGGAAAAAAACTTTGATGTGATCGTCAAATGAAGGGGAATGAAAGCCTGCCAGATCTGCGCCGGTAAAGACAATGCGCCAGAATACATCCGCTATCTGGCTTTTCCCGCTAACGGTAAGATGGCGAAACTGCAGCTCATTCCGCACGCGCTGCGGTGCACGGCTATTTTTTTGCGACAAAACGACTCTCCCGGCAGTAGCTGATAAGCATGGTACTTACGCCGCTGCGCTACAATTATTGTAAATAATTCTCATTACTAAGCGGAAAGATAGCGACTCTCCTCCCGGGAGACAATGTCGAAAAGTGCGGTTATTGCACTAGGCAGAAAGGAGTGAGTCACCTAGATCTGTGATGTATAGCAGCAGGTCAGCCCTGTTGCCTCCTGCTCATACTGCGGCAGCGCATTATCGCCTGTGATCTCCTGGCGGGCACAATGTTGCTGCTGAGGATGCAGATCGCCAGAGGGAGAGAACGGCTCAGCAATTTGCGCATCTGCCGCAACAGAAAAGAGTGCCAGCAGTGCTGACAGTAACAATGGATATAGTCGCATAGTCGTAATTGATTCATTTAAATGGCCCGGAATGAGCCAGAAAGCAGATAACCATCCAGCCTGCAGGTGCTCTGCCAGTGGTTTAACGGCAGATCAGGCTTCAGAAGAGAATTTTACGCCAACTCTGTGTCATAGTTTGCAAAATCGTGCGGTTGATCACATTTTCCCGCACAATTTGCGCCCTACTCCGGCATAACCGGAATATGAAAAGTACCCTGCAGTAACTGCGGGGTGCTGTATTTCAGGTCAAGCCGCAACAGATCCTTGCCAGGCCGGCGTGCCACGCCAAGTGCTGGCAGATGGTTATAGTAAATCTCTGCGGTAAAGGCATTGATCTCTTCTGGCCTGCCATGCCAGTCAATCTCTGCATATAATCCACTCTCTCCTGTCCAGTTCTCTGCATGCTGTGGCAGAAGGTCGGCATATTCACTCTCCAGCGCCTGAAACAAGCTGATATGCTGCTGATCCAGCGAACTCACCCCCGGGCTGAACTGAAAACCGAGCCAGCCACGCAGCGCGTGCTGAGCCGCAAAAGCGAGAAAGTCGCGCGTATACTGCGCAACAATATGATTGTGATGATCGATATACTCACCAAAGCGACACTCCCACTCCACAACCTCGCCACTGAGCCGGATTTCAGGCTTTTGCGTCAGTCGGGCTTTTATCCATGGCTGTGGCGCTGAGATACGGCTGTGAAATGCTTTCATACGCATTTCCGGAACACGACGATAGGCTCCTGGCGTCAGCGAAAAATGACTCTTAAATACCCGGGTAAAATTTTGCTGATTATCAAAGCCAAAACGCACGGCGATATCGATTAGCGGCATACTGGTCAGGCGCAATGCCATTGCTGACAGCGTCAGCCGGCGCTTACGCGTGTAGGACGCCAGCGTCTGTCCGGTTATCTCTTTGAACATGCGCTGCATATGCCATTTGGAATAGCCCGACTTCAGCGTAATCTGATCGATATTAAGTTCATCTGTCAGGTTGGCCTCAATCCAGTCAACGAGGTCAGAGATATACTGTTTTTTAAGGTTAAGGCTAAGCATGGTTTTTGCGCGGATAAAGAAAGGCTGTGTTACGGCGTTGCTGGTGGCAGGAATATAACAAAACTGTGCAGCAAACGTAAGGAAGAGTAAAGTATTCGGCGTTTTTGACGCACTAATTGCTCAGGTAACTCATTTCCTCTGGCAAAAAAGAAGAGGCAGCAGATTCAGTGTGCTGCCTCTTACTGTACCGATAGCGCTTTTAATGCGAGCGCATACCCGCTGCGGTCATCATCATACGAAACAGTGTTGCCACTACGCCCAGTGCCAGCACGCTTGCGCCATAAATGATCACCAGCCACATTATGCGCTTCCAGAGAGGCGCTTTGGGTTCAGTGCGATATTTCATATTGCTGACCTCCGTTGGCATCTCAGTGATATCCTGCGTCGGCTTTGATTTTTCCGCGGAACACATAGTAGCTCCAGAAGGTGTAACCCAGAATCATCGGGATAATCAGCAGGCTACCCACCAGCATAAAGGCCTGGCTCTGTGGCGGTGATGCCGCATCCCAGATAGTGACTGATGGCGGAATAATATTGGGCCAGACGCTGATGCCAAGACCAGAAAAGCCCAGGAAAATCAGACCCAGCGTCAGCAGGAACGGTGAATAGTGCGCTTCACGCTTAATGGCACGCACAATGCCCCATGAGCAGAGCAGCACCAGTACCGGCACCGGCAGGAACCAGAACAGATTGGGTCGGCTGAACCAGCGCTGGGAGATGGCGTCATGGGTAAACGGCGTCCAGAGGCTGATAATGCCGACAATCACCAGCAGCGCAATGACCAGCGGGATCGCCAGCGCAGACATTTTGCGATGCAGTTCATTCTCGGTTTTCATAATCAGCCAGGTGCAGCCCAGCAGCGCATAGGCCACAACCAGACCCACACCGCAGAACAGCGGGAACGGTGCCAGCCAGTCCATGGCTGAGCCGGCAAACTCACGTCCCTGTACCGGGAAGCCATTGATCATTGCGCCGACCGCCACGCCCTGACTGAATGTGGCCAGCAGCGAGCCGGCAATAAATGACTTATCCCAGAATGCACGGTGCTCTTCAGTAGCTTTAAAGCGAAACTCAAACGCCACACCGCGGAAGATCAGACCAATCAGCATCGCCGTCAGCGGGATCGCCAGCGCATCGGCAATCACCGCATAGGCGAGCGGAAAGGCGCCATACAGCCCCGCTCCGCCGAGTACCAGCCAGGTTTCGTTACCATCCCAGACCGGCGCGACGGTATTGACCATCATATCGCGCTCTGTGGCATCCTTGTTAAACGGAAACAGGATACCGATGCCGAGATCAAAGCCATCCATCACGATATACATCAGCGTGGCAAAAACGATGATGGCAAACCAGATTACGGAAAAATCGACCATTTATTTACCCTCCTGCTCGTTCAGACTCTCATGGGCAGCAGAGAGTGGACGTGCCGGCGTTTTGTCCTGACCCGGACCACCGTGATGCACACTTTTACCTTCACCGGTATGCGGACCTTTTTTGATCAGGCGCATCATATAGACGTAACCCACACCAAACACCGATGAGTAAACCAGAATAAACGCCAGCAGGCTGATGCTCATATGCAGATCGCCATGCGCCGATACGGCATCGCGCGTGCGCTGCACACCATATACCACCCACGGCTGACGACCGATTTCAGTAGTAAACCAGCCTGCCAGAATCGCAATCAGACCTGATGGTCCCATCAGCAGTGCAAACCACAGGAATGGACGCGAGCTGTAAAGACGCTGTTTGTAGCGTAACCACAGGCTGAAGACGCCCAGCGTAATCATCAGCAGACCCATTGCCACCATTACGCGGAACGACCAGAAAATCACCAGCGAGTTAGGACGATCCTCTTTTGGGAAGGTTTTCAGCGCCGGCACCTGCTTATCCAGACTGTGCGTCAGGATCAGGCTGCCAAGATAGGGGATCTCCAGCGCATATTTGGTGCGCTCCTCATCCATATCCGGCACGCCAAACAGGATCAGCGGCGTCGCTTCACCCGGCGGGTTCTCCCAGTGTCCTTCAATTGCCGCAATTTTTGCCGGCTGATGTTCCAGCGTGTTCAGGCCATGCGCATCCCCAATCATCGCCTGAACAGGTGCCACAATCAGCGCCATCCACAGCGCCATAGAGAACATTTTGCGGATTGCCGGATTGTCGTTGCCGCGCAGCAGATGCCATGCGCCAGACGCGCCGACAAAAAAGGCACTGGCGAGGAAGGCTGCCACCGACATATGGAACAGACGATAGGGAAATGAAGGGTTAAAGACAATTTTGAACCAGTCTTCCGGCACCACAATCCCGTTCTGGATAATGTAACCCTGTGGCGTATGCATCCAGCTGTTGGAAGCCAGGATCCAGAAAGTGGATATCAGCGTACCCAGTGCAACCATACAGGTGGCAAAGAAGTGCAGACCAGGACCAACGCGGTTCCAGCCAAACAGCATTACGCCAAGAAAGCCCGCCTCAAGGAAAAAGGCAGTCAGCACTTCGTAAGTCAGCAGCGGGCCGGTAATACTGCCGGCAAACTGCGAAAATCCACTCCAGTTGGTCCCAAACTGATAAGCCATTACCAGTCCGGATACCACACCCATGCCAAAGTTAACCGCAAAGACTTTTGACCAGAAGTGGTAAAGATCGCGGTAGGTTTCGTTACGGGTTTTTAGCCACATACCCTCAAGCACTGCCAGAAAGCTGGCGAGCCCGATGGTGATGGCGGGGAAGATAATATGGAAGGATACAGTAAACGCGAACTGTATCCTGGCCAGATGAAAAGCATCTAATCCAAACATTGCTTACCTCATTGCCACAAGATTACGCTGAATTTTACTTATAATTAACAAAGGTGACGCCAGAAAGAGTTCTGCTGCGCCGGAGTGACTCCCGCCAGATATCAGGAGACTGACAGGAACTAAATCAAACAACAGGAATGTGTAAAACTATAACAGCAAACCTTGATTAAGATCATTGTTTTTGCGAGAAACTATTTGTTTAAAATCACTAAGTTAAAGTTAAATACTCTATTCTAATGTGACATTATTGTTATTGTTTCTCAGGCTCCAATGGCCTTGCCGTGGCTAACCAGTTAATTTATTTGTTTATTGAAGTTACAGTCTAAATCAGGTTACGAAAATAGTTAGTGCTGCATGTAAAAATTTATGCACACTACTGCTTTAATGATTTTTAAATTAAAAAAAACGCTGTTATAGCTAAAAATAATTAATCTGAACATGCGTTTTGCAACGTTGCATTGTGCCACCTGAACAGGCTGGAATCGAATATTACCGCCCTGTTTTCTTAAGCGCAGCTATGCGCAGTTTACGCCTGCAAAGCGTAGACGCAGACAATCTGTATCGCATCAAATGATCAAGCCCGGCAGGCTGCCGGGCCGCTTCAGCTGGCTGTTTTCTTATTTACAGATTATTCCGGTGTCTGGCAGAAAGTTATATTTTGCAGTCAATTTTACTTTTTTAAATCCAGGCCGTTGTTAACATTGAAAAAAAGTTTAAAACCGCTATCCATCGACAATATTTATTACGTTCATAGATATTTTGCATTGTTGTCTGCTGCAACGAAACCTCTATAATTTGTCCTTTGAGTTACACGAAATTGCTTCAGGAGGCCGTTATTAATACTAACCACCAGCCACGCCCTGTGTTTGATGAACATGAACACGAAGCCCATGCTGAACTGGGGTATCAATACGATCCTCATGAATTCGTGCGCGAAGGTGCAGAAGATACGGAGCCAGAGCCGGAACTCATCCATGGCCTGCCAGCGCCGGATGCCCTTACGCCTGCCGATCGCTATCTGGAGATGTTTGAAGATGTTCAGACATCCCATATTTTTGCCGACAGTAAAACCTTTCCGGATTGCGCACCAAAATATGATCCGCTGGATATTTTAATCCGCTATCGTCGCCGTAAGCGTGCCGGAGAACTGGATCTGGAAAAATTTATTCATGAGCATTTTTATCTGCCACAGGTAAATGAGAGTTTTTATGTCTCGAATCCGGATAAGACCCTGACTGAGCATATCGACGATCTCTGGCCAGTACTGACTAAAATGCCACAACAGCATATGCCGCACTCGTCACTGTTGCCGTTGCCAAAGCCCTATGTGGTTCCCGGCGGTCGTTTTGGCGAGACCTACTACTGGGACTCTTATTTCAGCATGCTGGGGCTGGCAGATGCCGGACGTGACGATCTGCTGCGTCATATGGCAGACAATTTTGCCTGGCTTATTGATAACTATGGTCATGTGCCAAATGGCAATCGTACCTACTATTTAAGCCGCTCACAGCCGCCAGTCTTTGCCCTGATGGTTGAGCTGTTTGAAGAAGATGGTATTCGCGGTGCAAAACGCTATCTCGATCAGCTGATGAAAGAGTATCAGTTCTGGATGGATGGCGCTGGCGAACTGATGCCGCACCAGGCTTATCGCCATGTAGTACGTATGCCTGACGGATCGCTGCTGAATCGCTACTGGGACGATCGTGACACGCCACGCGACGAATCCTGGACAGAAGATGTGGAGACTGCCAGCCAGTCGAGCCGTCCGGCTAACGAGGTCTACCGTGATCTGCGCGCTGGTGCAGCGTCTGGCTGGGATTACTCTTCCCGCTGGCTGCGCGATCCGCACCGGCTGGCGAGTATTCGCACCACACAATTTATCCCGGTTGATCTCAATGCGTTTCTCTACAAGCTGGAGCTGATGATCTCCACACTGTCGCAAGCCAAAGGCGAAGAGCTGACAGCACTGGCATGGCAGAAAAAAGCGGATGCACGCAAACAGGCGATTAATCGCTATCTGTGGGACAATACCGCCGGAGTCTACCGTGATTATGACTGGCGCAATGAACGCTTTGGCGCATTTACTGCCGCTGCTGTTGTGCCGCTATTTCTGGGTCTGGCATCACCGGAGCAGGCTCACCTGCAGGCGATTGCGCTGCGTCAGCTGCTGCTGACCCAGGGCGGATTGCTGACCTCAATGGTAGAGAGTGGTGAACAGTGGGATGCACCTAATGGCTGGGCTCCACTGCAGTGGATGGCTGTAGTAGGACTTAACTACTATGGTGAAGAGACGCTGGCTACGGAAATTGCTGTTAACTGGCTGACCACAGTTAAAAATTTCTATTCACTGCATCACAAACTGGTAGAAAAATATGATATCAGCGGTGACCGTGCACGTCCGGGCGGCGGCGGCGAATATCCGCTGCAGGATGGCTTTGGCTGGACTAACGGTGTAACGCGCCGCCTGCTTACCATGTATGGCCATCTGCTGGCTGATTAAATTATCTGGCAGAGACATTACAGCAAGGTCGCCTGCGGGCGACCTTTTGTTATCGTTTACTTCTGCAGAAAGGCGAGCAGATCGGCATTCAGCTGATCCTGATGTGTGACTACAAAACCATGCGGTCCGTTTTCATAGATTTTCAGCTCAGAATTTTTAATCATCTCATGTGACAGCTTGCCGGTAGCGTCAAAAGGTACGACCTGGTCATTGCTGCCGTGGATCACCAGCGTCGGCACATCCACTTTGGCGATATCTGCACGGAAATCGGTTTCGGCAAACGCGGTTACACAGTCAATAGTGGCTTTCAGCGACGCCAGCAGTGCCATATTCAGCGTATGCGTCTTCACCCCTTCAGAAACATTCTGTCCGGCATTTAATCCATAAAATGAGGTCGAAAAATCGCTGATAAACTGTGCACGATCCTGGCGTAGTCCCTCTCTGATACCATCAAACACTGACTGATCCGGACCTTCAGGATGATCATCCCGTTTGCCAAAAACTGGCGTTACGGCACCCAGCAGTATCAGCGATGTCACTTTTGCGGTGCCGTAGCGGCCAATGTAACGCGTAACATCACCGCCGCCCATTGAGAACCCTGCCAGCGTAATGTTATCAAGCTGCAGATGTTCAATCAGTGCGTGGATATCATCAGCAAACGTATCATAGTCATACCCTTCCCATGGCTGATCGGAGCGCCCAAAACCGCGCCGATCATACGCGATAGCACGATAGCCGCGCTCAGCCAGAAAGTTAAGCTGGCTGTCCCACATATCGGCATCCAGGGGCCAGCCGTGGCTAAACAACACTGGCTGTCCGCTGCCCCAATCTTTGTAGTAGATATTCACGCCATCTTTGGTTCTGAAGGTGCTCATTTTATGCTCCGTAAGTAGTATCTGACAGTGAGCAGCTGATAAGCTGCTGCGGTTACGTAAACATGTGCCACCACTGAGTTTAGGCATAATCACAGATTTCTGGTGGCCTATCGTTCTTAACCCGCTACCCGCTCTGCCAGAATAAATCCCTGCTTACCGTTACGTTTAATCTGATACATCGCATCATCAGCATGCTTTAGCGCGTCATCAAAACTGTCACCCTCTCTCACCGGCACAATACCGATAGATGCACCAATCCGGGCGTTGCCATTCTCAACATCAAAGGGCTGCTGCGCAGCTGCCAGCACAGGCTCTGCCAGCCCGGCAACAGCAGCCTGATCCAGTTTGAATGGGATAAGCAGGATAAATTCATCACCACCCAGTCGTCCGACCAGCACCTCAGGCGGCAGGCAAGCCAGAAAACGGTGAGCAAGCTGGATCAGTACATCGTCACCGCTGCGATGACCCAGCGTATCATTAACATGTTTAAAATTATCCAGATCGATAAAGGCAACGCAGAGTGCGCCGGCCATTTTCATATTTGCAAACTGCGTTGCCAGAGCATGGCGATTAGCCAGTCCGGTTAGTGGATCGTGATGCGCCAGCAGCGCGAGCTGTGCTTCATAGTTTTTCTCTTTGGTCATATCGATATGAGTGCCGATAACGCGCAGTGGATTACCCGCCTCATCCCATTCACAGACACGTCCGCGATCCAGGACCCAGGTAATCCTGCCGTTTTTACCAATCATCCGGTGCAGCGCTTCATACCAGGGTGCACGCCCTTCAATATGATCGTAAAAAGCCCGTAGCACCTCATCGGCATCCTCCGGGTGCAGACTTTCACGCCAGGCATCAAAGCGGGCCTGGGTTTCTTTGGGCTGAAATCCCAGCATTGCTCCCCAGCGGCGATTAAAGATCACCAGCTTCCCGCTCGGGATATCGAGCTGCCACAGGCATAGCCCGGTGCCGTCCAGCGCTGCGCTAAGCTTGCGGCGAGCATCGTGTGCAAGCCTTTTCAGGCGCGCATTATGCTTTTTCAGATGCAGGATCTGCTGGCGCAGAGCTTCTTCAGACATAGTAAATTTCGGTGAGGAAATAAACGCTATTGTGCCTATCCTGGTTCTCCTGTAAACCACACAAGCGAAAAGCCGACGAGTTTCGGAAAATTTTCCCCATTACAGAAGTAATGGCGAGCAATCAATCCAATTACAGCAAACTTCGCTTTGACTCACCGTGACAGCCAGTGATGTGCCAGGAGTGATGTATGCCAGAATCGGGAATCAATACGCGTAACAGGCTGACAGCTTTCTAAAATAATCTTATATCTGGGCTGGGGCTGGCTACGGAGTGTACTGCCAGCAGAGAGGGCGTAGAGAGAAAAAGTGCGGATGATAGCGACATCGTTTATATCAGTACCAGAGTCCCGGCATAGTGCTCTTCCACCTTACTATGCCTGGACTAACAGCCAGACCGATCAAAAAGCAGCGGCCGCGACGCGGCCTCTGCTTTCAGGCATCTGCGCGTAATAATCAGGTTCTGACCCGCAGTCGTGCCTCAATTAAATCTGCGACTCTGGTTACGATATAGGCTATGACCATATAGAACACCACAGCAATCAGGAAGGCTTCAAGGTAGTAGAAGTTCAGCGCGGCTGTCAGCTGTGCCTGCGCAAAGATATCGACTACTTCAATAGCAAACGCGAGTGAGAGCGCTTTCATGATCACCATAAAGGCGTTAGCCAGATCCGGTATTGCCGCCACAATAATCTGTGGGAACATCACGCGCCGAAACAGCTGACCGCCACTATAGCCCAGCGACAGCGCAGCATCGGACTGACCACTATCAAAGGAGTTGAGCGCCCCTTTCCATACTTCTGCCTGAAATGCTGCCACGCAGGCACTTAACGCAACAATGATAATGACCCAGTTCGGCAGCGAGTGCGCATTAACATCGATGTTCAGCAGCGTGGCAACAAAATGCAGCGCGGGCGGCAGACCGTAGTAGGCGAGAAAAATCACCACTACCATAGGCACCCCCTTGAAAGCCACCTTATAAACTGTCACCAGGTGGCGCAGCACCGGAATACGGCGATACTCAACAAATGCGAACGCGCCACCCAGCAAGGTAGAGCAGATAAATACAGTTACCGCCATCAGCAGCGTCACCGGCACCGCTTCAAGAATGCTCCAGAAATCTGGCAGTAATACCTCAGTCTCAAACATGATCTCTCTCCTGCTCAGACACTGGCAGTCAGCTTAACGCGCGCTGCTTTGGCACTATATTTTGCATGGCGCTGCTCAAAGAAACGAACAATCAGCCAGGCAATCAGGCAGAGCAATGAGTAGATCACTGCCAGCACTAAATAGGTACCAAACTGATACTGGTTGTAGTCGCGTTCCATAATCAGATGCGCGGTTGCCATGACGTCAGCAGCACCGATGTACATCACCAGCGCGACGTTATGGATCAGATAGATAATCGCGTTGCCGTAGCCTGGTAGTGCAAAATGCACCGCCTGCGGCCCTACTACGCGTAACATCTTGTGGCGAAAGCTATAGCCCAGACTGTCGGCAGCATCATGCTGACCACGCTCCACTGCCAGAAATGCAGGTCGCATCACTTCAGAAAGGTAGCCACCATGATAAAAGCTCAGACCAATCATCGCCGCCATATTCGCGGAGACAAAATCTCCCAGCCCCAGCTGCTGCGTAATCAGCGGCAGGCCATAAAAAGCGACAAACAGTTGCAGTACTACAGGCACACTGCGTGCATATGAGACATAGAGATCGGTCAGCTGGCTAATCAGCGGAATGCGACGCACGCGGAACAGTGTGGCGATCAGCGCCAGTACAAAGCCCACCAGCATAGCAACAAACATGATGCCCAGCGTCAGCGGCAGCGCCGAAAGTAACTCAGGGATCATTGCGGATAGATTCACGGTGAAACACTCCTGCTAACAATAAGCATCGCGCCTGCTCTGCGGCCAGCGCGATATCTTTCTGTGACGCCGTTACTGCATATATTTAGTGACGTCTTCACCAAACCACTTTTGCGCCAGCTTATCCAGCGTGCCATCCGCTTTCAGCTCCTGCAGCGCTTTGGTCATCGCATCACTCAGTGCCTGATTTTCTGCTGAGCGATGGATCAGGGCGTAGGTGTTATTCACCGCTACCGGTTCACTCGCTTTGATCGCCAGCTTCTGATTATCGATAACCGTCTGCTCACCCAGGTTAGAGGGCAGGATCAGCGCATCATATTTGCCGTTCTGCACCTCTTTCAGACGATCGGGATAAGGTACACCCGCGCTGGAGGCTTTTACCGTAACATCAGCATCCGGATGCTCCTGCTGCCACTGTGTAACAAACTTATATACGCCGCCACCGGCGGTTACCGGAACAATCTTTTTGCCCGCCAGATCCTGCATCGTATTGATGTTGCTATCACTGCGGCTGTAGATCTTCATCAGGCTCGCACCCATTGGTGCGTCAGGGATCAGGAACTGTTTGCTGCGCGCTGGCGCCTTATAGTAGCCACCTGTTGCCATATCATATTTGCCAGTAGCCAGTCCGGTTTCCTGGGCGATATCCGCCGCGCCTTCCATAACAAACTTATACTGCGGCAGCTTTGCATTGACCGCCTTTAATACATCCGGCTCATAGCCTTGTGGTTCATGTCCAATAGCGCCCCATGAGAGCGGTTTGGATTCTGCTGCGGTCGCGATCTTAATTGTCCGTACGCCATCGGCAAAGCTGCTACCGCTTATCAGCGCCAGAGCGACAATACCGGGTGCAGCCAGGCGACGCAGGGTGGTGTTAAGTGCAGGCATGATGATGATTCCTCTGTTTATTAGAATATGCGTTCTGAGCTGAGAAACTGTGTAAGGCGCGGCAGGGTTGGATGTTCAAATATCTCAGTCGGGCTGCCCTGCGCCGCAACTACACCCTGATCCATAAATACAATACGGTTTGAAACGCTTTTCGCAAACTGCATCTCATGCGTTACCAGCAGAGAGGTGATGCCTGAAGAGGTAACGTCTTTGATCACTTTTAATACTTCACCCACCAGCTCAGGATCGAGTGAGGAGGTTGGCTCGTCGAACAGAATTACCTCTGGTCGCACGGCGAGCGCACGCGCAATACCGGTACGCTGCAGCTGCCCGCCAGAGAGCTGTGATGGATAGTGGCCGCTTTTGGCACCCAGCCCTACCCGCTCCAGTTCCTCCAGTGCTATGGCGCGTGCCTGCTGGCGACTTTTCCGCTGGATCACCATCAGCGGATCCATAACGTTCTCCAGCACAGTCATATTTTTAAAAACATTAAACTGCTGAAACACCATTGCCGTGCGCAAACGGATCGCCTGAATTGCCGTTTTATCCGGTTTGCGATAATCCATCTCAATTTGATCGAGTTTGATGGTGCCCGCAGAGGGTTGTGCCAGGTAGTTGATACAACGCAGCAGCGTGGTTTTACCGGTACCGCTTGGCCCGATGATCGACACAACGTCGCCACGTTTTACTGACAGATCGACCCCTTTCAGAATCGGATTGTTGCCGTAAGCAAGCGTAATATTATTGAGTTCTAACATGGCTTAACCCTGTTTATTCAGATCGGCATGGCCCAGCACATGCATCAGACGGTTTGCCCAGCCAAAAATAGCGATGGCGTGGATCAAATCAACAATCTCCTGATCGTTCATCCCTGCTGCGCGCAGCGGTGCAATATCTTCTGCGCTTGCTTCTGCGGGTGTGACTGACAGGCGACGGGCAAAGCGGTAGATCGCTGCATCGCGGGCGCCCAGCGCATCGGCACGGTCAAAGTAGATCGCACTCACTACGGCGTCGCTCCCGGCCAGTTGTGCATGGCGGCGCGCATGTACCACTGCACAGTAGCGGCAGCCATTAACGATTGATGCGCCAAGTGCACCCAGCTCACGATCCGCCCGATTCAGCCCATCTTCAACATACATAATGGCGTTGAACAACGTGGTACGCGCCACGTAGCTCTCCGGGTCATGAACCAGCGTGCGCACATACTCCGAAACCTTTTTATTTGAGGGCGTAATTTTCATCGCATCACGCTGAGCAGCCGTAGCGCTGTCCAGTTCAACTGGCGCGATATAGGGGTGCCAGTGCAGCGGCTTAAGAGAAACCTGGGGGATCATGCAGACCTCAACAGACGTAAGCCCGCGGCAACGCGAGTCTGAAAGTTAACAAAAGCGATAAGCTCAGAAAGCGCGACAATCTGCGGGTTACTGAGCCCCGCCTGCTCCAGCAGACGAATATGGTGCTCGCTGGCCTCGGTGGGCTGGCGGGTAATCAGATCGGTGTGCTTTACGATAGCCGCCAGTGGTTCACTGGCTGGGATCGCTCCCTGCGCCAGTGCCAGCAGCTCAGCGGCAGGCTGCAACCGGGCGAGTTCGCGCTGATACTCCTCCAGCAGTAAACTCTCCTGATTAAGCCATGCCATACGCTGTGCCAGCGCCAGGCGCAGTGCTGATGAGAGTCCCTGATCGCTTTCCGGGGTCAGTACTGAGCGCCGGCACGCTTCAGCGCCATCAACAAATTCTGGCCGCAGCCGGCGTGTCTGATAGAGCGGCGCATCAGGGGTCAGCCCGGCGGCCCGATCAATGGCGTCACTCATAACGCATTCTCCTGGTTAAGCATCGGGGTGGCATCCACCCATTCATCTCCCTGTAACTCCGGGATATCGTAAGCCTGCAGAGCGGCATAATGCTGCTCAACATCTTCAGCAAAAAGAGAGGCGGTAATAGCGCGCACCAGTCGATCGGCACCTGCGCTTACCGCCGGAATATCACCGGAGACTTTGCCGTGCGTCAGCATCGCAGCGTCGTTGAAACAGTAAATCCGGGCAAGAATGGGGCAGCTACCGGGAATACGCTCGCGGAACTCAAAGCCAGGTCCAAGATCGGGTGCTTCCAGCATGTTCTGACGTACCTGACCCATTTCAGGCTGATAGCGGCCGTCAGCCCAGCGGCGGATATAGGGTGCAATAGCGGCAAACTCTGGTCTGCCGCTGAAATCATTGGTAAACCCGGTGGCCGCAATCAGAAAGTCGTAGCGCAGCGTGCCCTGAGTGGTTTCAACCACCAGCTCACTGCCCTGCTGCGTGACGGCATTAATGGCACAATCCAGCAGAAAGCGTGCATTGGGATGGCGCGACACACGCAGGGTTGATGCGCGCGGGGGTGGCGTCTGCGTCATGGCCGTGTAATCAACAAATTTCCATTTCCATACGTCGGGTAACTGATACATGCCATGTACAACACCCTGACTGCCAATACCGGTCATTTTGTTGATACGCGGCATCGCTTTACGACGGATCAGCAGATCAACCGCTGCCGCTCCCTGCTCCAGCGCCGTTGCAGCGTTATCCATGGAAGAAGCCCCGGCGCCAATCACAGCCACCCGCTTGCCCTGCAGAGCGCTAAAGTCAATGTTGTCAGCAGAGTGCGCCCAGGCCTCACGTGCCACATGCTGCAGAAATGGCGGTATAGCGAAGCCTCCCAGACCCGAGCGGCCAGTGGCCAGTACCAGGCGTCGGGTATAAATACGCTCGCTCTCTGTACCCTGTAATGTCAGCGCAATCAGCGCACCGGCTGGTTCAATAGCCGTGACACATACCTCGTTCTGTACTGGCAGATCCAGCACGCGACGATACCAGATCAGATAATCCATCCACTGCTGTTTAGGGATCTTATCCAGCGCCTGCCATGCATCTTTGCCCCACTGCGCGGTATACCAGGCACGAAACGTAAGCGATGGCAGTCCCAGCGCTGGCCCCTGTAATGATTTGGGGGAGCGGAGTGTTTCCATGCGGGCAAATGTGACCCACGGCCCCTCCTGCCCCGCTGGCGCAATGTCATACGCCACGATATTAGTAATCCCCGCCAGTTTTAACCGGGCAGTAGCCGCCAGGCCGCACATACCGGCACCGATAACTACCACATCACGCACTGGCTGCTGATTAATGCTGTGAGCAGGCACCCAGGGTTTCGCGGGCAGTTCAAGATAATCCAGATCCTGCTGTAGCTGAGCTTCCAGCGCGGCAAGGCCGTCGGCGGCTGAAGTCATACGTATATCCCCTGATGTCAGCGACAATAAACGCTGTCAAAACGCCCTGACAATCACCAGCGCTATTATGCTAAAAACACATAATAATCGACTGATGATTTATAAAAAGCATAGTAAAAGCTAATGCTCTGCATACTCCTCCTGGCGTCAGAAAGAGTCAAGAATCGCGCTTAACATTTGACCAATGGATTTCTTATATCTTATGCCGGAATTGTTATAAGCTGGCAGCAGAAGGGCTTGCCAGCTACTGCTGGTTAATCAGGCGCATAATTCTGGTATGTTCGCCTGGAGCCAGACGCTGAAAATCGGGCAGGAGAGCAGCAGCAGCGCTGGCCAGCGCCTCAATCAGCGCCTGTACAGCAGAGGAGAGCTGACGGCCCTGCGGTGTTATAACACCAAAGTAGTAGGGAATATCTTCCTGCAACGCCCGGACGGCCACGCCAGCCAGCGGCATTCCCCAGCCGGAGACCGGCTCCAGTATAGCAACGCCTAATCCGGCACGAACACAGCCCAGAATATTTGCAGAAGAGTTGGTTTCGATCGTCTCCAGTAGCGGCACTTTCAGACGTTTGAGCGCTTTTTCATAGCGCCCGCGCAGACGTTGCGGATTCCATGGCGCAATCAGCCGTCTGCCAGCCAGCTGACCCAATGCAACCTGCGGGTGTGCGGTCAGCGGATCACTCTCCGGCAGCGCCAACACACAGCGCGCATGGCCAATCCAGTGCAGCACTACAGCATCATGCTCCAGCGGCAGACTACAGAGGCCAATATCTGCTTCAGCGGTGATCACAGCATGGGTTGTCTGCTCCGCTGATTCACTGATGATTTGTATTTTATTTTGCAGATCTGTTGCGGCAAGCGCCTGTGGTAACAGACCTGCTGCCAGTGCTGGCGTAGCCGCAATGCAGAGCGGGCGCTGCTGCTGCCGGGCGATTTCCTGCGCGCGCATCCGCACCTGTTGCAGTGACAGCAACGCTTTCTGTACAGACTGATGCAGCTGCAACGCCTCTTCTGAAGGATGAATACGCGGTCCGTTGCGGATAAACAGCGGATAGCCCACTGAGAGTTCCAGCTCCTGCAGCTGGCGTGATACCACAGGCTGAGAGCGGTTCAGCATTTTTGCAGCGGCAGTTACGCTACCAGCAGCAATCACCGCCGCAAACGCCTCCAGCTGGCGTAAATCGAGTTCATTCAGTAAATTCATCGTGTAGCGATTCCTGCATAGTTAAGCACTGCAATCCGCAGCCTGCATGCTGACATCATAAATTGTGGTTTCCTGACGCGCTACCCTGCCTGATAAAACAGTTATTTACCTCTGCATCATCAAACGCCATGCCGCAAACAATTACCTGCTTTTAAAATAAATAAGACGCAACACGTTAAATTTGCTGTCTTTAAATGCCACAATACCCTGACTTAATTTTTCATAATATTAACTCTGCTATTCCTGCCCGCAGCACAGCGCTTACACACAGCGTCATATTAACAACATAGGTGTTTATCATTACCTGAATCATCAGGTTAATCGATACTCCAGACCACCGCTAAAACCTATACAAATCACAGCTCTCTGTATAGAAAAGGTGATAAGAATTTTTATAAAAAATCGCACTTTAAAGATTAAAATTTTTATTGTGAGGCAATTGGGATAATTCCTGACGTACGCACTTGTGAATAAAAAAAATATCTCTAACCTTAAGTTGCAAATCAGATACTTTATTAAAGCCCTACTCGAAGGAGTAAATAATGAGCAATCCACGCGGTGGTGCCGGAAATTTTGCTATGAATCCTGAACGTGCAAGCGAAGCGGGGAAAAAAGGCGGTCAGGTTAGTGGTGGTAATTTCCGTAATAATCCTGAACGTGCAGTTGAGGCGGGACGCAAAGGAGGGAAAAAAAGTCGGCGTGGCGCTGAAAAAACAGCAACAGAAAGCGCGCAGCCGTAACTGTCAGTACTGCAGAGAGTGTTAGTGCACTCTGCCTGCAGACCTTTCAGGCGCAGTGCGTACCGCCGCGCCAGGGAAAGCCGTAACCGCTGGTAAGACGATCAGTCTCTGGCCTGCATTATCAGTGCGTCTCTGCTGAAGAAGCGATGATTAATCACGGTACACTCTTCATCTCAGCGGCCGCAGACTCAGTTTATGACCGGCAGCTATCAGGCGGCCTGACTATTTTCCAGGCTGCCCGATTCGCTGGCGTATGCTGTACAAAGATAGCCTGTTAGTCGCACAGATTAATTACATAGTTAATCAACTTGCACAACGGTTAAGTATTATGCTGGCTCGCTAAGCAGGGCTGACTGCTGTCAGCTTTCTGCTCTGCCACCAGATGATCATTGCCACCAGTGCAATCACACTCAGGGTGCCAAATGCAACGCTATACGAATAGTGGCGTACTATAATCCCTGTCAGCGCCGGACTAAACGCAGCGCCAGCTCCCTGCATCAGCATCACAGCACTCTGCCCGGCGTTAACGTGTCCGCTGCCGCGCAGCAGCTGCACGATATAGCCCGGCACGGCAACACCCAGAATCCCGGCCGCCATACCGTCCAGCATCTGCACCGGGATCATAAATAATGGATCGGTAAAGCTGGCGGCAAGAATGGCACGCACCGGCAACAGCAGCAGTGCCAGCATAATCAGACGCTGATAGCCCAGCGTTTCAGCACGTGCTGCGGTCCAGATCGCCACCGGGATCATCACAGCCTGAGAGATAATGACGGTTGCAGCGGCGTAAACGCCCGGATTCATGCCGCCGGGTGAAGCGGCAACCCGCATGCTCAGCATCGGCAACAGCGCAGCATTTGCGAGATGAAACAGCAGAAGCGTCACACCAGCAATCATCAGCGGGGCATTACGGGTAAGATCGGAGAGGCGCGGTACCGCCTTATCGCTTTTCTCATCCAGACCGCGAGCAGCCTGATGATCAATATCCTGCCCGCGAATAGCCAGAATAGAGAGTGCTGTCAGCAGCGCCATCGTGGTCATCAGAATAAACACCGAGCCGATACCCCAGTACCAGGTTGCCGCCCCGGCAACCAGCGCTGCGCTCATATTACCGCCGTGGTTAAACGCTTCGTTACGCCCCATCTGCCGGTTAAAACCGCGCTGCCCGGTCAGCCCCAGAGTAATACCTGCCAGCACCGGAGCAATAAAGGCAGCTGATACGCCACTGATAATCTGCGTCACGCCCACGACCCATGTCTGCTGAGAGTACCAGAGCCACAGCGTGGCAATAGTAATCAGGATACAGCCACCCAGCAGTAACAGACGTTTGTAGCGCGTAGCATCGGTAACAATACCAGCGGGTAACGTGGCGATCAGGCCTGCCAGGCCGCCTGCTGTCATAACAAAACCGACATCGTTAGGCTGCCAGCCCTGTTGGGTCAAAAAGATGCCCAGAAAAGGCCCCAGCCCGTCACGCACATCTGCCAGAAAAAAACTGACCAGACATAGCGCCTGCAGCGATCGTATTGGCATTGATCTTGTTCCTGAACGTTTAGTGTTGTTCCACCTGTTAAGTAATGGCGTAAAAACAGCAAATGTCACGGCAGGAAAAAGTAACTAAATGAAATTTATTTGTTATGAGCTGCCGGAATGCCGGAGAGATGTTTTACATAAACTATTGCCACTTATACAACGGCAGAGTGGTAAGACGCTGAGAAGCATTTTTAGCTGCCATGCTTTGATTCACAGTGCAGCTATGTTAGTTAACTTAGCAACAAGCAGAGCTCAGCGTTGCATAACCTGATCCCCAGGTAAGGCACTGGCTCAGCAGGTTGCGGCTGATTTGGTGATAGTGCTCAAAAACGATGCCCAGGCACTGCCATTAAAAGCTCATGCAAAGGTAGCTGTATTCAATTAAGGCATCGAAAAGTTCTTCATGCCGGGCAGTTACAGTGCGATTGAGGATATACAGACGCCGGGAGAGAAGCAGGAGTCAGCGCTGAATCAGCACCTGCTCTGGAGCAGGCTATAGCGAAAAGAGAAAAATAACGCAGAATGTTTTGAGAAAAAAAGATGCATTTTAATTTCCAGTAACATATTCAAATAATCAGTTGAATGTGACGAGTTATTTTTAGTTATGGTTAATGTGCTGCCACACTATTTCGTTTCCATCTGGTAAATGCATACGCTGGCAGAAAAAATAGTGCTGACCGTGTTCTGTCAATAGAGAGCGCTCTGAGCAAAAAGAGGGTCTCAGTGACCAGACTAAAGCAGCAGCCTGAAAGCAATGCTTGCCTTAACATACTGAATATCATGCTGCAATCAGCTATCTGAACCATTTACCGGCCATATTCCTGATGATGCGCTCAGCGCTTAATTAAAACACCTCGCCTATATTTTCCCATTTCTTGTTATAAATCAAAAAATCAGTCACTACAGAGAGTTGAGCAAGTGAAGAAGTGACTATTATGACTCCGGCGTTTTTTCTCCTGTTGCAGTCAAAGTGATACATCATGCGATTGTAATCGACGAATTTATACTATAGGGAATTAAAGACTTCTGGCATGGACATATTCAACTCTTCACGACGACAGTTTCTTTTTAATTCTGTTATTGCTGGTATTTCTGTTTATCTTGCTCCCCTTTACAGTCACGCCTGTAGATCGCTTTTTGAAAAAAAAATCCTGCAATCTCCTGACCGGGACGCTAAAGCCAAAAGCGTGCGCTTTCGTATCGATGGTCATGTAAAAGTTACAGGTCAAAAAATCTTTGCTCGCGACTTTCGTGCGAAAGATATGCCGGGCTGGCCACAACAACAGGCTCATGCATTTATCCTGCGCGTGACTCAGGCTGATAAGCTGTTTGCCGGAATCGATCTCTCACTGCTTAGACAGGATTGGCAGCCTGACCGAATAGTCACTGCGACGGATCTTGAGCGTGACGGCGTGGCTTTTCCCCCATTTTACGGCGATGATATGCTGCTGCCAGCCGGGAAAACACCAGCCTATCTCGGCCAGGCTGTTGCTATTTTAATTTATCACGATTTTACCCGCTTCCGGTTTGCCAAAGAACAACTGCAGTTCAACAACTGCGTAATCCGCTATGGTGAAGAGACCGGCGTGCTGAAACGCGATCCCTGGGGAACATTCCGTTTTATTCGCGCCGGAGGTAAAACGCCACTGGATGAAGATCGCTTCTCCAGTCTGAAAGATATGCCTGTACTTCCGGCTCTAATAAAAAAACATCTGCCGGTCTGGCCTGAAGCACGTGAAGACGGCAGGCTGGATGAAGAAGGTATGTATTACGCAGATAAGATCGCCAGTAAACTGCGCTCCCCGCCTGGCAACTGGCTGGTTATGTCACGTCATTACAGCACACAGTCCAGCGATACGGCTGCCTTAGAAGCAGATAATACCAACGGCTGGTACGACAGCGATACACAAACGCTGCATTTAGTTGTGCCGACTCAGGCACCACATGAGGTTATGGATGCGCTTCCACGAATGCTGGCAGCAGGAAAAATTGCGGTCAGAGAGGTCATTTTGCATCCCTGTCATACCGTTGGCTATGGGTCAAAAGATCACAGTAACTTTCCCTATTATGGCGCAGTTGCAGCCATATATGGAGACGGGTTTCCGGTACGTCTCGCCAGCGATCGCTACGAGCAATTCCAGGCAGGACTGAAACGCCACGCTTTTGAGATGACTTACACCATCGGCGTCGACAGGGAGAGTGGCATACTGCAGGCATTGCAAAGCAGCATGATAGCTAACGGTGGCGGACGCGCCAATCTTACACCCTCGGTGGCTCTTGTTGCCGCCACGGCAGCGCAATCCAGTTACTATTTTCCGGACAGTGATCTCACCGCTGTTGGTATCGCTTCACATGCTGTCGATGCTGGCTCTGCTCGCGGCTACGGTACGCTGCAAAGCATGACTGCCACCGAAATCATGATGGATGAGCTTGCCGCTGAGCTGAAGCTGGATCCCATCGACTTTCGTCTGCGCAACGTACTTAAATCTGGCATGAAGAATACTCAGGGAGCAATACCCGCTGGTGCAGTTCGCATCGATGAAGTACTGCATAAAGCTGCGCAACATGAAATCTGGCTAAAACGTGCCGAGCGCAAATATGAGTTTGAACGCGACAATCCGGGCAAGTACTTTGGCGTTGGGGTTGCCTGTGTCCAGAAAGACTTTGGAACCGGAGCAGAAGCCTCTTTTGCCCGTGTAGAATTTAGTCAGGAAGGTAAAATAACGCTTTACCACAGTGCCACAGAGATCGGCACAGGTATGTCAACATCCCAGGCAGTACTTTGCGCTGAATGGCTGGGAAATCCAGCCGATGAATCGCACTTCTTCGTCACCGACTGGTCGCTGCTTCCGGTTATTACCAGCCACAATCCCTATCTTATCAGTCAGAGCGAGCAGGATGCGCAACAACAGAATCCTCTCTGGTCTCCTTTCTATTGCTCACCCTCCAGTGCCAGCAATTCAGCATACTATTTTTCCCACAGTACGCGGGAAGCTGCACGTCAGCTGTTTCTGCAGGGAGTCTGGCCTGCTGCATTAAGCATCTGGCAGGCTGGTATCGGAGGCGGGCAAGCCTCATCGCTGGTAGTGCGACCAGAAGATGCGCGCTGGGTAGACGGTGGCCTGACCGCCGCCGGCATGCAGATTCTGCCTCTGAAACTGCTGGCACAGACGGCATGGAAACAGGGGCTTACGACGGGAGTGACCGTTCACGTCTTTAATCGCTGGCAATGGGCGGAAGCTGACTTCACGATAAATGAGCAACAGATTCGTCTGCCAATTGATGCTCTGGCACTGCGGAAAAACGGCGCATGGCACACTATTCCACGCAATCGGGCTTACTATCCCCCTGTGCAACGAAAAAACGCAGCCGTCACTCACTATAGTGCTATTGCAACACTGGCAGAAGTCGCCGTAGAGGGAGCTACGGGAAACGTCACGGTGCTGAATCACCATTCGATTCTCGAATGCGGCAACCTGATTGTGCCGGAATTAGTCTCTGGTCAGTTACAGGGTGGGCTGGCAATGGGCATCGGCTACGCATTACACGAATATTTACCACTCTATGAAGATGGGCCAGGCGATGGGACCTGGAACTTTAATCGCTATCATCTGCCGCGCGCCAGCGATATCGCGGTTTGGCAGCAGAGCAGCGAAATTCTGCCCGCATTGTCGGAAACCGATCCCCCTAAAGGCATAGCAGAAGTCGTTATGATCCCGATTGTTGCAGCATTGGTTAATGCTATCAGCAATGCCACAGGTCATCGTTTTCGCGACCTGCCCGTCCGTGCAGAAACTATTCGCGAGGTGCTGCAATGACTATTTCGCTCCATCCCCTCTCTCTGACTGTGAACGGCGAGGACAGAGGCCCATATGATGTGCCGGAAGGTTTGATGATGATCGATTTTCTGCACGAATATCTCAATCTTACCGGAAGCCGTCTGGGCTGTGGCCAGGGGATTTGCCACGCCTGCGTGGTGATTGTTGATCACCCTGATGGCGTCAGTGAAGAGGTCAGAACCTGTATTACCGGAGCACATTTTTTCGCAGGCAAAAAAGTGCGCACCGTAGAAGGCCATGCTCAGACCGATGCCGAAAGTGGCGCACAGATGCTTTCGCCGGTACAGCAGGCTTTTATGACGCACTATAGCTTTCAGTGTGGCTACTGTACGCCCGGGTTTGTCAATGCGGCTACCCTCTTTATTGAAAAACTCAGGCGCCAGCCAGTAGCACGTGAAGATCTGGAGCGCGAAATTGAGCAGGCGCTCAACAGCCATATTTGCCGCTGTAGCGGTTATGTCCGCTACTATGAAGCAGTTCGCGAACTGGTGCTCAGCATGCCTGAACTGATGACGGAGAGAGCAAAATGCTCAGGCGCCTGATCTCTTTGATAATTATTATCGCTGTTCTTACGATCGCTCTGCTGCTGTGGTGGCGTAAGCAACCAGCACCGGATAACACGCTTCAGAAAGCAGCAGCTAACGCGGAACAGATTGAGCGTGGTCGCTATCTGGCTAAAGCTGCCGACTGTGCTGCCTGCCACACCGTATCTGGTGGTGCCCGGTTCGCTGGCGGTTATCCGCTAAAAACGCCCTTTGGTACAATTTATGGCAGTAACATTACGCCTTCTGTTACGCATGGAATTGGCGGCTGGACAAAAGAGCAGTTTTATACTGTGTTAACCACTGGCGTCGCGCCCGGCAGACATTACCTCTATCCGGCTATGCCTTATACCTCTTATAAAGGCATTAGCCATACCGATTCAGCTGCAATTTATGCTTATCTGATGTCGCTCCCGGCAATAGAGGTGCCGGTACCAGAAAATGAACTCCCCTTTCCGCTTAATCAGCGTGTGACAATGATTGGCTGGAACATGCTGTTCCACACATCAGCACCAATGCCAGCAAGTTCTGTCGGCAATTCGGCTGAATGGAAGCGTGGGCGTTATCTGGTGGATGTGCTTGGCCACTGCGGCGAATGCCATACGCCGCGCGGCAAGCTGGGGCAGATGAATCGGGATAAACCGCTGCAAGGTGCCGTGACGGGTCGCTTTAGCGCACCGGCTATAACGCCTGGTGCACTGGCACAGTGGGGCTGGAAGCCAGCTGATCTACAGAAATTTATTAGCACCGGGCTTGCGCCTCAGGGCTCTGCTTTCAGCGAAATGCACACCGTTATCGATCTCAGCACCCGCCACCTGAATGCTGACGACCAGAAGGCAATGGTGATTTACTTAATGGGCGATAAAGCACCGGCGGCAGTGACAGTAAAAACCAGAAAAGATGCGAGTTATACTGCAGGGCGATCGACCTGGCTCAACATGTGCGCCGGATGCCATGCACGCGATGGGCAGGGAAAGCCGAATGTCAGCATCAGCATCGTCAATACTAGTACGCTTCGCCAGCCGGATGGCAGAAATCTGGTGGTTTCCATTCTGGATGGCTTGCCCGGGCAGCAATTTCCGGGAAATAAAAGTATGCAGAGCATGCCTGGATTTGCCGGAATGCTTACTGACGAAGATATTGCCGGACTGGTTAATTATCTGCGTACGACATGGGGTGGACTGCCGGGCAACATTACGCCAGAGCAGATAAAAGCTTTACGCGAATAACAAATACAGATGACTTCAGGCATTAAAATTAGCGCAGTAAATCAGGTTATCAGATATTCCGGGAGATAATCTGGATGCTGCGGGAGAGTAGTCGAGGTGAATACTGGCTGATGCATCGATTTTACACCACCAACAGTAAGAGAATATAAACCACGTTTAATATAAGGGCTAATAGTTAAACAGGCACCTCTGAAATATGCATGTCTGCCTGGCAGCTTATACGGCGTACATTATCTGTTTCACGATGAAAACAGAATGCGGTGGCTGGCTTACAACCTGCCAGTCAGGAACGAAGCAACGTAAAAATATCGCTTTAACGTTGAATGTCTGGTCTGTCATTAGCTGGCCAGTCCTGATTTTGACAGTCACTACAAAATAGTACGCATACTGGCAGAATCGGGACCAGAACTCTGCAGGTAGCTGATGACATCAGCAGGACGATGGCACATATATGACAACGGCAAAACAGATCAGAGAGTGGACGTTGCAGCCAATGCTGTGTTCAGCGAGCAAAGGGGCCGCATAGGTTATTCACCTATGCACCTGACAGAGAACGTTGTCAGTGTTCAGGAAATTTTTTTGAGCAATCTGCTATCAGCGTGGCTCTCTGCCCGCCCATAAGCCAGCGTGTTTCAACAGAAGGTACCTGAACCCAAAATCGCACCAGGGGCTCGACTGCTGTTTTGCTAACCTGATGATTACTGTACAGTGAGTTATTGGCCGCAATTCCAGATCTACCACTATAAAAGCGAAAAAGCTTAGCAGCGGCATGGTCGGGAAGCAGAGGCCAGAATCAGGAAATAGCGTAAACAGCTGACGCTAAATCACGCTGTAAATCTGCTCTGGCCAGAAAAGCAAAAACCCCCGCCGAAGCGAGGGTTTCAAATTTTGGTGCCCGAACCCGGAATCGAACCAGGGACACGGGGATTTTCAATCCCCTGCTCTACCGACTGAGCTATTCGGGCAACGGGGCGCATT
>CAJYKU010000022.1 GCA_913775175.1 uncultured Pantoea sp.
CACCTCTTGTGACACTACCTGCGCGGATAGAGCTCTTTGCGCGCATAGGGCTCGATATCATCAGCCTTACGCGTTTTCAGCAGCTTAAGGATCCAGGTGTATTGTTCCGGATGAGGACGGACAAATATCTCGACCTCTTCATTCATACGGCGCGCCAGCGTTATGTCGTCCGCATCAACCAGATCGTCCATTGGCGGACGAACATAGATTTCCAGCTGATGTGTTTTGCTGTTGTACACCGGAAACAACGGTACTACCCGTGCCCGGCATACTTTCATCAGCCGTCCAACTGCAGGCAGCGTCGCTTTGTAGGTCGCAAAGAAATCGACAAATTCACTATGCTCAGCGCCATGATCCTGATCCGGCAAATAGTAGCCATAGTAGCCCTGACGCACTGACGCGATAAACGGCTTGATACCATCATTGCGGGCATGCATACGGCCACCAAAACGGCGGCGAACTCTGTTCCAGAGATAGTCCAGTAGCGGATCGCTCTGGTTGTGAAACATAGCTGCCATCATCTGCCCTTCAGACGCCAGCAGCATTGCAGGAATATCGACTCCCCAGCCATGCGGCACCAGAAAAATGACATTTTCACCCTTTTCCTGCAGTGTGGTAATGATATCGCGGCCGTGCCACACTACCCGTTGCCGCACGCGCTGTGGATCGCGTATCCCGAGCTCAACCATCATAGCCATCGCCTGCGGAGCGGTTGCAAACATGCGGTCAGCAATCTCTTCACGCTGCGCCTCACTCAACTCTGGCAGGCAATAGTAGAGATTGATCAGCGCACGACGTCGGGCACTTTTTGCCAGCCGGCCGGCAAATCGGCCTAAGCCACCCAGTACAGGATCGCGCAGACGCGGCGGTAGCATCGCCATGCCTGCCAGTGCCCCTACCGCCAGCCAGCTTCCCCAATATTTAGGTTTCAAAAAGGAACGTTGAAAAACGGGAATAAATTCACTGTTATTTTTTTTTCGGGTTTCCATGCACTCGCCTCTGAAAATGACGGCTCAATAATAGTGACGGCAGTTATTTTTGCAATCTTCGCGCGTCAGAAGAGAAAAAACCGACGAATTAATCGTCGGTTTTTCTCTAAAATCGCCTGAGTATCAAAGCGTCAGCTGCGGCAGCCAGGATTTAACCTGTGCCAGGTAGGTGCTGCGATCTTTACCCGTCAGCCCTTCCATGCGCGGCAGCTTCGCCGTTAGCGGATTAACCGCCTGATTATTGATCCAGACTTCGTAATGCAAATGAGGACCCGTAGAGCGCCCGGTATTACCTGAAAGTGCAATGCGGTCGCCGCGTTTAACTTTTTGTCCCGGCTTCACCAGCGCTTTGCTGAGATGCATATAGCGGGTCATATACTGGCGACCGTGACGAATTGCCACATAGTTACCCGCTGCTCCGCCATTTTTCGCAATCACAACTTCACCATCACCCACCGCCAGTACGGGTGTACCCACCGGCAACGCAAAATCAACGCCCCGATGTGGTGAGATACGTCCGGTTACCGGATTAAGACGACGTGGATTAAAGTTAGAGGAGACACGATACTGTTTTACCGTCGGAAAACGCATAAAGCCGCGTGCCAGTCCCGATCCGCTGCGATCGTAGAATTTGCCATCTTCGGCACGGAACGCGTAGTAATCTTTGCCACCGGTACGCAGTCTGACACCCAGCAGCTGGCTCTGAGCACTGCGGTTATCCAGCATCTCGCGCGACATTAATACGCTGAACTGATCGCCAGCACGCAGCTTACGGAAATCCATCTGCCACTGCAGCGCTTTAATCACGCTGCCGATCTCAGCGCTGCTCAGGCCGGCACGCTGGGCGCTGGCAGCGAAACTGCCCTGAACCTCTCCTTTAAGCACGCTGTTTTGCCACTCTCCCTTCTGCATCTCCTGCTTCATGCTGAAGCTGCCATCAGGCTGACGTGTGTAAATACGGGTTTCGCGACGATCAATTTCCCAGTTAAATGTCTGCAACTGCCCTTCTGCATCCAGCGTCCAGCTCAGTTGTTCTCCGACACGCATATTACGCAGCGCTTTATCACTGGCAACCAGTGCATTGATATCGCTGAGATCAATGCCATACTGATTAAGGGCACTGCTTAATGTATCGCCTGATGAAATAGTGTATTCGTGCTGATCGGGCGCGGCAGGCAGTGTTTTATCGATATCATCCTCAGGAAGATCTTCTTCAGGTTCAGCCGTGGTCTGATCGATAGGCTCACTCGCTTCCGGCAGCAGGGTACGCAGCTCGTTTTTGTCCAGCGTAACCTCTTTTACGATGGGGTCGACATCATGGGGATGATAGATATAGGGCCGCCAGACAGCGACGGCCAGAGTAACTACAGTCAGCGATCCCAGCATAACGCGGTGGGGACGCGGCAAATTATTAAATGCGAGGGCGACAGAGCGGGCTATCTGCTGCACGTTTACTTATTCCTCTATGCTCCATTCAGGCAGCTCGCATACTGGCTTGACAACTGTGAGAGGAATTTCACATAGCTGTCTTTGGTTAAGCTGATCCCTGTGCCCAGTGGATCCAGCGTGCCTTTGCGTACGCTGGTACCTCGCGACACGGCATCGATGACCGCCGGCCTGAATTGTGGCTCAGCAAAAACGCATACCGCTTTTTGCTCAACCAGCTGTGTTCGTATTTGATGTAGACGCTGCGCGCCAGGCTGAATTTCAGGGTTGACGGTAAAATGTCCGGCTGGAGACAAACCATACTGTTTTTCAAAGTAGCTATATGCATCGTGAAAAACGAAATAACCCCGATTTCGTACCGGCGCCAGTTGAGCGCTAATCTGCTTGTCAGTCTCAGCCAGTTTGGCTTCAAACTGTTGCAGGTTAGCGTCAAGTTTGGCTTTGCGCTGAGGCATAAGTTCCAATAATTTTCCATGGATTGCAACCGCAGATTGCCGTGCAATTGACGGGGACATCCATAGATGCATGTTATATTCGCCATGATGGTGATGGCTATGAGACGACTCTGGATCATCGGACTTTTCTGAGGAATGCTGATGTTCATCTTCCTCCTCTTCTTCACTACCGCGAATCAGCTGCGACTTAACCGCTGGCAATGCTGCAATTTCCAGATTTTTACTGGCTGGCAAGGTGGCTGCAGATTTTGTCAGAAAGGCTTCCATCTCAGGGCCAACCCATACAACTAAGTCTGCGTTTTTAATACGTTTTACATCAGAGGGGCGCAGTGCATAGTCATGTTCTGAAGCACCATCCGGCAGCAATACTTCAACCGGGGTAATACCTTCAGCGATCGCTGCTGCGATAAATCCTAGAGGCTTGATCGATGCCACTACCGCTGAGTGTGCCGGAAGCGCCAGTGTGGAGAAAATTGTTGCCGCAGAAAGGGTGAAAATCAGGCGCGGTTTATTGTGTAACATAATGCGTCATTCCATCGTGACCAGGGGATGAAATGTGATATTATAACATTCTAATTTCAATGCAACCGTAAATCTCATGTCTTCTCTTGTTACACTGGATAAAATCTCGGTGACTTTTGCACAACGCACCGTGCTGGCAGGTATTTCGCTTTCGCTTGAGCCCGGCAAAATTCTGACGCTGCTTGGGCCCAACGGCGCAGGCAAATCTACACTGGTGCGTGCAGTACTGGGGCTGCTTACACCCGACAGGGGCAGCATTACGCGGGCGCCTGGATTACGCATTGGCTATGTGCCACAGAAACTGCATATCGATCCCACGCTGCCCATCACCACAGAGCATTTTATGCGGCTGACGCGTGGCAGTAAGCGCGCCGATATTCTGCCCGCCCTGAAGCGGGTGCAGGCAGGGCATCTGCTGCAGTCACCACTGCAAAAACTCTCAGGGGGCGAAACACAGCGCGTCCTGCTGGCACGTGCACTGCTGAATCAGCCTCAGCTACTGGTACTGGATGAACCTACCCAGGGCGTGGATGTAAATGGTCAGGTCGCGCTCTACGATATGATTGACCAGCTGCGGCACGAACTCAACTGTGGCGTACTGATGGTCTCGCACGACCTGCATCTGGTAATGGCGAAAACCGATGAGGTTTTGTGCCTTAATCACCATATCTGTTGCTCTGGTACGCCGGAAGCGGTTTCACAGCATCCTGAATTTATCGCTATGTTTGGCCCGAGCGGTGCCCGGCAACTGGCAATCTATCGTCATCAGCACAATCATCGTCACGATCTCCAGGGCCGGATTGTACTGCGTAAAGGAAATCACTCCCAATGATTGAACTGTTACTTCCCGGCTGGCTGGGTGGCGCGCTGCTGGCGCTGGCGGCAGGCCCGCTGGGTTCGTTTGTCGTCTGGCGTCGCATGTCTTATTTTGGTGATACGCTGGCACACGCTTCTCTGCTGGGTGTCGCCTTTGGCCTGCTGCTGAATGTCAATCCCTGGTACGCGGTTATTCTGGTTACGGTCTGTCTGGCACTGGGTCTGGTGTGGCTGGAGCGTCGTCCACATCTGGCTATTGATACGCTACTGGGGATTATGGCGCATAGTGCGCTTTCGCTGGGTCTGGTAGTGGTGAGCCTGATGCAGGGTGTGCGTGTTGACCTGATGGCCTATCTGTTTGGCGATCTGCTGGCCATTACACCCGACGATCTCTGGCTCATGGCCGGGGGCGTGATTATTGTGCTGGCGGTAATGGCGTGGCAGTGGCGCGCACTGCTCTCAATGACTATCAGTCCTGAGCTGGCACAGGTTGATGGTGTGAATATTCAGCGCACCCGGCTGATGCTGATGCTGGTCACTGCGCTGACCATTGGTGTGGCGATGAAATTTGTTGGTGCGCTGATAATCACCTCACTGCTGATTATCCCTGCGGCGACAGCCCGCCGCTTCTCACGTTCGCCTGAACAGATGGCTGGCTTTGCGGTAATTGCCGGACTGATTGCCGTAACGGGCGGCCTGGGTTTTTCAGCAACCTACGATACACCCGCCGGCCCTTCAGTGGTGCTCTGCGCCGCGGTGCTGTTTATGCTGAGCATGGCAAAAAAGCCAGCGGCATAATTCTGCGGTTCTTACTCAGCAGAGGGGCACGTGTCGGTGCCCTTCTGTTCTCTCAGGTGCGCCGCTACTCTTCACGTACGATATCAAAGTGGCGGTATGCGTGTTGCGTTGCCAGGCGACCGCGCGGAGTACGCTGAATAAAGCCCTGCTGAATCAGGAAAGGCTCTATCACATCCTCGATGGTTTCCCGCTCTTCGCCAATCGCTGCCGCCAGATTATCCAGCCCTACCGGCCCGCCCATAAATTTATCGATAATCGCCAGCAGCAGTTTGCGATCCATATAATCAAAGCCCTGGGTATCGACATTAAGCATATCCAGAGCACTGGCCGCCACATCGCCACTCATATTGCCTGCTGCCCGCACATCCGCAAAATCGCGTACACGACGCAGCAGACGGTTAGCAATACGTGGGGTACCGCGTGCCCGCCGGGCAACTTCCAGCGCCCCCTCTTCGCTCAGCGTCAGGCCAAGACAGGCTGCACTGCGGCTGACAATATGCTGCAGATCCGGCACATTGTAAAATTCAAGCCGCTGTACAATGCCAAAGCGGTCACGTAGCGGTGAAGTAAGTGAACCCGCTCGGGTGGTCGCACCAATCAGCGTAAAAGGTGGCAGATCGAGCTTGATTGAGCGCGCCGCAGGCCCCTCACCAATCATGATATCCAGCTGATAATCTTCCATTGCCGGATAGAGCACCTCTTCCACTACGGGTGAAAGACGATGGATCTCATCGATAAACAGGACATCATGCGGCTCAAGATTAGTCAGCATGGCTGCCAGATCGCCCGCTTTCTCCAGTACCGGCCCCGACGTGGTGCGCAGATTTACGCCCATTTCGTTCGCGACGATATTTGCCAGCGTGGTTTTACCCAGTCCCGGCGGACCAAAAATCAGTAAGTGATCCAGCGCATCGCCGCGCAGTTTAGCCGCCTGAATAAAAATCTCCATCTGCTCACGCACCTGCGGCTGCCCGACATATTCAGCCAGCAGTTTGGGGCGAATAGCGCGATCCAGGCTCTCTTCTTCGCTGTATGAGCCGCCTGAAACCAGACGATCGGCTTCAATCATTTATTACCTCAAATAGCTGCACGCAGCGCTTCGCGGATCAGGGTTTCACAATCCGCGTCAGGTTTACCCACTTTGCTGACCATGCGGCTGGCTTCCTGCGGCTTATACCCCAGCGCCACCAGGGCTGCCACAGCTTCCGCCTCTGCATCGTTGTTATCCGGTGCTGCTGCAGGTGTGGTAAGCGTAAAGGCGGAGTCGCCGCCAAACAGATCGCCATGCATACCTTTAAAGCGGTCTTTCATCTCCACCACCAGACGCTCAGCGGTTTTTTTACCCACGCCAGGCAGCTTAACCAGGGAAGCGACCTCTTCGCGCTCTACAGCATTAACAAACTGCTGAGCAGACATCCCGGAAAGGATTGCCAGTGCCAGCTTTGGCCCGACACCATTTACTTTGATTAGCTCGCGAAACAGTGCCCGCTCCTGTTTACTGTTAAAGCCAAACAGCAGCTGCGCATCCTCACGCACTACAAAATGGGTAAAGATCACCGCTTCCCGGGCGACCTCCGGCAGCTCATAGAAACAGGTCATTGGCATATGCACTTCATAACCGACGCCGTGTGCCTCAAGCAGCACCAGCGGCGGCTGTTTTTCCAGAATGTTGCCTCGTAAACGTCCAATCACCTGAGCAGTTCCTTAATCTGTGAATCGGCGGTTCAGGGATCGCTCCCTGCGGCCAGCTAAGCGGCTGACGGTAAGATAGCGGCTATGTATACCATAAAAAAAGGCTGGATGCATATCCAGCCTGTTAATGTGCAGTTTCAGTGTTAGCCAGAGCGCAGCCGGCCACGGCTCAGCACCAGTTTGCTGTCGCTCATGCGCGCTGCATTTTGACTGACATGGCAGTGCGTAATCGCAATCGCAAGCGCATCGGCGGCATCAGCCTGCGGATTCGCCGGCAATTTAAGCAGGCTACGCACCATATGCTGTACCTGGCTCTTATCAGCCCCGCCAGTGCCGGTCACTGTCTGTTTTACCTGACGTGCCGCATACTCAAATACCGGCAGCTCCGCATTAACCGCGGCGACAATCGCTGCCCCGCGCGCCTGACCCAGCTTCAGCGCTGAATCAGCGTTTTTTGCCATAAACACCTGCTCAATGGCAAAGTAGTCGGGCGAAAACTGCGTGATGATCTCACACACGCCCGCATAAATCAGTTTTAACCGGCCCGGCAGGTCTGCCACATTGGTACGGATACATCCGCTGCCAAGATAGCTGAGCTGTCGCCCGGTCTGACGAATCACGCCATAGCCAGTGACGCGCGAACCGGGATCAATCCCGAGAATAATTGCCATCGCACGCCTCCGGTTGCCGGATATGCAAAGACGCCATTACAGCGTTTCCGCCACCTCATCGGAAATTTCACCGTTGTGGTAAACTTCCTGAACATCATCGCAATCTTCCAGCATATCGATCAGACGCAGCAGTTTAGGTGCTGTTTCTGCATCGAGTTCCGCTTTGGTTGACGGGATCATGGAAACCTCGGCGCTGTCGGCTGTCAGGCCACCCGCTTCCAGCGCATCGCGTACGCTGCCCAGATCTTCCCATGCGGTAAAGACGTCAATCGCACCATCGTCATAGCTGACGACATCTTCTGCACCCGCTTCCAGCGCCGCTTCCATCACAGCATCTTCATCCTGGCCCGGTGCAAAAGAGATTACCCCTTTTTTGCTGAACAGATAGGCAACTGAACCATCTGTGCCAAGATTGCCACCCGTTTTGGTAAAGGCATGACGCACTTCGCCTACGGTACGATTTCGGTTGTCACTCAGGCACTCAATCATTACCGCAGAGCCGCCCGGACCATAGCCTTCATAGATGATGGTTTCCATGTTGGAATCATCTTCGCCACCCACACCGCGCGCAATGGCACGGTTCATGGTGTCACGGGTCATATTGTTGGAGAGCGCTTTATCCATCGCCGCACGCAGACGCGGGTTAGAACCCGGATCGCCACCACCCAGTTTGGCCGCTGTTACCAGCTCACGAATAATTTTGGTGAAGATTTTACCGCGTTTAGCATCCTGCGCCGCTTTGCGGTGCTTGGTATTTGCCCATTTACTATGTCCTGCCATTTCTCATCTCTCTTCTCTATTGCTCAGGCTATCTTGCCATGTAGGCTGATGACCCACAGTGCGCGCACGATTTACGTCTGGATACGCAACGACTATTGCAGCACACCGCGGCAGTCAGTTTCATGGTATCGACTACGCCCGGCTGTTCAGCTATGCAGCGCATGGTCTGGCAACAGCGCTGAGTATACAGTTTTCTGTTATCTCGCTGGCTACCGCCAATGGGCGGCGGCCAGGTCAGATATATTCTTCAATTGCCTGACGGTTACTCCAGGAACGGGTCAGCGCGGCAGCAGCGGCGGGGGCCAGCCAGCACGCCGCCAGATGCTCACTTAATACAGGCATCCGTTCGGCGGGTAGCCCGAGCCGGAACCAGTGTTCACGGTTGTGGGTGATCTCTGGCGCATAGCGGTGACGAAAATGCGGAAAGATCTCAAACTCAATCTCCCGCTGGCAATCATCAAGCTGGAGCCGCTCACCAGTAATATCGATCGCCAGCTCCTCCGCCACTTCGCGCACTGCGGCCTGAGCAGGCGTTTCACCCGGCTCCAGGCTGCCGGTCACGGATTGCCAGAAGCTGGGATCATCCCGCCGCTGTAGCATCAACACCCGGCCGGTATCCTGCGCAAAAATCACCACCAGCACCGATACCGGATGTTTAAAGCCCATTACAGGTTCTCTGGCTTTTCTTTCTTAACAATCTGAATACCCAGATCGCCCAGCGCAACCGGATTAGCCTCGCTTGGCGCTTCCGTCATCATACAGGCGGCAGCAGTGGTTTTCGGGAAAGCGATCACATCGCGAATATTATCCGTGCCGGTCAGCAGCATCGTCAGGCGATCCAGGCCAAACGCCAGACCAGCGTGCGGTGGCGTGCCATACTTCAACGCATCCAGCAGGAAGCCAAACTTCTGCTGCTGCTCTTCAGCGGTAATTCCCAGAATGCTGAACACGGTCTGCTGCATAGTGCCGTTGTGAATACGTACTGAACCGCCACCCACCTCATACCCGTTGATAACCATATCGTAGGCGTTAGCAACCGCCTGAGTGGGATCCGCCGCCAGCTGTTCAGCACTCATCGATTTTGGTGAGGTGAACGGATGGTGCATCGCTGCCAGTCCGCCTTCGTCATCCTCTTCAAACATCGGGAAGTCGATAACCCACAGCGGTGCCCAGGCTTTCTCATTGGTGATCTGCAGATCGCGGCCCACTTTCAGGCGCAGTGCGCCCAGCGCATCAGCCACGACTTTTGCACGATCGGCACCGAAGAAGATGAGATCGCCATCCTGCGCCGCAGTACGATCCAGAATGGCATCCACAATCTCTGGTGTCAGGAATTTAGCCACCGGGCTCTGTACGCCTTCAAATCCGCTGGCACGGGCATTGATTTTCATCCATGCCAGGCCGCGTGCGCCATAGATCTCAACAAATTTGGTGTACTCATCAATCTGTTTGCGCGTCAGCGCTGCTCCGCCCGGAACGCGCAGTGCAGCAACGCGGCCCTTCGCATCGTTAGCCGGTCCAGCAAACACCTGAAACTCGACATTTTTCAGCAGGTCAGCAACATCCACCAGCTCCATCGGGTTACGCAGATCGGGTTTATCTGAGCCATAGCGGTTCATCGCCTCGGCAAAGGTCATCAGCGGGAAATCACCAAGGTCAACGCCTTTGATTTCCAGCCAGAGCTCGCGGATCAGACGTTCCATCTTCTCACGCACCTGCTCCGCACTCATAAAAGAGGTTTCAACGTCGATCTGAGTAAATTCTGGCTGACGATCGGCGCGCAGATCTTCATCACGAAAACACTTCACAATCTGATAGTAGCGATCAAAGCCTGACATCATCAGCAGCTGTTTAAACAGCTGAGGCGACTGCGGTAACGCATAAAATTTACCTTTATGCACGCGGCTTGGCACCAGATAGTCACGCGCGCCCTCTGGCGTGGCTTTGGTCAGCATTGGCGTTTCAATATCCAGGAAGCCTTCGTTATCCATAAAACGGCGTACAAAGCTGGTGATTTTCGCCCGCGTTTTCAGACGCTGTGCCATCTCCGGACGACGCAGATCGAGATAGCGATACGTCAGGCGTGCTTCTTCACTGTTGGTCTGATTAGAGTCCAGCGGCAGCGGTTCCGCGCGGTTAATAATCGTCAGCGCATGAGCAAACACTTCGATATCGCCAGTCGCCATATCGCTGTTACGGTTTCTCTCTTCGCGCGCACGCACCGTCCCGGTGATCTGGATGCAGAATTCGTTGCGCAGTTCAGAAGCCAGCTGGAAAGCCTCCTGATGATCGGCATCAAAAAAGACCTGAGCGATCCCTTCGCGGTCACGCATATCGATAAATATCAGGCTGCCGAGATCGCGACGGCGATTAACCCAGCCGCAGAGAGTAACTTGCTGACCCACATGAGACAGATTGAGCTGTCCACAATATTCTGTACGCATAACGTATCCTTTTAACTTCGCCGCTGCTGCCAGACAGCATCAGAGCGAATAATCTCTAAAGATGCTGCCGCAAAAAAGGCAGCTATTATAATGGAAAAAGCCAGGCAGGATAAGTAGAGCCGATGCAAAGCGAACAATTCATCAGCGTTTGCACGCCGCGACCTGCCGCTGGATCCTTTTAACCCGCTTCCGGAGTTCAGTTTGACTCTTCGTATTGGATTACCGCAGTGGCACCACAGCCAGTGGAAACAGTTTGGTATTGTTACACTGGAAGATTATGCAAGACTGTTTGGCTGTGTCGAGGGTAACACCACGCTCTATGCGCTGCCCAAACCAGAGGTGGTGCAGCGCTGGCGTCAGATGACCCATGACGATTTTCGCTTCTGTTTTAAATTTCCGGCCACCATTTCTCATCAGGCCGCTCTGCGTGACTGTGACACGCTGGTCAGTGATTTTTTGCGGCTGATGGATCCGCTTAGTTCACGGCTGGGGCAATACTGGCTGCAGCTGCCCGCCAGCTTTTCGCCAGCGGAACTGTCATACCTGTGGCGCTTTCTCGACAGCCTGCCGCGCAGCTTTCAGTATGGTGTAGAGGTGCGACATGAAACATTTTTTGCCAAAGGTGAGGCTGAACGCGCGCTGAACCGTGGTCTGCTGGCGCGCAATGTAAACCGGGTGATCCTTGACAGTCGTCCAGTGCATGCTTCAGCCTCACAGACGGCGGCGGCTATTGATGCCCGGGCAAAAAAGCCGCGGGTTCCGCCTCATGCGGTACGCACTGGCTCGCAACCCATGGTGCGCTTTATTGGCAGTGACAGTGTGGCTGAGAGCGAGGCGCTGTTTCCGCCCTGGCGTAGCAAGCTGGCAGAGTGGCAAGCAGAGAGCGAGCCGCTGCTGTTTATTCATACACCCGATATGGCTGAGGTATTTCCACTGGTACAGGCTCTCTGGCCACAGCTGCAGGCGCTGGAGCCAGCCCTGCATGATTTACCCGCCTGGCCACAGCAGTCGAGCCTGTTCTGATCAGGGAAACGGGTGCAGCAGGCGTGACTTTCTGCCAGAATAGCGCCCTTTCCGTTTTCCTCTTCGGATATTCCATTATGTCTGACCGCGATACGCTATTTTCCGCGCCCATTGACAAGCTGGGCGACTGGACCTTTGACGAGCGCGTGGCTGAAGTCTTCCCCGATATGATTCAGCGCTCGGTGCCCGGCTACTCCAATATCATTTCGATGATAGGTATGCTGGCAGAACGCTTTGTCCAGCCCGGGAGCCAGGTCTATGACCTTGGCTGTTCGCTGGGCGCGGCGACCCTGTCGGTACGCCGCAATATTCACGTACCCGGCTGTCAGATCATTGCCGTAGATAACTCTCCGGCGATGGTTGAACGCTGCCGCCGCCATATTGATGCTTTCCGTGCTGATACGCCAGTAACAGTACTGGAAGCGGATATTTGCGATATTGAAATCAAGAATGCGTCGCTGGTGGTGCTCAACTTTACGCTGCAGTTTCTGGCACCTGAGGCCCGGGTCGTGCTGCTGGAAAAAATTGCCCGTGGTCTCAACCCGGGCGGCGCGCTGGTGCTATCGGAGAAATTTAGCTTTGAAGATAGTGAAGTTGGCGAGCTGCTCTTTAATATGCACCACGACTTTAAACGTGCCAATGGTTACAGTGAACTGGAGATTAGCCAGAAGCGCAGCATGCTGGAGAATGTCATGCTGACTGATAGCGTAGACACGCATAAAGCGCGCCTGAAAGCGGCGGGATTTGCTCATGCGGAACTCTGGTTCCAGTGTTTTAACTTTGGCTCTCTGGTAGCACTGAAATGATTGACTTTGGCCGTTTTTATCAGCAAATCGCCACCGGCCCACTGGCGAGCTGGCTGGAGGTGCTGCCGGCGCAGCTCGCCACCTGGCAGCGGGAAAATCTGCACGGACATTTCCGTAACTGGCAAAAAGCTGTGCAATATCTGCCACTGCTGACGCCGCAGTCGCTGGATCTGCTGCATGGCGTCAGCGCCCAGCGTGATGATCTGACCGATCGCCAGCGCGCCGGTATCGAAACTCTGTTACGTAACCTGATGCCGTGGCGCAAAGGCCCCTATTCGCTCTATGGCACAGAGATCGACACTGAATGGCGCTCTGACTGGAAGTGGGACCGGGTGTTACCGCATATCTCTCCGCTTACCGGCCGGACAATTCTTGATGTTGGCTGCGGCAGCGGCTATCACATGTGGCGTATGCTGGGGGCGGGGGCGCAGATGGTGGTGGGTATCGATCCCATGCAGCTGTTTCTCTGCCAGTTCGAAGCCGTACGCAAGCTGCTGGGAGACGATCGCCGGGCGCATCTGCTTCCGCTTGGTATTGAGCAACTGCCGGCACTACAGGCATTTGATACGGTGTTCTCTATGGGCGTGCTCTACCATCGCCGCTCTCCGCTGGATCATCTGTTACAGCTGAAAAATCAGCTGGTCAGCGACGGAGAACTGGTGCTGGAGACGCTGGTCATTGAGGGGGATGAACATGCTGTGCTGGTACCGGGTGAGCGTTACGCACAAATGCGTAATGTCTACTTTATTCCCTCAGCCGCTGCCCTTAAAAGCTGGCTGGAAAAGTGCGGTTTTGTTGATGTGCGCATCGCTGACTATGCCGTCACCTCTGTTGATGAACAGCGCCGCACCAGCTGGATGACCAGCGAGTCACTGGCAGAGTTTCTTGATCCAGAGGATCCTGCAAAAACCGTTGAGGGCTACCCGGCACCGCTGCGCGCGGTGCTGGTGGCACGTAAACCCTGATATCAGTTAGTTACCGCGCCTCTCTCTGTGGCGCATAACGGCTGTTATGTCCGGCAGTTGCCTGTTCCGTGCCGGCGGCTGACAGAGCGCCCGCTAAACGCGGCGGGGTTGTATCAGACCTGCTTTAGCGACATGTAGCCGCTGGTGCAGTGGTTGCTGAGCGCAGACTGAACTGCATCAGCGGCGCTTAGCTACTGGTGCAGTGCCTGGCGCGGCAGCTATGAGCTTTATCAGCTCTGTGCCTGCGGCAATCAGCAGCTGGCAGCATGCAGTGCCTGGCGCAACTACTCTTCTGCTGGTTGATCCCAGTATTGATATTTATAGGCTGAGGTAAGATGGCGCTCGATAGTGCCTTTAGCAAACACCTCTTTTTCATACAGAAAGCTCAGGGTACAGTTGCCGGTTTCATCCCAGAGCTGACAATTATCAACAGAGTGCAGTGTGCTGACTGGCGTGGTAGCAACGCCAGTCAGACCCAGCTCCCGCCACTGTTCATCAAAGCGCCACGTCTCTTTGCTGCGGCCACTGGTCGTTGCAATTACCTGATCCCGTGCATTCCAGCGCCAGCTGTTCTCGCTATTGTTCTGCGTATCACTGTCACGCGTCACGCTTTTTTGTAGTCTGAAACGCGAATCGTAATGGTAAACAATTGCAGCACTACCACTGCTGCCCATAGTGACATACTTGTCCGAGGCGCTAACGATGTTACCGCGCGGTCCGGTTCGCCAGCTTAACGTACCCTGTCGCTGATCGACTAACTGCTCCTGATCCGCCTTAAGTGTCACCACCCGCCAGGCGTACTCGGCCACCCAGCCGCGCTGTACCCGGGCAATATGCTGCTCCATACTCAGCAGAATATTGCCCTCGCGCTTATCGTAACTAATATCTGCTGCCAGTAAGTCACCGCAGCGGTCAAACTGTCCCAGGACCCGCTTTTGCGAATCGACATCTTTGCCAAACTCGCCGGCAATAACCTGCTTTACCGCGCCTTTTGCTGCACCACCCAACAGAATCCAGACATTACTGCTGCTGATATTCCGGCTTAGTGGCGGGCAAACAGGTTTGGCTGCCAGCGACAGGCAGGGAGTAAGCAACAGTAGCGTAACCGGCAGGAACCATTTCATTGTGTTTTCCACACAGGGGCTTAGATTAAGCAAAGCATCTTTTTATCTGCTGCGCTATGTCCCGACGTAATACACAGGCAAAAAAAACCCCAGCAAATGACTGGGGCCTGGTACTTGCAAACATCACGTCAGGGTTGGTGGCGTGCTGTGCGGCAAAATCGGTAGCGGGTCAGGCGACCCGATTAACATTCATCTGCATCATGATTTTCATCGCTTCAATGACATCACTATCAACGCAGGAACGGCTGAATTCATCAGTTTCTGCTTCTGAACACATGGAAACACCGGCTTTACGGTAGCGCATGGGTGAAGCAATAGCGCGACTGGCTGAGCTGTGAAACTCCTGCAAACCGCTATCAAGGAGTTTTTGCAGATTGCTTAACCGCACACCTGCACCTGCCATAACTATTGGACCACGGCTCAACTCATTTAGTTCCCTTAATAATGCAATTCCTGTTTCAGCGCTCTGCTGCTGCCCGGAAGTTAAGATCCTTGCCACGCCCAAATCGGTCAGCATCTCCAGCGCACGCTTCGGGCTATGGCAGAGATCAAACGCCCGATGAAAAGTCACTGCCATGCCGTCGCACAGCTGCATAATTTGCTGCATCCGCGGCATATCAATATGTGCATCCTCATCCAGAATACCAATAACCAGCCCGGGAAACCCCCATTCACGTATCATCGCCACATCAGATTTCATGATGTCAAATTCCTGACGCGAGTAGCAGAAATCGCCCCCGCGTGGCCGGACGATGGGATGCACAGGAATCGTGATGTCGCGCAGCGCTGCCTGCAGCGTACCCGCTGATGGCGTCAGACCACCCTCGCGCGGGGCGCTGCACAGCTCGATACGATCGGCACCGGCATGCTGTGCGGTCACAGCACAGTCAATGCCGTAGCAACATATCTCCAGTTTCGTCATCGCTCTCTCCTGTTAACGACTGCTGGCTCAAAGGGTTGGCTTCAGCTAATCTGCTTAGCTAGTCAGTTTACGTGGAAAGTGAACTATGGTGTTCGATTTTGATCAACGGATAGACCGCGGTCACAGCGATAGTCTCAAATGGCACAAATATCGTGACCGGGATATACTACCGCTCTGGGTTGCAGATACGGATTTTCGTTCGCCACCCTGTATTATTGAGGCCATACAAAAGCGAGTTGCGCATGGGGTTTTTGGTTACGGTGTCACGCCATCCGGGTTGCTGGATATTACCGTTCAGCGCATGGCTGAGCGCTATAACTGGGTTATTAAGCCGGAATGGATTGTAATATTGCCTGGCGTAGTCAGCGGGCTGAACATTTCGGTACGCGCTTTTACAGCGGCGGGTGAACGCACAATCGCCCCCTCACCGATCTATCCCCCTTTCTATCGCGCCGCCCGGCTGGCAAATCGCGCACAGCTCTCTTTACCATTGCAGTTGCAGCAGAATCGCTGGGTTATCGATCCCGGACAGGCTGAAATGCAGGGCAATGAGCGCCTGTTAATGCTGTGTAACCCGCAAAATCCTGGTGGCACTCTGTATCGTCGCGAAGAGCTGGCTACTCAGCTCGCCTTTGCCCGGCGTCACGATTTAATTGTCTGCTCCGATGAAATTCATGCTGATTTAGTGCTGGAGCCGAACGCCGTACACACGCCGTTTGCCGCCCTGAGTGAAGATGCGGCAATGCGCAGTATCACGCTAATCTCCCCTTCCAAAAGTTTTAACATCGCGGGGCTGGGCGCATCGATAGCCATCATTCCGGATGAGACTCTGCGCCGGCGTTTTAAGCAGGTGCGTGAGGGTATTGTTCCGGGCGTTGATATTCTGGCGCTGGTTGCTGCAGAAGCGGCATGGCGCGATGGCGATGCCTGGCTGCAGGCGCAGATTGCCTATCTGCGCGCAAACCGTGACTGGCTGACAGCGCAGATTAATGCGCTGCCAGAACTTAGTATGGTTGCACCTGAAGCGACCTACCTGGGCTGGATTGACGCCAGTGCGCTAAATGTTGCCAGCCCGGCAGCATACTTTGAGCAGCATGGGCTGGGGTTCTCGCCCGGACGCGACTTTGGGGATGAACGCTTTGTACGCTTTAATTTCGGCTGCACACGCGCCATGCTGCAGGAAGCGGTCGCCAGAGTGCAACGGGCTGTTGAAGCCCTCCGCTAAGCGCGTTCGCTGGCGACGATCTCTTCCAGTCGCCACGGGTGGAATTTGATCGTACTCTGACCATCTGTTACTGCCAGCGTCGGGTTAGGCAGCCGCTCATGCTCACCCGCCGGAGAGCTGGTTTTGAACGAGATACCGGGCTGGGTCAATGCTGCATCAGACAGCAATGCCATTGCGCGCACGCCCAGCGTCTCTGGCTCGCCCCGCAGCACAATCTCAATATGTTCCCAGCCCTCATGCCGGTAGAGTTTTTGTCCCGGCCAGGGGAGCTCAACAACATCCACAGCCTGTCCTGCCAGCAAAAGCGGCTGCTGTAATTTAAACAGACAGATAGGACGGCCGTTAATCATGGTTTCAGAGAAGAGCTGGCCAATCTGCATAAAACCACGCTTCCAGCGCTCAGCGGTGGTGAACTGGTGACAGCGCACAGCGATATGGTCGATCTCATGCGCGGCTGGATCCACGCCAATTCTTTCAGCCAGTTCCTGTAACGCCTGCTCAAAACGACTGAAATCCTGCGCTAACTCTTCCAGCTCTGCGGGAAAACGCGGTGCCATTCTGTAATACCTCATGTCTGTTTAGCTAAATTAATCATTTAAAATCAATATACCAGCAATGCCACTTTTGCCAAACCTTAGGATTCATCTTATCTGGCAGCTAGAAGGCGCAAAAAGCGGATAAAAATAGGCCAACATTCAGACTAATCACTTAATCAGGGCCAGGCTAAACTTTATAAAACAGGGGTAACGCACTGACTGAAATAGGAAAGATTCATACAATGAGATAACTCTTATTTGGCAGCGATTCAATTGCAGATGACCGCCCTTTCTTATAAATTTGAGTTTCACATTAAAAGGAATGACTTTATGTCTATGCTCATCGTTGTCGCAGTCCTCATTGCATTAATGGGATTTGCTATTTCCCGCCACTGGAAGGTGCGTGAAGACAAAAGCGTTAAAAACCCCCGTCGTCAACCGCGTCGCCGTTAACCGGCACGCGGTTCTGCTGTTAGTCCGGCTCCGGCGGCTTAGCGGTTGCTGACGCATCCTAACATTTCACGTATACTTCCCCTCTACTTTTTTTCCGTCCCGAGAGATGTTCGGTATGACGGCGACGGCTCGTCTTTAGTTAACGGGCCTTTTCAGCATATGAAGGTAACGCGGTGAATATTCAGGCTCTTCTTTCCGATAAAGTCAGTCAGGCGATGTGTGCAGCGGGTGCACCCGCTGATTGCGAACCACTGGTTCGTCAGTCTGCCAAGGTTCAGTTTGGTGATTATCAGGCGAACGGCATTATGGGCGCGGCCAAACGACTTGGTCAGGCACCGCGCCAGCTGGCTGAGCAGGTCGTTAAGCATCTGGATCTGGCCGGAATCGCCAGCAACGTAGAGATCGCCGGGCCGGGCTTTATCAATATTTTCCTCGATCGTCAGTGGCTGGCACAGCAGGCCGCTGAGGTACTCCAGCATCCACATCTTGGCGTCAGTCAGCCTGAACCGCAGACTATTGTGATTGACTACTCTGCGCCCAACGTAGCCAAAGAGATGCACGTTGGTCACGTGCGTTCCACTATCATTGGCGATGCCGCTGTACGTACCCTGGAATTTCTCGGACATAACGTTATTCGTGCTAACCACGTGGGTGACTGGGGCACGCAGTTTGGCATGTTAATCGCCTACCTGGAAAAGCAACAGAACGAGCAGCATGAAGATATCGCGCTTGCCGATCTGGAAGCGTTCTATCGTGAAGCAAAACGTAGCTACGATGAAGATGAGGCGTTTGCAGAGCGCGCCCGCGGCTATGTTGTCAGACTACAGGGCGGCGATGAGTATTGCCGTGCGATGTGGAAAAAGCTGGTTGATATCACCATGAGCCAGAACCAGCAGGTCTACGACCGGTTAAATGTCACCCTGACGCGTAATGATGTGATGGGCGAGAGCCTCTACAACGATATGCTGCCAGGTATCGTTGCTGACCTGCGTGAAAAAGGTCTGGCGGTGACCAGTGAAGGCGCAACCGTGGTGTTCCTTGATGAGTACAAAAACAAGGAAGGTGAGCCGATGGGTGTGATCATTCAGAAAAAGGATGGTGGCTATCTCTACACCACGACAGATATCGCCTGTGCAAAATATCGCTATGAAACACTGCACGCCGACCGTGTGATTTACTATATCGATTCACGTCAGCATCAGCATCTGCAGCAGGCATGGACCATCGTGCGTAAAGCGGGCTATGTGCCGGCATCGGTGCCACTGGAACATCATGCATTTGGTATGATGCTGGGCAAAGATGGTCGTCCATTTAAAACCCGCAGCGGCGGCACCATCAAACTGGCCGATCTGCTGGACGAAGCCGTTGAGCGGGCGCATACGCTGATCAGCGCGAAAAACCCCGATATGTCATCTCAGGAGCTGGCAGAGCTGGCGGAAGTGGTCGGTATCGGCGCGGTTAAATATGCTGACCTCTCCAAGAGCCGCACCACAGATTATATCTTTGACTGGGATAACATGCTGGCCTTTGAAGGCAACACTGCGCCCTATATGCAGTATGCCTATACCCGTGTGCTATCTGTCTTCCGTAAGGCGGGCATCGAGGCAACCACACTGCAGGGTGAAATCAGCCTGATTGATGAGCGTGAAGCGCTGCTGGCTACGCGTCTGTTGCAGTTTGAAGAGACCATTACTCAGGTTGCACGCGACGGTACGCCACACGTCATGTGTGCTTATCTCTACGATCTGGCCGGGCTTTTCTCTGGTTTTTATGAGCATTGCCCGATTCTGTCAGCTGAAGATGAAGCGTTACGCATCAGCCGCCTGCAGCTGGCGGCCCTTACAGCCAGGACTCTGAAGCAGGGTCTGGATACGCTGGGCATTAAAACTGTTGAGCGTATGTAAGCGATAAGCGACAAAAACCCGCCTGGTGCGGGTTTTTTTATGCCTACTGATAATTGACTGTGACTTCGCTGCTTATCACACGCAGACCTGGTGGCAGCGCGCCCTGCCCCTGAAAACCAAACGCAAAGTGTAGCGGCTGGTCTGCCGGGATCAGCGCCAGCTCGCGGGTTGTGCCGCTGGCTCCCTCCAGTGGGACACAGCGCTGGCTGGCGCAGAGTCGTACTATCAACCCGGAAGGGGCCGGCAGGCTAAGCCGGTAACGGTAGTTTACCTGATTGATGACGCCCGGTGCAGCGGATGGAGGTTGCAGCGCTGGCGATAGCAGCCAGCTACCGCGTGCGCCCAGTCCGGGGCCACTCACGCTGGCACTCCAGGCACCGGTTGCTGCGCTGCCCGTAAGCGGCAGCAGCGTCAGCAGCAATAACAACCAATGTCCGCTAAACACTATTTGCTACCTATAGTCGCGGTCATACGGATCTGGCGATTATCACTGAGTTCCATGTTAGAGAGCACGACCAGCTGCGGCAGATTACGACGCAGGAAGCGAGCCAGCAGCGCGCGCAACGGATGATTGACCAGCAGGACCGGCGGAGCACCACTCATCTCCTGCTGCTGGAGCGCAGCCTGAGCCTGCACCAGCAGCCGGTCGGCCAGGCCCGGCTCCAGGCCACCGCCGCCCTGCAGCGCCTGCAGCAGCAGACGCTCCAGCGACGCATCAAGACCAATAACCTGAACTTCACCGCTGCCCGGGAACCACTGCTGAGTAATCGCCCGGCCCAGCGCAACACGCACCACGCTGGTGAGTTCCTGCGGATCGTTTTGTACTGGCGCATGCTCAGCCAGCGTTTCAATAATGGTGCGCATATCTCTGATGGATACCCGCTCGGTTAGCAAATTCTGCAACACCTTATGCAGCGTCGTTAGCGTAATCACACCGGGTACCAGATCTTCGGTGAGTTTAGGCATCTCCTGCGTCACGCGGTCCAGCAGCTGCTGCGCTTCCTGACGACCAAAGAGTTCGCTGGCATACTGACCAATCAGATGATTCAGGTGCGTTGCCACCACCGTACTGGCTTCTACCACGGTGTAGCCCTGAATCTGCGCCTGCTCTTTCAGCGCGCTATCGATCCAGATCGCCGCCAGACCAAAGGCGGGATCCACTGTGGGCTCGCCAGGCAGAGTGCCTGCCGCTGTACCGGGGTTAATCGCCATCCAGCGACCGGGATAAGCGTCACCGCTACCTATCTCGACCCCTTTCATCAGAATACGATAACGGGCTGGCGGCAGATCCATATTGTCACGAATGTGTACCACCGGCGGCAGAAAGCCCACCTCCTGCGCCACTTTTTTACGGATACTGCGGATGCGACCCAGCAGCTCACCATTTTGCGTATGGTCAACCATAGGGATCAGACGATAACCCACCTCCATGCCCAGAGAATCTTCCAGCTGCACGTCAGTCCATGAGGCTTCGGCTGTGGCAGGTGTCTCCTGCGTTTTTATCAGGCTTGCAGATTCAGGCTGTTTCTTAGGCGTAAGCTGCTGACCACGCTGCCACCAGGCCAGCCCCAGCAGTACTGCTGTAAAAAGCAGAAAAACAAAGTTGGGCATCCCTGGCACCAGACCAAGCAAACCAATCACACCGGCGCTCAGCATCAGCACGCGCGGATTATTGAATAGCTGCCCCACCATCTGTTCACCGACATCCTGATCGGTTGCCACGCGGGTCACAATCACACCCGCTGCGGTGGAGATCACCAGCGCCGGGATCTGTGCCACCAGGCCATCACCGATGGTCAGTAGCGTATAGGTTTCACCTGCCTGCCCCACGGCCATACCGTGCTGTACCACGCCCACCAGCAGCCCGCCGATCACATTGATGACCATAATCAAAATACCGGCGATGGCGTCACCGCGCACAAATTTACTGGCACCATCCATTGAGCCGTAGAAGTCCGCCTCTTGTGTGACTTCAGAACGACGGCGTTTCGCTTCATCTTCGCCAATCAGCCCGGCATTGAGATCGGCATCAATTGCCATCTGCTTGCCTGGCATTCCATCCAGCACAAAACGCGCGCCCACTTCGGCGATACGACCAGCACCTTTGGTGATCACCATAAAGTTGATGATAACGAGAATAATAAATACCACGATGCCGATAGCGAAGTTGCCACCAACCAGAAAATGGCCAAAGGCTTCCACCACGCGGCCTGCGGCATCGGCTCCGGTGTGCCCCTCCAGCAAAATAATCCGGGTTGACGCGACGTTGAGCGCCAGGCGCAACAGCGTCGAGAAGAGCAGAATGGTTGGAAACGCAGCAAAATCCAGCGTGCGCTGGGTAAACATCGCTACCAGCAGCACCATAATTGATAGTGCAATATTAAACGTGAAGAGCAGGTCGAGGATAAAAGCTGGTAGTGGCAGCACCATCATCGACAGAATCATCATAATCAGCACCGGACCTGCCAGTACCTGCCATTGCGTCTCTTTAATATTGCCCGGTAAACGCAGCTTTTCGGCCAGATTAGCCATCGTCTCTGTTCTCTCCTGCAAAGTCCATCTCTGCCGGAACCGGCAGATGCTTAGGTTTGGTTGGGATCAGGCCACCTTCACGTTTCCAGCGACGTAGCTGCCAGACCCAGGCCAGTACTTCCGCCACGGCGGCATATAGCGCACCAGGGATCAACTGACCAATTTCACTGTGGCGATAGAGCGCACGCGCCAGTGGCGGCGCCTCCAGAATCGGTACGCGATGCTCGCCGGCAATTTCCCGAATACGCAATGCAATATCCCCGGCACCTTTGGCGATAACTTTGGGCGCACTCATCTTCCCTTCCTGATATTGCAATGCGACAGAATAGTGGGTTGGGTTGGTTACAATCACATCCGCTTTGGGAACATCTGACATCATGCGCCGTCGCGCTGCCGCGCGCATTGCCTGCCGGATCCGTCCTTTAACATGCGGATCACCCTCATTCTGTTTATGTTCATCGCGGATCTCCTGACGTGTCATGCGCAGCTTTTTGAAGTGGCTGTAGAGCTGCCAGAAGACATCAAACCCCACCATCGGAAACAGGCCGAGCATTATCAGCCCGCAACTGGCCGCAACCATACTCAGCCCATGCTGCAATGCATTAACCGGAGACTCGCTGATGAGCCGCAGCATCTCCTGCCAGTGACTCCAGAGATACCAGCCCGCCACTATGCCAACCAGTACAGCTTTGAGTATCGCCTTAACCAGCTCCGCCACTGTCTGCCCGGAAAACATGCGTTTAATACCTGGCAGCGGATTGAGCTTTTTAAAATCGAGCTTGATCGACTTTCCGCTGATATTGATGCCACCCAGAATCATGGGCGCTACCATTGCAATAATCACCAGCCCACCCATAAGCGGCAGCAGTGCGGCTACCGCCTGCATAACCAGGCTGCCAATATGCGCGATAATAATTTTGTCATCGCTGACCATGCCGTGATCAAAGCGAAATCCGCTTGCCACCATGCGAGCCAGTGTGGTTGCCATATGTGCACCACCCAGCCACAAAATCAGCAGACCAGTCAGTAACATCAGTACCGATGTCAGTTCTCGCGAACGCGGGATTTGCCCCTCCTCCCGCGCTTTTTCAAGTCGGTGGGGGGTGGGCGATTCTGTTTTATCCTCACTACTGCTCTCTTCAGACACAGCAAACCTCGGCAGGCAGGAATTCTGAGCATAGAATGCCAAAATCAGCTGCGACTAAAGCGCGGATTAGACGGAGAAACAAGAGGTTTATTACGGCATAAGCTTCTTAAGGCGAGATATTACGCCAGATTTTTCGGTCAATATGTACGACAGGTAACGCTCTTCTGGCATATCAATAGCTGTTTCACACCAGCCTGCCGGAAAATCTTAAAAACCTGTCTCAATGCTGTACACAGTTGCCGTACAGAAATAACTTAATAATTAGCAATATTAACTATTTTCGTTAAGAAATGACTGCCGCGAGAGGCCTTTACGCCACTGGTGACACAAAGAGTCAGATAAAAAATAAATGTTACTTAACTGTTATCCGCATCCCTCCCCAGTCAGGTGGAACAGCTGCTGATGTTATGTTCGCTAACACGCGGTTTCCTGTATTGCAATAGTTTGAATTCCCAAAAGTCTTAGGTAGACTGACGCAGTGGCTTTCCTGAAGAAATCTGGCTTCTTTTTCGTGGTTTTTTCGCGACATACTGTAGTTATACAGTTCAGGTATACCCGCTTTTACTCTGCAGTTAATCTGATGGAATTATAGGGATGACAGTGAAAACAGGTCTTGTGCTTACGCTACTGGCGACATTAATGCTGGCCGGATGTAAAACAGCGCCACCGGCACTCACCGATGATACGCTGGTGACCAGCACAGTTAATGGCGTTACGCTGACGCATCGTCATGCGGTAGCTGTCCCGACAGAATTCACTGCCATCAATACCTCATACCGTGCGCTTTATGCGGCTTCAGTTATGACCACGCCAGATTACGGTGGCAGCGTTGTGCGCTATCTCGATAATGCACAACGTTTTGAAGTTCTGGGCCGGGTTGAGCATAACTGGCTGGCAATTGCTGACGCTCCAGAGGGAGAGCTGATCGGTTATGTTCCGTATAAAGCGGGTGTGGAGAGCAGCCGCTATAATGCCACACTGCGCAGCGATCGACCGCGTCCGCGCCGCAACAAGCAGGTTTGTGTAGCAACCGGTGGTGACAGCAAGGCGTGCCGGAGTAATGATACGGCAACCTGGATCCTGGATTGAATCAGCAATCAGGCTGGTGCCAGCCGCAGCGGCCTGGAGTGCGGTGGATGCATAGCGCCGTTATTGCCGGAAAAAACGAGAGTTTATGATGCAGGACACCCTTGCCCGCAACGGAACAGATGCGGGCAACGATAACCTTTTGCTGAATGCCGCCGCGCCGGTGCTGAATGCTGTTGTACACATCCGGCAGGCTGCCACACATGACGATCCCGCCGGGCTGCGCCAGTTACTGATTAGTGAGATACAGGCGTTTGAGCGGCGCTGTAAGCAGGCTGGACTGCCGTTTGAGATGATTATCGGTGCCCGCTACTGTCTCTGTAGCGTACTGGATGAAGCCGCTGCGCAGACGCCCTGGGGAACTCGTGGTGTCTGGTCCGGCAACGGTATGCTGGTCAGTTTTCATAATGAGAGCTGGGGTGGTGAAAAATTCTTTCAACTGTTGTCACGCGTATCGCAAAGTCCGCACCAGCATCTCTGGTTGCTGGAAGTCATTCACTACTGCCTGTTGCTGGGATATGAGGGGCGCTATCGTGGCAGCGAGGCGGGCCGGGCACAGTGCGAGGCGATCCGTCAGCGTCTGGCAACGTTAATTCGTGAGACGCGTGCCTCTGACAACAGTAATAATGCGCCTCTGGTAGCTGTTCATCCGCTGGTCAGCACGCTGACGCGCCCGCTGGTGCCCTTCTGGGCCTGCGCTATGCTGGCAGCCCTTATCGCCTGTCTGGTCTATAGCACACTTAACTGGCGGCTTGGCAGCGCAGCAGAGCCGCTGCTGCGTGCTATCTATCAAACGCCTCTGCCACAGATTATGCAGGGCCGCCGTCCCGCGTCACCCCAGGCGTTACTCGATTTACAGCAGCGCCTGAATGATGTGATCGCAGCCGGGCAGCTGGAAGTCAGCGACGGTGCGTTTGGCAGTAAAGTCATTATTCCGGCAGATAAACTCTTTACGCTCAGGGGCACCGTGGTGACGCCAGTGGGGCGTGCACTGCTGGCGCATATCGCCAGTGCGATAAAAAACGTCAAAGGCACCATTCTGATTTCTGTCTACACCGACAACGGTGCGGTAGATGGGCGTTTCGCTTCAAGCTATGAGTTTTCACTGGCGCGTGCGCATGCCGTGATGCAACTGTTGGGCGCACAGCTGGCGCAGGGACAGAGTATAAAAGCTGAAGGACGAGGCGACAGTACTCCTCTGCTGCCTAACGACAGCAACGAAAACCAGGCCCGCAATCGCCGGGTTGAAATCACGCTGTTTGCCACACCGGAAACAGCAGCTAACGCCGGGAACTCTCGCTGATGCGCACATCATACCAACATCTGCTTACCCATCGGCTGCTCTGGAGTCTGATTGGTGTCACCGCACTCAGCTGCCTGGTCTGGATGCTTGGACCTCTGTGGGTATGGGGTGAAAGCCGCCCCTTTGAACCTCTGTTAGCGCGTCAGCTTGCGACAGGCGCGCTCTACTTTTGCTGGCTGCTGTTTCAGTTTATTCCGGCTCTCTGGCGCGGCTGGTTCAACAGCAAGATGCTGCAGCGTCTGCAAACCCTGAGTCATGACGATCACTCCGACCGTCAGGCTACGGATATATTGCTGACGCAGCGTTTTAGTGAGGCGGTGATGCGCCTGAAACGCACGCAGTTTGGCCGTGATCATCAGAAAAGCTGGCTGACGCGGTTTCAGAGCCACTATCTCTATCAGCTGCCCTGGTATCTTATTATCGGCGCACCCGGAGCAGGTAAAACCACCGCCCTGCTCAATGCCGGACTCAGCTTTCCGCTAAGTGATACTCACGGTAACAGTGCAATACGGGGTATTGGTGGCACCCGGCACTGTGACTGGTGGTTTACCGATCGGGCCGTGTTGATTGATACTGCCGGACGTTATGCGCTACAGGAGAGCCAGCAGGCGCGCGACAGCGCAGAGTGGCAGAGCTTTATCCGGTTACTGAAACGCTATCGTACGCGGCAACCGATCAACGGCGTGATCCTGACGGTAAGTGTTGCCGACCTGCTGACTGATAGCGCTGAAGCACGCCATGCCCAGGCCACTGCGCTGCGCAATCGCATGGCCGAGTTGCATCAGCAGAGCGGTATCCAGTTTCCGGTCTATATCATGGTGACTAAAACCGATCTGCTGAAAGGATTTCTCAGTTTTCACGCCGCTCTTAGCAAACCGCAGCGCGACGCTATCTGGGGCTTTACCTTTCCCCGTGAGCCGGGTAAATCACATCGGGAAACCTGGCAGTCCGGTTTCACCACCCGGTTTCAGCGCCTTGAGCAGCAGCTCAGGCTGCAACTGCCAGAGCGCATGGCCGCCGAGCGCGATTTGACCCAGCGCGCCGATAGCTTTCTGTTTCCGCAGGAATTCAGCTCGCTGCGTCCACTACTCCACGCGTATCTCGATACTATTTTTTCCCGCCATGGGGAGAGCGTTGCCTGGTCTGCTCGTGGACTTTTCTTTACCAGCGGCACGCAGGAAGGTTTGCCTTTTGATCGGATTATGGGCGCACTTAATCGCAAATTGCAGCTGCCGCAGAGTGGCGAAAATACGCTGGCAACGTGGGATAGCGTCACTCGCAGTAATCCAATCCCGGGTAATAAAGGCCAGAGCTATTTTATTCGCGATTTACTGAGTGAACTGATTTTTCGTGAAAGCGGTCTGGCGGGCAGTAATCGCCGCTGGGAGTCCCGCAACCGTCTGCTGCACTGGACAGGCTATGGTGCGCTGACCGGTGCGCTGGTGCTGTTATGCGGCCTGTGGCTGACCAGCTATGTACAGAACCAGCGCTACCTCAATCAGGTGGCGGCGCGTATTACGCCGCTGATGCAGCAGAACCAGCAGGTGGTTTCTCAGCCCGTAGAGAATATTTTTGATCTGCTACCCTTTTTAAATAATCTGGTAAAGCTGCCGCTGTCAGACCACTTTTCGCTCGACGATCCTCCGCTTACCATGCGGGCCGGGCTGTATCGCGGTATGCAGGTCAGCGATGCCGCGTGGGTGTTGTATCAGAATGCGCTTAAGTCGCTGCTACTGCCGCGGGTAGCACAGCAGATAACACATCTGCTGCGTGATGATCCCGGAACCGATAGCCACTACAGCCGGAACGCCCTGCGTGCCTATCAAATGCTCTATCAGCCACGCAACTATGATGGTGAGTTTCTGCGCAGCTGGCTGATTGAGAATCTGCAGCGCTCACTGCCTGCTGATGTCAGTGTACGGGATTTGCAGCAGCTGGACTGGCATCTCAGTCAGCTACTCGATCAGCAGATACAGTCATCCCCTTATGCGCGTGATAATGCGCTGATGATGCGTAAGCTGGCGCAGAATCTTAACAATGCAGGCGAACACAAGGCGACGCTGGCGATGAGTCCGGCGCGCGCCGCTGAGCATATAACCCGTTATAGCGAATAATGGCGAGGTAACGATGGCGAAACAGCATGCGCCCGGCTGGTGTGGCAAACTTCCTGCTACCGGTGACTTTCTGCGCCAGCGTTTAAGCGAAGCGACTGTTGCCCCGTGGAACAACTGGTTTCAGCAGGGTCTGATCCACTGGCATCAGCAGGCGAATGCCACTACTCCGCTGTTTTTACGCGCCCCGGTATGGAATTTTGTCCTGCCGCTTTCGCCACTGCGTCAGCAGGTGCAGATCGGCTGTCTGTTGCCCTCCTGCGATCGGGTAGGTCGCGCCTGGCCTTTACTGGCGCTGCGTTCATTTACGCCAGCTGAATGGCATCCGGCACAGCTGACTATCTCTGGTGACTGGTTTCACGAACTGGGCGCCCTGCTCTGGTCAGCGGTACGTGACAGTTACAGGCCGGATCGCCTTGAGGCCGGATTGCAGCAGCTCCCTCCTCTGCTGGTGCCGGATAATCAGCCCAGCGATATTATGGATGTGATTGGCTATGCGGATCTGCCCTGCACCCTGAGCTGGCGTGAAGTGGCTGAACGCTTTACCCCTCAGCAACCTGTCAGCTACTGGTGGAGTAATCGCAGTGATGGATTTGCTCACGCCACGCATAAGCATAGTGGTCCACTGACCGCAGAGCTTTTTTCACTATTATTTAATCCGGCGGCCGGTGCGCAGCCAGGACTTAATGGCCTCTATCCGCCGATGTTTGATTAAACCAGTGGTTTGCCATGTTAACGGGATGATTCATGCAATTTACTCTTGTGCAGTGCGATACGGATGCGCCCGCTAAAAGCGTCACGTTTACACCGCCTGGCGGCACCATTGGCCGCAGCCAGGATAATGACCTGGTTCTGCCTGACGAAACGCGCGCTATCTCGCGCCTGCAGGCGCTGGTGCACCTCTCAGCCACAGGTGAGTGTCGCCTGACCGCTCAGGGCAGCGTTACCCCGATTATACTTAACGGCGTGGCGTTGCAGCGCGGTGAGCAGGTTATGCTGCAGCATGGCGACCAGCTGCAGATTGGCGCCTGGGCACTCACAGCTATCGACCCGGCGCACCAGCCTGAGTCAGACGATCCGCTCGCTTTTTTTACCGATAATGTCACCGACCCGCTGGCGATACAGCAGGAAGCCATATTAAGCGTCGATCCCCCCGCTGTGATAGCGCCACCTGTATCAGAGCGCCGTCCCGATCCGCGCCTCGCCATCGACCCGCAGCGTGATGCTGCAGCCCGGCCCCGTCTGACTTCTGAGAGTAATGAGCAGCAGCTAATTGCGGCGTTGCTGGAAGGAATGGGCTTAAACAACGGACAACAGACAACTATCAGTGAAGAGCAGATGCGCATCACTGGTCGTATGCTGAGTCTGTTTTCGCAGGGCACAGTTGCGCTGCTCTCATCGCGCTCGATTCTTAAGCGGGGCGTGAAGGCGGATATGACCATGATCCTCAATGAAGCCAACAATCCCTTTAAGATCCTGCCATCCGGCAAAACCGTGCTGATGCAGATGTATCAGAGCCAGATGCCGGGCTTTATGCCGCCGGAAGCCGCCGTGCGTGACGCGCTGGTCGATCTGCAGGCGCATCAACTGGGCATGATTGCCGGTATCCGGGCGATTATTGCTGCCATGCTGCAATCGTTTAATCCGGAACGTCTGGAAGAACAGGCACGCAGTGAAGGCACGCTGCCTAAGGTGGCGTTAAACAGCGGACGCAAGGCTGCACTGTGGAATGCATTCACGCGCCACTATCAGCGTACGGCGGGCGAGATCGAGGATGATTTCCACACGCTTTTTGGCGAGGCCTTTCTCAATGCCTATGACATGGAAGTTAATCAGTATAAAGATTCGCAAACCCGGATGGATGAGACATGAAGATGATGTTTGCCAGCCGCAGTCAGCAGGGCAGGCGCGATGAGAATCAGGATCGTACTGCCGCAGAAGTCGATGAGCAGCGCGGCTTTTTTCTGGTATGTGATGGCGTAGCGGGATTACCTGGCGGTGACTATGCGGCTGAACTGGTGCGGGACACGCTGCTCAGCGCGCTGCAAAACAGCAGCAGCTTTACCCCTGAATCCACCCGCGCAGCTATTGCAAAATGTCAGCAAACCCTGGCAGACGCACAGGGGAAGAATCCGAAATTTTCACGTATGAGCACTACCCTGGCGGCACTGTTTATCGATCGTAAAAATCAGCTGGCATGGTGGGCGCACGCTGGTGACAGCCGGGTTTATCATTTCCGTCACGGCAGGCTGAGTGAGGTCACCCGGGATCATAGTCTGGCTCAGCAGCTGCAGGATGCAGGCTATGAAAATTCCGGCATTAACAGTAATTTACTTTATAATGCGCTCGGCACAGATCCGGTTCGTCCGGTAACGTTCAGCACGGCACTTGAGCTCAGTGATGGCGATGCATTTCTGGTATGCACTGATGGCTTCTGGCTCAATCTGACTACCCGGGAAATGGAGCAGGCGCTGCGCATGGTCAACGCCTGCGAAGAGTGGCTGACGCTGATGGAGCAGGCAGTAAACCAGAGCGATAAGCGGGATAACCTTAGCGCGCTGGCTGTCTGGGTTGGTGAACCGCAGGATGCCACGCTGCTTTACTCTCCGGCTGATGCGGCGCGCTTTGTGCCTTCTCGTAACTGATTTGCAAGGATCCTTATGAAAGTGTGGTTGTCGGGTATTGCCGCCCTGCTGCTGGCTCAGAATGCTCAGGCAGAAGATTATCGCGTTATCTATTCGCCCAGCCTGGCGCTGGAGGTCTATATCGATAATGTCGCCAGCAAAGCACCCGATGACTGGTGTAAAGAGAGACTGCCGCTGCGTATCGTTTCAGGTAAAAGCCAGGAGACACACATCCTCGACACTTTTTTACCCCGTGCAGGCACGCTACTGGCGAATCAGTGTGGCAGCCTGGATGAACTGCCGTGGCAGTTCATCAGCAAAACAGGCAGCGTACTGGCCAACGGCACAGCAGCAAAGCTGCAAAACTGGCGTCCGATTATTATCAATGATGCAACTGCCAGTGCCAGCACTACAACAGCGGCACCGCTGGATCTCTCACATCCGGCTGACAGCACGCCACTGCAACATTTTGCCCTGCCTGGCGGCTGTCATTTTCGTACCTGGTGGGATGAACAGGGTGCGTCACTGTTTATTCCTGATGTCAGTGGATCGCACTGCTCAACCGAGGGCTGGCTGGAGGGAGCCAGCGAGATTGCGCTGCTGAATGAGAATAAACCGATTTCGCTGCCGGTGAGCTTCTATCAGGGCTATCCCGTTGCCGGACTCAATCCGGGTAAACAACCGCTGGAAATCGTGGCGGTAAATAAGCAACGCATGATTGTTACCCGGCCTGATGCTGCCGGGAGCTGGCTGGTGTTGCCGTTTGATGCAAAGCAACATCTCTGGCGCTTTGATGGTGCCCTGTTGATAAAACTGGATAAAAAAACCGGCAGTGACAACAGCATTGTGAAAGCAAACGTTGATCGTTATCGCGCCATCTGGTCGTCGCAGTTTATGCCACAGCAAAAAGTGACAGTGTTACTTATCGACACTCTGCATGCAGATCTTGTCGATCCGGCAATTGGTGCCTGGCGTAACATTAATTAATCAGCATTCGCTGCCTGCTACGCACCGCGGAACCAGGCACTACAGGATCTGTTCAGAGAGCTCACTATGTCGGCAAACGAAAAACTTACCCCTAACGCCCTGCCCGCAGGCTACCGATTTAACGAGTTCGAAATTCAGGACGTTGTCGGTGGCGGCGGTTTTGGTATCGTCTATCGCGCCTGGGATCACCAGCTGGAACGAACCATCGCTATTAAAGAGTATATGCCGCTCTCGCTGGCCGCTCGTGCAGCAGATATGTCGCTGGAGTTGCGCGGTGAACGCTTTCATAAACTGTTTCATGCAGGCCGCAACAGTTTTATTCAGGAGGCGCGCCTGCTGGCACGCTTTAATCATCCCGGTCTGCTGCACGTGCTGCGTTTCTGGGAAGAGAATGGCACCGCCTATATGGGCACGCTGTTCTATAGCGGTATGACGTTAAAAGCGTGGCAGGCCAGCCAGCCTGAGCCGCTTAACGAAGCCTGGATTCGCCGGCTGCTGCCACCCTTGTTTGATGCAATTAATACTATTCATGCCGCAGGCTATCTGCATCGTGATATCTCGCTGGACAATATTCAGATTCAGGATAACCAGCTTCCCGTACTGCTTGATTTTGGCTCTGCACGCAAAGAGATTGGTAACCTCTCTGATGAAACTGAAATCATGCTTAAGCCCGGGTTTGCGCCGATTGAGCAGTACAGTGAAGAGGGTGAAGGTGAACAGGGTCCCTGGACCGATATCTATGCGCTGGGCGCGGTGCTGCACACACTGATTACCGGCTATGCGCCGCCAGTCAGCGTGGTTCGCTGTATTGAAGATAATTATCAGCCGCTGGCCAGTCGCAGACCAGAAGGCTATTCACTGCCGCTGTTGCACGCCATTGATGCTGCCCTGGCCATGAAACCGCAGGATCGTCCGCAAACCATCGATGCACTGGCGCAACTTATTAATCTGCCCGACAGCGATGCTGAAACGTTAAGCACACCGTTGCCGGTTAACACAGACGTTCTGCCAGTGACAGAGCCAGTTACAGCGGCTGAACCTCCGCTGGCGGCATCTCTGCGCACCGCAACGCTGACTGAACCGGTATCGCCTGACGCCGCCAGACGGCGGCGCACCACACCTGTTGTCGTGACGCTGGCTGCTGTTGCACTGGTTGCTATCGGAGTGGGAGTATGGCGAACCCTGCACCACACCTCTCCACCCCCAGTGGCCACCGCTCCGGTAACCGGCCCTGCTACTGCGGGCAGCGTACCTGCCACGGCTACACTCTATCTGCAGCTACAGCCGGACGAACGTGTCGCGCTGAATGGAGAGGTTCAGGATATTAAAGCAGCCAGCAGTGGTTTCGCTTCACTTAATCTTGCGGCTGGCAGCTATCAGATTGAAGTCCGCCGGGGCAATCAGGTGCGCAGTCAGTCCCTGACAATCAGCCAGCCCGGAACCTGGCTGATTAATCCCGGTAACTAATGTGCGGGCACGCCTGCTGCAATGCCCTGACTTCAGCAGCCAGCCGCGTCAGTGCGGCCTCCTGCATACCGCGCTTACTCAGCTCCTGCTCCAGTGAGAAGAGATACTGTGCGTTGCTGCCGAGTGGTCCGCTCGCCTGCGCAATCAGCGGGGCAATCGTTGTGCGGCATGAATCAGCCTCATACAGCGGATGACGGGGATCCATAATAAACACCAGCGCGGTTACTCTGCGTCCGTCATCCAGTGTCAGTTCACACCAGGTAGGCAGATAGCAGCCGGTGATCATTTCACGCTTCCAGAGCAGCTCCAGCTCTTCATGCAGACGGGTCTCTGGCAGGCGAAATGCCAGACCGCTGGTGCTGCCTCCCTCTTTTAGCGCCAGCATACGGCCCGGTGTATCAGCGGTACCGCGTCCGGCGGTCAGCCGCAGACAGAATGCACGATGCCAGCCTTCAAGACGACCTGCAGCCACTTCATCTGCCTCAAATACCGGGTTCCACATCAGTGAGCCGTAGCCAAAAATCCAGACCGGGCTTTGATCGGGCCGACAGGCCAGCGTAGCAGAGAGTGATGCGGCTCGCTGGTCGCAGTCCCACAGCAATGCTTCATCAATATCACCAAATGATGTTTTGCAATCGGCTTTTAATAAAAATTCCCGGGTTAACAATGGTTACCTCCTCTGCCACACCAGCATCCTTTGTCTCTGCTTCCGAAACCCTCTCCTTTCAGCGACGCGCAGGCGTCGGCTTAAGTCAGAAACATTAATGCATTCATGACCGGGCTTTCAAGATAGCGATTCAGTTTTCGTTAAAAGAACTGTTGCAGAGTGTCAGAAGCCAGCCAGCCGTGCGCGGGTAGCGCCTTAAGCGCCTCGCACCTGAAAGGGCACAGGCAGCCGATTTACGCAGCGCGTAATGTCATGACTACTGACGACAGTCTGCTTTGATCCCGCCTGAAATTGCCGCTGCACAGGCATAGTGATAGCGCTTTAAGATCAAAATCATTCAACTTCTGTTCTGCAATCAGCAGCTTTCTGATAACTACAAAGGGGTCTCAAACAGCAAAGAAGCGACATCTCCCGACCGATGCGCACAGCCAGATTTATCCACTACAATTATCTGTAACAGCACCTGAAACAGGACAATAAGCATAAGAAACTGCGGTTTTAGCTAATCTGGAACAAATGACAGCAATAAGCGCAGAAAAAACCAGAGTGATAAACTAACAGCACCTGATGTTTTGCCTTTATTCTTAATACGAAGATCGATTACTGATTGAAATAAACTATAAATTCTTTCAATAATCCTGCTTTTATCGGGTTTAGCCATAATTGTTCGTGAAAGTAAAATCTCGTAAAATTTTCTTATCAGAGCGCCATAGCAGGTTACACTGCGCCAGAGCGTTAAGTAAGCAGGGAGTGACTGAAAGTCATACCAGATTAATCTATTTTGCTGATGGGGAGGGTGAATGGCTGCGCATGAGAAAACACGTCACAGCGAGTTCTCGTTGATTTTTCCAGTGGCTGCACTGACGGTTCTGATTCTGTTCGGTAACCAGACTGCGCTTCTGCCGGTCGTTGGCATCAATTTACTGGCGCTGGCTGGTATTCTTTTCAGCGCTTTCAGTGTGGTACGCCATGCTGACGTGCTGGCACACCGTCTCGGCGAGCCTTACGGCTCTCTGATCCTGAGTCTCTCTGTCGTTATCCTCGAAGTCAGTCTGATCTCTGCATTAATGGCAACTGGTGACGCGGCACCAGCGCTGATGCGAGATACGCTCTATTCCATCATCATGATTGTTACCTCAGGGCTGGTTGGCTTCGCCCTGCTGCTGGGTGGTCGCAAGTTTGCAACTCAGTATGTCAATCTGGCGGGCGTCAAACAGTATATGATTGCGATTTTCCCGCTGGCTATTCTGGTGCTGGTGTTTCCCAATGCGCTGCCTGGAGGAAACTTCACTACGGCTCAGGCATTGATTATCGCCGCGATTTCAGCTGCTATGTATGGCGTGTTCCTGCTGATACAGACCAAAACGCATCAAAGCCTGTTCGTTTATGAACATGAGGATGAGGGAGACGATCCACATCACGGTAAGCCTTCAGCACATAGCTCGCTCTGGCATACGCTGTGGCTGATTGTGCATCTGGTAGCCGTTATTAGCGTAACCAAAATGAACGCTAATCCGCTGGAGCTGTTGCTGACAGAGCTTAACGCACCGGAACAGTTCACCGGCTTTTTGGTCGCGCTGCTGATCCTCTCTCCTGAGGGACTGGGTGCCATTAAAGCTGTTCTGGCCAATCAGGTACAGCGTGCTATGAACCTGTTTTTCGGTTCGGTACTGGCGACAATTTCTCTTACCGTGCCCGCTGTCAGCATTATTGCCACGCTCACCAATCAGCAGCTGATTTTTGGTCTGGAGCCGCCACATATGGTGATGCTGATCGCGGTGCTGATCCTGTGCCATATCTCGTTCTCCACAGGTCGCACCAATGTGCTGAATGGCGCAGCACACCTGGCGCTGTTTGCCGGTTATCTGCTGACGATTATGCTCTGACAGCAACCGTGCCAGGCTAAACAGGTTGATAAGCAGGCCAGGCTACCGGCCGCAGCAGTAATAAAAAAGGCACTCCACAGAGTGCCTTTTCGTTTGCGTAACAGCATTAGTTGCTGGTATCGAGTGCCGGAAAGCTCTTAACCAGATCGTCAATCGCTTTCATCTGTGCCAGGAATGGCTCCAGTTTATCCAGCGGCAGCGCTGAAGGACCATCACATTTTGCGCTGGCAGGTTCCGGGTGTGCTTCAATAAACAGACCCGCAATGCCCACGGCCATACCTGCGCGCGCCAGTTCTGCAACCTGAGCACGACGACCACCTGATGCCGCACCAAATGGATCGCGTGTTTGCAGAGCGTGGGTGACGTCAAAAATCACCGGACTGTTATTGGTGACTTTTTTCATCACGTTAAAGCCCAGCATATCCACGACCAGATTGTCATAGCCAAAGTTGCTGCCACGGTCGCACAGGATCACTTTGTCGTTACCACCTTCGGCAAACTTATCAACGATATTACCCATCTGGCCCGGGCTGACAAACTGGGGTTTCTTAACGTTTATCACCGCACCGGTTTTCGCCATCGCTTCCACCAGGTCTGTCTGACGCGCCAGGAATGCAGGCAGTTGAATCACATCCACCACCTCTGATACCGGCTGCGCCTGCCATGACTCATGCACGTCAGTGATGATTTTTACACCGAAGGTCTGCTTCAGCTCCTGAAAAATCTTCATGCCTTCATCAAGACCCGGGCCGCGATAAGATTTGATGGATGAGCGGTTCGCCTTGTCGAATGAGGCTTTAAAGACATAGGGAATGCCGAGTTTATCGGTAACGTTGACGTAATGCTCACAGATGCGCATCGCCAGTTCACGTGACTCCAGCACGTTCATACCACCAAACAGTACAAACGGCAGATCGTTTGCTACGTTGATATCGCCAATATTCACTACTTTCTGTGTCATGCCCTTTCCTTATGTCGGCAGCGCTTAGTGCAGCGTTACCTGTTTCTGTTCAATTGCGTGGATCTGTACTTTGATCATCTCGCTCACCGGATCTTCCGGGCACTGCTCAACAAAATAGGTTAAGTCAGTCAGCGCAACATGCTCACACTCCAGCTGCGCATAGATAAGCCCGCGATCGCGAATTTCGTAAGGATCATCAGGATCAAGCTCCAGCAAAACTTTGCTGACATTCAGTGCCAGCTCCATCTGTTTCTCTTCCATCAATGCGGCTTTAAGCGTATCGAGCATTTTGCGCATTACGTTCAGCGTTTTTGCTTCATCCAGATCGTCTGCATACAGTTTGGCCGTCGGGCTGATATTGCCCTTGAGCCACACTTCCAGAGTATGCATATCCAGCGTTTCGCCATTGAATGGATTGATCAGCCACATTTCGCCATCCAGCCAGTCGGCACGCAAAATCAACTGTGTCGGGAAAATCACCGGCATCAGCGGCAGCTCCAGTCGCTCTGCTATATGCAGCAGTATCACACCCAGCGATACTGCCGTGCCCTGACGGCTTTTCAGAACTTTATCAATCCAGAGTGCATCGGAGAGATTGTAAACGCCGCTGGCTCCGCCAAATCCCCATTTGCGATAGAACAGCTCCAGCAGCTTCTCGAGCCTGAGATCAGAGTCTGCGGCGTCACTGATATAGTCGCGCGCTTCTTCCACCAGACGAGACAGTTGCTGCTCTACAGAGAGCGCTGAAAAATCGGCGCGGATAGCGCAGGTTGCGCCAATAACCGCTTCACTTAACGGTGTTTCACTAAAATCTAATTCTACTGGTGAGGTCATACTATCCCCAAAATCGGCATGGTAGCTATCGCCGGTTCGACTACATACAGCAGCGCGAGCAGAGAACAGCTCCGGCGCTTTCTCAGCCTGCGCGAACGACAGCTGAATGCCATAAACCCAAGGCGTTGTAGATAATAACCGCTAACAGCTTCTTCGTCAGCCAGCTTCCTCACGCTGAGCGCCGATAAAAATCGATAATCAGAGTCGACAGCACGCAACGCCGCAGCATCTGGTGGAGAATAGCGCTCTGTGCTGTCACAAAGAGTGCAGCTGCGGGCGACTGAGTCATCAGACCAACGCCTGAGAGGGCACGTTTTAGCTGTCAGTTATCCGGCAGGCACTCCCGGATATTGCCCAAGCGTGACACGCGGGTGACCGCCATAATCATTAACGGTTATCACCTGCTGGTAGCCCTGCTGCTGCATTAGCGCACGCACTGCACTATCCTGCTGCCAGCCATGCTCCAGCAACAGCCAGCCCTCTGGCTGCAGCCAGGTCAGCGCCGTGCGAATAATGTAATCGATATCAGCCAGACCAGCGTTATCAGCAACCAGCGCGCTACGCGGCTCAAAGCGGACATCTCCCTGCTGCAGATGGAAATCATCGGCGTCAATGTAGGGCGGATTACTGGCAATCAGATGATAGCGTGTGGCTGGCAACGCATTAAACCAGTGGCTGAGCTGAAAGTGAGCATTTGTGATGTTAAGTCGCGACGCATTCTCGCACGCCAGTTCCACCGCTGCCGGAATGCGGTCGCAGCCGGTTACCTGACAGTCAGGACGTTCACTGGCAAGCGCCAGCGCAATAGCGCCGGTGCCGGTGCCAAGATCGAGAATGGTGGCAGGCGTAGCAGGCAGACGCGCCAGTGCCTGTTCCACCAGGATCTCCGTATCCGGTCGCGGGATCAGTGTGGCATCACTGACGCGCAGCGGCAGCGACCAGAATTCACGCTCACCGGTGAGATGCGCCACTGGCTCTCCACGCTGACGCCTTGCCAGCAGCTGATCCAGCTGCGCCAGTTGTCCGGCATCGAGCTGATGCTCATCAAATGCCAGCAGCCAGCTACGCGTTTTGCCCGTGACAAAACAGAGCAGGATCTCCGCGTCGCGCTTTGGGCTATCGCTTTCGCTCAGCACCCCAATCGCCTGCTGACGCCAGCGCCGGATCTCCATTAATCCTGTCCAGCCAGCGCAGCCAGCTGATCGGCCTGATATTCCTGCACAATCGGCTCAATCAGCGTATCCAGCTTGCCTTCCATGGTTTCATCAAGACGATAGAGCGTCAGGTTGATACGATGGTCGGTCACGCGCCCTTGCGGAAAGTTATAGGTGCGAATGCGATCTGAACGATCGCCGCTGCCCAGCAGATTGCGCCGTGTGGACGCTTCAGCAGCCTGACGCTTTGCCATTTCAGCAGCATGAATACGCGCACCCAGCACTGCCAGCGCTTTGGCTTTGTTTTTATGTTGTGAACGCTCATCCTGACACTCCACCACAATGCCGGTTGGCAGGTGGGTAATGCGGATTGCGGAATCCGTGGTGTTAACGTGCTGACCACCCGCGCCCGATGAGCGGAAAGTATCAATTTTCAGATCTGCAGGATTGATATCAGGCAGCTCAGCTTCCGGCAGCTCCGGCATCACGGCCACGGTACAGGCTGAGGTATGGATACGTCCCTGCGACTCCGTTTCCGGTACGCGCTGCACGCGATGACCGCCTGATTCGAACTTCATGCGGCCATAGGCACCCTCACCCGTTATCCGGGCAATGACCTCTTTATAACCGCCATGCTCGCCATCGCTGGCACTCATAATCTCTACCTGCCAGCGCCGTCCTTCAGCGTAGCGGCTATACATCCGGAACAGATCGCCGGCAAAAATTGCCGCCTCATCGCCACCGGTACCGGCACGCACCTCAATAAAGCAGGGACGTTCATCATCCGGATCTTTCGGCAGCAGCAGTACCTGCAGCTGCTGCTCCAGCACCTCGCGTTTTTCACGCGAAGCGTTGAGTTCCTCCTGCGCCATATCGCGCATTTCCGGATCGTCGAGCAGCATCTCAGCGGTGTCGATATCTTCCTGCACCTGCTGCCACTCGCGAAAACAGCGGGTAACATCGCTGAGCTGGGCATATTCGCGTGATAACGCGCGGAAACGGTCCTGATTGCCAATAACGCCGGCATCCCCCAGTA
>CAJYKU010000023.1 GCA_913775175.1 uncultured Pantoea sp.
TCGGACGCGGGGTGGAGCAGCCTGGTAGCTCGTCGGGCTCATAACCCGAAGGTCGTCGGTTCAAATCCGGCCCCCGCAACCACTTTCCCTTAGAGTTCTTTTTCAAATATACTGTATGCATCGACGGACGCACTGGCAGTGAGTTTTGAAAAAAATTCTTCTGGATGGTGTGCCGAAGCCGCATTGCGGCATACAGGGTCCAGTCATAAAAAGCCCCGAATTTTCGGGGTTTTTTGTTATCAGGAAATCGTAACACTGGGCTTTAGGCCCTTTTTTTATGTCTTGGGGGTGGGCTTGTCCACATTAGAGCAAAAGTTGACAGAGTTGATCTCTGCTCCGGTAGAAGCGCTTGGCTACGAACTAGTCGGTATTGAGTTTGTTCGTGGTCGCACATCAACCTTGCGCATCTATATTGATAGCGAAGAGGGTATCAATGTTGATGATTGCGCCGATGTTAGCCACCAGGTAAGCGCCGTAATGGATGTGGAAGATCCCATTACCGTGGCTTACAACCTTGAAGTTTCCTCACCGGGTCTCGACCGTCCGCTTTTCACAGCTGAACACTACGCGCGTTTTGCTGGTGAGGAAGTCAGCCTGGTCCTGCGTATGGCGGTACAGAACCGTCGTAAATGGCAGGGCATCATCAAGTCCGTTGAGGGCGAGATGATCACGGTGACCGTTGAGGGTAACGACGAAGTGTTCGCGCTGAGCAATATTCAGAAAGCGAACCTGGTCCCCCACTTTTAAAAGTCCGGATTGAGGCTAACCAGGATGAATAAAGAAATCTTAGCTGTAGTAGAAGCCGTTTCGAATGAAAAAGCTCTGCCGCGTGAGAAAATCTTCGAAGCGCTGGAGAGCGCTTTGGCCACTGCGACCAAAAAGAAGTATGAGCAGGAAATCGACGTGCGCGTCAGCATTGACCGTCGCAGCGGCGATTTTGACACCTTCCGCCGCTGGGTAATTGTTGAAGAGGTTACTCAGCCAACACGCGAAATCACGCTGGATGCTGCTCGCTTTGAAGATGAAGCGCTCAATCTGGGCGATTACGTTGAAGATCAGATTGAATCTGTCACCTTTGACCGTATCACCACACAGACTGCGAAACAGGTTATTGTCCAGAAGGTACGCGAAGCTGAACGTGCCATGGTAGTGGATCAATTCCGCGAGCAGGAAGGCGAAATCATCACCGGTCAGGTGAAGAAAGTAAACCGCGACAATATCACGCTGGATCTGGGCAACAATGCCGAGGCGGTGATTATTCGTGAAGATATGTTGCCACGCGAAAATTTCCGTCCGGGTGACCGTATTCGCGGTGTGCTCTATGCTGTACGTCCGGAAGCACGTGGCGCGCAGCTGTTTGTTACCCGTTCTAAACCAGAGATGCTGATCGAACTGTTCCGCATTGAGGTGCCGGAAATCGGCGAAGAAGTTATCGAGATTAAAGCTGCCGCACGCGATCCGGGTTCACGCGCTAAAATTGCAGTGAAAACCAATGATAAGCGTATCGATCCGGTTGGCGCTTGTGTGGGTATGCGCGGTGCGCGTGTCCAGGCTGTGTCCAGTGAGCTGGGCGGCGAGCGTATCGATATCGTGCTGTGGGATGACAATCCAGCGCAGTTTGTAATTAACGCCATGGCACCTGCCGATGTGGCGTCAATCGTGGTGGATGAAGATAATCACACCATGGATATCGCTGTTGAAGCCGGAAATCTGGCCCAGGCGATCGGCCGTAACGGCCAAAACGTGCGTCTGGCTTCCCAGCTGAGTGGCTGGGAGCTGAACGTGATGACCGTCGATGATCTGCAGGCTAAGCATCAGGCTGAAGCCCATGCAGCGATCGATATGTTCACAAAACATCTCGACATCGACGAAGAGTTCGCCACCATACTGGTGGAAGAGGGCTTCTCTTCGCTGGAAGAATTGGCTTACGTACCAATGAACGAGCTGCTGGAAATTGACGGCCTTGACGAAGAGACCATTGAAGCCCTGCGTGAACGAGCCAAAAATGCGTTAACCACCCTGGCATTAGCGAAAGAAGAGAGCCTTGGTAATCAGGAGCCCGCTGCGGACTTGCTGAATCTTGAAGGCCTGGATCGTGCGCTGGCCTATCGCCTGGCATCAAAAGGCGTTTGCACGCTGGAAGATCTCGCTGAGCAAGGTGTTGACGATCTGACGGATATTGAAGGGCTGGATGATGAGAAAGCCGGTGCACTGATTATGGCTGCACGTAATATCTGCTGGTTCGGCGATGACGCGTAATAACAGGAAGGAACAGCATGACAGATGTAACCGTAAAATCGCTGGCCGCCGAAATTCAGACTCCGGTCGATCGCCTGGTACAGCAATTTGCTGATGCGGGGATCCCTAAGTCTGAAAATGACGCAGTATCCCAGCAAGAGAAAGAGACCTTACTGTCGCACCTGAACCGTGAGCACGGTCAAACCAGTTCAGGTAAACTGACGCTGCAGCGCAAAACGCGCAGCACCTTGAATATTCCGGGCACCGGGGGTAAAAGTAAATCGGTGCAAATTGAAGTCCGCAAAAAGCGTACATACGTGAAGGGTGATGCAGAAGCTGAGCAGCAGGCTCAGGCAGAAGCGGAAGCTGAGGCACAGCGTGTAGCGGAAGAGCAGGCGCGTCGCGAGGCGGAAGAACAAGCCCGTCGCGAGGCTGAACTAAAAGCGCAACGTGAAGCCGAAGAAAAAGCCAGGCGCGAAGCGGCTGAAAAGGCCAAGCGTGAAGCAGCGGAAAAAGAGAAAGTGACTAACCAACCTATCGACGAAACAACCAAAGCTGCGCAGTCTGAAAAAGCACGCCGCGAAGCTGAAGCTGCTGAACTGAAGCGTAAAGCGGAAGAAGAAGCGCGCCGCAAGCTGGAAGAGAGCGCACGCCGTGCAGCCGAAGAGGCTCGCCGCCTGGCAGAAGAGAAAGGCGCTGAATGGGAAAAACCAGAGGAAGAAGATAAAGGCGACTACCATGTCACCACTTCAACTCATGCCCGTCAGGCTGAAGATGAGAGCGATCGCGAAGTTGAAGGCGGCCGCACCCGTACCCGTACCACCAAAGCGGCTCGTCCGGCGAAGAAAGGCAACAAGCACTCTGAAGCCAAAACCGACCGCGAAGAAGCGCGTGCTCAGGTACGTGGTGGTAAGGGCGGCAAACATCGTAAACCTAGCTCACTGCAGCAGGGCTTTAACAAGCCAGCGCAGGCAGTTAACCGCGATGTCATCATTGGTGAAACCATCACCGTCGCTGAACTGGCTAACAAGATGGCCGTAAAAGGTTCACTGGTAATCAAAGCGATGATGAAGATGGGTGCAATGGCAACCATCAACCAGGTTATTGACCAGGAAACCGCTCAGCTGGTCGCGGAAGAGATGGGTCACAAAGTGATCCTGCGCCGTGAAAATGAGCTGGAAGAAGCGGTAATGGACGATCGTGATACCGATGCAGCACAGGAAAGCCGTGCGCCGGTTGTTACCATCATGGGTCACGTTGACCACGGTAAAACCTCGCTGCTGGACTACATTCGTTCAACCAAAGTGGCGTCCGGTGAAGCGGGTGGTATTACCCAGCATATCGGTGCTTATCACGTTGAAACCGATAATGGCATGGTGACCTTCCTGGATACCCCGGGCCACGCCGCGTTTACCGCGATGCGTGCACGTGGTGCACAGGCAACGGATATCGTTATCCTGGTTGTGGCAGCGGACGATGGCGTAATGCCTCAGACCGTGGAAGCCATTCAGCACGCTAAAGCTGCTGGTGTACCAGTGGTTGTTGCAGTGAACAAGTGTGATAAGCCAGAAGCCGATCCAGACCGTGTTAAAAACGAGCTGACTCAGTACGGAATTATTCCGGAAGAGTGGGGCGGCGAGAACATGTTCGTCAACGTCTCAGCGAAAGCAGGTACCGGTATCGACGATCTGCTGAACGCGATTCTGCTGCAGGCAGAAGTTCTGGAGCTGACCGCTATCCGTGAAGGTATGGCAAGCGGCGTTGTGATTGAATCCTTCCTGGATAAAGGTCGTGGTCCGGTTGCAACCGTACTGGTGCGTGAAGGTACGCTGAACAAGGGCGATATCGTACTGTGCGGTTTTGAGTATGGCCGTGTTCGTGCGATGCGTGACGAGCTGGGACGTGAAGTTCAGGAAGCGGGCCCATCAATTCCGGTTGAGATCCTTGGTCTGTCAGGTGTTCCAGCGGCGGGTGATGAAGCCACCGTGGTACGTGACGAGAAGAAAGCGCGTGAAGTCGCACTCTATCGTCAGGGCAAATTCCGCGAAGTGAAACTGGCTCGTCAGCAGAAATCCAAGCTGGAAAACATGTTTGCTAACATGACTGAAGGCGAAGTTTCTGAGCTGAACATCGTTCTCAAATCTGACGTACAGGGTTCTGTAGAAGCGATCTCTGACTCGCTGCTGAAACTCTCTACCGACGAAGTGAAGGTGAGGATTATCGGTTCCGGCGTGGGTGGTATCACCGAAACCGACGCTACGCTGGCAGCAGCGTCTAACGCGATTATCCTTGGCTTTAACGTGCGTGCTGATGCTTCTGCACGTCGTGTCATCGATACTGAAAACGTTGACCTGCGTTACTACTCCGTCATCTATAATCTGATTGACGAAGTTAAAGCTGCGATGAGCGGTATGCTGGCACCGGAGTTCAAACAGCAGATTATTGGTCTGGCTGAAGTCCGTGATGTGTTTAAATCACCGAAGTTTGGTGCGATTGCTGGCTGTATGGTTACCGAAGGTAACATCAAGCGTCACAACCCGATTCGCGTACTGCGTGACAACGTGGTTATCTATGAAGGCGAGCTGGAATCTCTGCGTCGCTTTAAAGATGATGTTAACGAAGTGCGTAATGGCATGGAGTGCGGTATCGGCGTTAAGAACTACAACGACGTTCGCGTTGGCGATATGATCGAAGTATTCGAAGTGATTGAAATTAAACGCACCATCGCATAATTCTTTTATCGATGTACTGCAATTTGGGAGGCCGCTGGCCTCCCGAATTATTTGGGAGATATCATTATGGCGAAAGAATTTGGTCGCCCGCAGCGGGTTTCTCAGGAACTGCAAAAAGAGATCGCGATAATTCTGCAGCGCGAAATTAAAGATCCGCGTCTCGGGATGATGGTTACCGTATCGGGTGTCGAGGTGTCGCGCGACCTGGCCTATGCCAAAGTTTTTGTCACCTTTTTAAACGATCAGGATGAAGAAGCGGTGAAAAATGGTCTGAAAGCGCTGAAAGAGGCGTCAGGCTATATCCGTATTCTGCTGGGCAAAGCGATGCGTCTGCGTATCGTGCCAGAGCTGACCTTCTTCTACGATAACTCGCTGATCGAAGGGATGCGCATGTCGAACCTGGTCTCAAATGTGATCAAGAACGATGCAGAGCGTCGTGGTGAGAGCCCGGCGGAAGACGATAAGGAGGACTGATGAGTCGTCCTCGTCGTCGCGGTCGCGACGTACACGGTGTATTCCTGCTGGACAAGCATCAGGGTGCATCGTCTAACGATGTGCTGCAAAAAGTAAAACGTCTGTTTAATGCCAATAAAGCGGGCCATACCGGTGCGCTGGACCCGCTGGCTACCGGCATGTTACCCATCTGTCTGGGTGAGGCCACTAAGTTCTCGCAATACCTGCTCGACTCTGATAAGCGCTATCGCGTTATCGCCCGGCTGGGTGAGCGTACTGATACGTCAGATGCTGATGGCAATGTGGTGGAAAGGCGCGCGGTGAATATCACGCAGGCGGCACTGGATGAGGCACTGCAGAGTTTCCGCGGTGATACGCTGCAGGTGCCTACCATGTTCTCGGCTCTGAAATATCAGGGACGCAAGCTATATGAGTACGCACGTGAAGGCGTCACAGTACCACGCGAAGCGCGACCGATTACCGTGTTCGAGCTACAGTTTATTCGCTGGGAAGGAAATGAGCTGGAGCTGGAGATCCATGTTTCCAAGGGTACTTATATCCGGACTATCATCGACGATCTGGGTGAGAAGCTGGGCTGTGGGGCGCATGTGATTATGCTGCGCCGCCTGCAGGTGGCGCGTTACCCGATTGCGCGAATGATAACGCTGGAGCAGCTGCAGGCGCTGGCTGCCGAAGTGACGGCGTCAGAAACGCCTGACTATGCTGCGCTGGATGCGCTGCTGCTGCCGATGGATAGCCCGGCTGAAGCATTTCCGGTCGTTAATCTGCCGGTAGCAACCGCGGCGTTTTTTCGCCAGGGGATGCCGGTGCAGGCTGCGGATGCCCCGGCCGGAGGCCTGGTTCGCGTCACGGAAGGCAGTGAGCAAAAGTTTATTGGTATGGCTGAAATTGCGGCTGATGGACGGGTGGCACCACGCCGTCTGGTCGTGGAGTTTCCCGGCTGACCAGATTGTTTACCGTTGCTGCAGGCGCGCATTTGCGTTGCGTGCGGGCGCGGAGTAGAATAGTGCGGCTTTAAAAGCGGGCTGCTGAATTAGAGATCGGCACCCATACATTCATTTTTTTACTGGAGTTTATTATGTCTCTAAGCGTAGAAGCTAAAGCAGAGATCGTTGCTAAATATGGTCGTGGCGCTAACGACAGCGGTTCAACTGAAGTTCAGGTTGCTCTGCTGACTGCTCAGATTAACCACCTGCAGGGTCACTTCTCTGAGCACAAGAAAGACCACCACAGCCGTCGCGGTCTGCTGCGCATGGTATCTCAGCGTCGTAAGCTGCTGGACTACCTGAAGCGTAAAGACGTTGCTCGCTACACTGGCCTGATCGAGAGCCTGGGTCTGCGTCGCTAAGTCTGAAGAATCTGATCACGGATGTCGTGTATGCGTTAAGCAGAAAAAACTATCTGACGATCAGATTTGTGCGAGTTTCGCGAAAAGGGGGCCATTATGGCCCCTTTTTTCGAGCAATCCGCAGCAATTCATACCAAACTCATGTATTGTTGCTGAGTGTGATCTTTGTTTGCAGAGGTTCGCGCGGCTAATGAGAGGCTTTACCGCAGGGGCGGTTAAGGGTTGTCATTAGTCGCGAGGATGCGACAAAGATCGGTTATCCCTGGCAGGCCGCTACGGCTCTGCCCTGAATTTAAGGATGTAAATTTTGCTGAACCCGATCGTACGCAAATTCCAATATGGTCAGCACACCGTCACGCTGGAAACCGGCATGATGGCACGCCAGGCCACTGCTGCTGTTATGGTAAGCATGGATGACACTGCTGTATTCGTTACCGTAGTGGGCCAGAAAAAAGCAAAACCAGGTCAGGACTTTTTCCCACTGACCGTTAACTATCAGGAGCGTACTTACGCTGCTGGTCGTATCCCGGGCAGCTTCTTCCGTCGTGAAGGTCGTCCAAGCGAAGGCGAAACCCTGATTGCGCGTCTGATTGACCGTCCGGTTCGTCCGCTGTTCCCTGAAGGTTTTGTGAATGAAGTTCAGGTTATTGCAACCGTGGTATCTGTTAACCCGCAGGTTAACCCGGATATCGTGGCAATGATCGGCGCATCTGCTGCACTGTCGCTGTCAGGCATTCCGTTTAATGGCCCGATTGGCGCAGCACGCGTGGGTTATATCAACGATCAGTATGTCCTGAACCCAACCGCTGATGAGATCAAACAGTCGCGTCTGGACCTGGTGGTAGCGGGTACAGAGAACGCCGTGCTTATGGTTGAATCTGAAGCGGATATTCTGACTGAAGAGCAGATGCTGGGCGCGGTGGTATTTGGTCATGACCAGCAGCAGGTAGTGATTGAAAACATCAACGCACTGGTTGCCGAAGCGGGCAAACCGCGCTGGGACTGGCAGCCTGAAGCAACCAACGACGCACTGATTGCGCGTGTTGCTGCGCTGGCTGAAGCACGTATTGCAGATGCTTACCGTATCACCGACAAGCAGGAGCGTTATGCTCAGGTTGGCGTGATCAAAGATGAAACTATCGCGGCTCTGCTGGCGGAAGATGAGTCACTGGATGATGCTGAAATCGGTGACATCGTACACAGCCTGGAGAAGAATGTCGTACGTACCCGTATTCTGAACGGTGAACCACGTATCGATGGGCGTGAAAAAGATATGATCCGTGGTCTGGATGTACGCACTGGCGTGCTGCCACGTACTCACGGTTCTGCGCTTTTCACCCGTGGTGAGACGCAGGCGCTGGTGGCTGCAACTCTGGGTACTGCACGTGATGCGCAGAATCTGGATGAGCTGATGGGCGAGCGCACTGACAGCTTCCTGTTCCACTACAACTTCCCTCCATACTCAGTGGGCGAAACCGGAATGGTAGGCTCACCGAAGCGTCGTGAAATTGGTCACGGTCGTCTGGCGAAGCGTGGCGTGCTGGCAGTAATGCCTAAGCAGGAAGATTTTCCTTACACCGTGCGTGTGGTGTCAGAAATCACTGAATCAAACGGCTCTTCATCTATGGCGTCAGTCTGCGGTGCTTCACTGGCACTGATGGATGCTGGTGTGCCAATCAAAGCCGCTGTTGCTGGTATCGCAATGGGCCTGGTGAAAGAAGATGAGAAGTTTGTCGTGCTGTCTGACATCCTGGGTGACGAAGATCACCTTGGCGATATGGACTTCAAAGTTGCGGGTAGCCGTGATGGCGTCACCGCGCTGCAGATGGACATTAAAATCGAAGGCATCACCCGCGAAATCATGCAGGTTGCGCTGAATCAGGCTAAAGGTGCGCGTCTGCATATCCTGAGCGTGATGGAGCAGGCAATCAGCACGCCGCGTCAGGAGATCTCTGAGTTTGCACCGCGTATCTATACCATCAAGATCAATGCAGACAAGATCAAAGATGTGATTGGTAAAGGCGGTTCAGTGATCCGTGCGCTGACTGAAGAGACCGGCACCACCATCGAAATCGAAGATGATGGCACCGTGAAAATCGCTGCAACCGATGGTCAGAAAGCCAAAGAAGCGATTCGCCGTATCGAAGAGATTACTGCTGAGATTGAAGTTGGTCGCATCTACGCTGGTAAAGTGACCCGTATCGTTGATTTCGGTGCGTTTGTTGCTATCGGCGGCGGCAAAGAGGGTCTGGTTCATATTTCTCAGATCGCGGACAAGCGCGTAGAGAAAGTGACCGACTATCTGCAGATGGGTCAGGAAGTACCGGTTAAGGTGATGGAAGTTGACCGTCAGGGCCGTGTACGTCTGAGCATCAAAGAAGCGACTGAGCAGAAGCCGGCAGATGCCGCAGCTGCAGGAACTTCTGACGCCGAATAAGCGTGTCCTGATCGACCCCTTCCTGCCCGGCAGGAAGGGGTACCTGTATACTCTGATTGCCAGGTAGTGGCGGCAGTGCCGGCATACCGAAGCTACCGGAGTATCATCGCGAGGGCGGGAACCCTTGTGCATAGCAGGCGGGTAACAGGATGGTTATCCCAATGTTTGTATCGGGAGTGGGAAATGAAGCCTTTTTTGCGCTGGTGTATTGTTGCGACAGCTATTTCGCTGGCAGGATGCAGCAACTCCAATTGGCGTAAGAACGAAGTTCTGGCAGTACCTTTGCAGCCCACACTGCAGCAAGAGGTGATCCTGGCGCGAATGGAACAAATTCTTGCCAGTCGAGCCCTTACCGACGATGAACGCGCACAGCTGTTATATGAGCGCGGAGTGTTGTATGATAGTTTGGGTCTTAGGGCATTAGCGCGGAACGATTTCTCGCAAGCGCTGTCTATAAGACCAGATATGCCAGAAGTGTTTAACTATCTTGGTATATATTTAACACAGGCTGGCAACTTTGATGCCGCCTATGAAGCGTTTGATTCTGTACTTGAGCTTGATCCAACTTACAATTATGCGCATTTAAATCGTGGTATCGCCCTCTATTACGGCGGTCGGTACAGGTTAGCGCAAGATGATCTGCTGGCGTTTTATCAAGACGATCCCGAAGATCCATTCCGCAGTCTCTGGCTCTATCTGGCAGAACGCGAGATAGACAACGATAAGGCTACTGTGGCGCTGAAACAGCGTTACAACAAAGCGGTTAAGGATCAATGGGGATGGAATATTGTCGAGTTCTACCTGGGCGACATCAGTGAAAAAACATTGATGGAACGTCTCAAGGCGGACGCAACGGATAACACCTCGCTCGCTGAACATCTCAGTGAAACCAACTTCTATTTAGGTAAGTATTACCTAAGTCTGGGGGAGAAGGACGACGCGAAAGCGTTGTTCAAACTGGCGGTGTCTAACAACGTTAACAACTTTGTTGAACACCGATACGCATTGTTGGAACTGGCGCAACTCGGCCAGACACAAGACGATTTATCAGAATCTGACCAGCAATAGCTGACGAACTTTTTTGCCTGTTTTGCCTGTAAAGTCATCATCTTAAGAGGTGAGGGCTTTTCTGTTCGTCAAAACTTCTAATTTGAGCCGGTTCACACTTTTTGATGAAAATGACTGAAAGTTTTCACGACGAGTTATGTAGACTGGCCGCCGCAATCTAAGAGGCACGTGTACTACATGACTGATATTCAAACCACTTTTGCTGA
>CAJYKU010000024.1 GCA_913775175.1 uncultured Pantoea sp.
CAGACAAGAGAGCGCACATGGAATTACGTAAATACCTGCTGCCAGGGCTGATTTCCGTCACTCTGCTCAGCGGTTGCTCGCTATTCAGCGGCGAAGAAGATGTAGTGAAGATGGCTCCGCTGCCGAAGGTGGAAAATCAGTTCACACCGGAAACCGTCTGGAGTACTTCAGTTGGCGACGGCATCGGTGATTTCTATTCAAATCTGCATCCAGCCTGGCTGGATGGCACCGTGTATGCCGCTGACCGCTTTGGCGTAGTAAAAGCGCTGGATGCCAGCAATGGTAAAGAGAAGTGGAAAGTTGATCTCTCTGAGAAAACTGGCTTTTTCTCGAAAAACATTTCGGCGCTGCTCTCTGGTGGTGTCACGGCCAGCGGCGATCGCCTCTATATCGGTAGCGAGCGCGGGCAGGTATTCGCACTTAACAGCAGCGACGGTAGCCTGGCCTGGCAGAGCAAAGTAGCGGGTGAAGCACTGTCACGTCCGGTAGTCAGTGATGGTCTGGTACTGATCCATACCAGTAATGGTATGCTGCAGGGACTGGATCAAAACAGCGGTGCAGTAAAATGGACCGTGAACCTTGATATGCCAGCGCTCTCGCTGCGCGGAGAATCTGCGCCAGCGGTGGCGTTTGGCGGCGCTATTGTTGGCGGTGACAACGGTCGCGTCAGCGCAGTAATTATGAATCAGGGACAGCTGATCTGGCAGCAGCGTATTTCGCAGCCCAGCGGTGCCACTGAAATCGATCGCCTGAATGATGTGGACACTACGCCGGTTATCGTTAATGGTGTCGTCTATGCGTTAGCTTATAACGGCGATCTGACGGCGCTGGACCTGCGTTCCGGTCAGATTATGTGGAAGCGTGAAATTGGTGGCGTAAAAGATCTGATTGTTGATGCCGGACGTATCTATCTGGTGGATCAGGATGATCGGGTTATTGCGCTCAATGCGGATGGCGGCGTAGCGCTGTGGCGTCAGAGCGATCTGCTGCATCGCAACCTCACGGCGCCGGTGCTGTTCAACGGCTATCTGGTAGTGGCAGACAGCGAAGGCTACGTACACTGGATCAATACGCTGGATGGGCGTTTTGTGGCCCAGCAGAAGCTGGATAGCGATGGCTTCCAGACTGAACCTGTAGTCGCGGGCGATAAGCTGCTGATCCAGGCCAAAGGCGGTGAAGTTTACGCTATCAGTCGCTAATTACTGGCTGCGCGGAAACCCGTTTTCTGGCTGTTTTTACGGCTCCTGATCCGTCAGGAGCCGTTCTGTTTTTTATCAGGCGTGATATCCTAGATGCCCTGAGCCTGACGTGTCGGCGGCGAATGTCGTTACAATCACGCCATTAGGGCAATTCATTATTAAACTGAGGCAAGTGTTATGGTACCTGTGGTCGCGCTGGTTGGGCGTCCCAATGTGGGGAAATCCACGCTGTTTAACCGCTTAACGCGCACCCGTGATGCGTTAGTGGCCGATTTCCCTGGACTGACTCGCGATCGCAAATATGGTCGCGCCGAAGTGGAAGGGCGCGAATTTATTGTTATTGATACCGGCGGTATTGATGGCACAGAGGAAGGGGTTGAAGACCGCATGGCGGAACAGTCGCTGCTGGCGATTGAAGAAGCTGACGTTGTGCTGTTTATGGTTGATGCGCGTGCGGGCGTAATGCCTGCGGATCAGCAGATTGCTAATCATCTGCGCTCCCGTGAGAAAGCCACATTCCTGGTTGCCAACAAAACCGACGGTCTGGATGCCGACGCCGCCGTGCTGGATTTCTACGCACTCGGTCTGGGCGACATTCATCCAATTGCTGCATCGCACGGCCGTGGTGTTACCACGCTGCTGGAAACCGCGCTGTTGCCGTGGATGGATGAAATTGCGCCGCTGGAAGTCAGCGAAGAGGATGAAAACGAAGCTTACTGGGCTGCATTAGCGGCTAAAGAGAGCGGAGAAGAGCAGGCAGAAGAGGAAGAGGAGTTCGATCCAACGGGTCTGCCAATCAAGCTGGCTATCGTAGGCCGTCCTAATGTAGGTAAGTCAACACTCACTAACCGTATTCTTGGTGAAGATCGCGTGGTGGTGTATGACATGCCGGGCACGACGCGCGACAGCATCTATATCCCGATGGAGCGTGACGATCGCGAATATATTCTGATCGACACCGCCGGGGTACGTAAACGCGGTAAAATCACCGATACCGTTGAGAAGTTCTCTGTCATCAAGACGCTGCAGGCAATTGAAGATGCCAACGTCGTGATGCTGGTAATTGACGCGCGCGCCGGGATTTCCGATCAGGATCTCTCCCTGCTTGGCTTTATCCTCAACAGCGGACGTTCGCTGGTGATTGTGGTGAACAAATGGGATGGCCTGCCACAGGAAATTAAAGATGAGGTCAAAGAGACGCTGGATTATCGTCTTGGCTTTATCGATTTTGCCCGTGTGCACTTTATCTCTGCGCTGCACGGTAGCGGGGTGGGTAACCTGTTTGAGTCAGTGACAGAAGCGTATGACTGTTCAACCAAACGTGTTAATACCTCAATGCTGACGCGTATTATGAATATGGCTGCCGACGATCATCAGCCACCGCTGGTGCGTGGACGTCGTGTTAAGCTGAAATATGCGCACGCAGGTGGTTACAACCCGCCTATCGTGGTGATCCACGGTAATCAGGTCAAGGATCTGCCAGACTCCTACAAACGTTATCTGATGAACTACTTCCGCCGCTCGCTGAATGTAATGGGTACGCCGATTCGCATCCAGTTTAAGGAGGGGGATAACCCGTTTGCTGGCAAGCGTAACCTGCTGACGCCAACTCAGCAGCGCAAACGCAAACGTCTGATTTCTCATTTGAAGAAAAACAAACGTTAACCAGAAAAGAGCCCGCCAGGGCTCTTTTTTTGTCTGTAAGAATCAGCCGTACCGCTTAACAGACGTAACAATGACGATACCTGCAGATAAATCTGTAGTTACAAAATGTTCACTTAGGACAAGGTCGTTTGTTACAATCCCGCCGCTTTGTTGTGAGCCTGCCCCGATAAACCGCGTAATCATAGATGAATGAGGTTAGCGCATTGCCGCAGAGTTCGTTGCTAATGACATATCACCGCCCGCTGACGTTTTGCACTGAGTGAATCGACAGACAGCGTGCGCCACATTTTTCAGGAGAGATTGTACTATGGCAGAACGTCTTGCCCGGCCCGGCAAAGGGCTGAGCATCTGGTCCATACTTTTTGGGCTGGTACTGCTGGCTATTGGCCTGTTTTTCGCTATTGGTGGCGGCAAACTGGCAGCACTGGATGGCAGCAAATATTTTCTGATTGCCGGAATCGTTATGATTGTATCGGCAATTCAGTTTATCCGGCGTAAAGCATCAGCCGTGATGATACTGGCGCTGGTATTTATCGGTACCCTGATCTGGGCGGTTATGGACGCCGGATGGCACTTCTGGCCGCTGGTTTCCCGCCTGATGGTACCAGCTGGTCTTATGCTGGTGGCGTTTCTGACCTGGCCTGCACTGCGTAAAAGCGAAGGTAAAGCGTCGCTGGCAAACGTCTCTTATGCACTTTCAGCGCTGATTGCTGTGGGCATGGTTGCAACTGTCGTGCAGATGTTTCAGCCCCATCCGACCGTGGCCTTTACCGGTACCCAGCGTCCGCTGATCCCGGTCGACAAAAGTAAACCACAGCAGGACTGGAGCAGCTATGGCCGCACGCCTGAGGGCGATCGCTTTGCGGCAATCGATCAGATTACGCGTGACAATGTTAATGAGCTGCAGGTCGCCTGGATCTTCCACACTGGCGATACGCCGATTAGCCCGACTGGCAACGGGGCAGAGGACCAGCAAACGCCACTGCAAATTGGTAACACGCTCTATCTTTGTACGCCGCACAACAATGTCATTGCAGTAGAGGCAGACAGCGGTAAGCAAATCTGGAGCCGTAATATTAATGCCCAGGCTGAAGTGTGGAACCGCTGCCGTGGTCTGGCTTATTTCGATGCAACTAAACCGGTAACGCAACCGACTCAGCCAGGCTCAACGCCAGTGCCGCAGCCGGTTATGGCAGCTGGCGACAGTTGCCAGCGCCGTATTCTGATGAATACAATTGATGCACGCCTGATCGCCATCAATGCTGACAACGGTGAATTTTGCACCAGCTTTGGCGACAATGGGGTGGTTGATTTAAAACAGGGATTAGGTAAAGCCCCTGATCCACTCTATCAGCTGACATCCCCACCGCAGGTTGCCGGCACCACCGTAGTGGTTGGCGGCCGTGTGGCTGACAATGTGCAGACTGATATGCCGGGTGGCGTCCTGCGCGGTTTTGATGTGATCAGCGGTAAAATGCGCTGGGCATTCGATCCGGGTAATAAGGATCCCAATGCCGTACTGATGCCAGGCCAGGATTATACCCGCAGTACCCCCAACTCCTGGGCGCCGCTCTCTTACGATCCGGCAATGAATACGGTGTTTCTGCCAATGGGCAGCTCTTCGGTTGATTTATGGGGCGCAAACCGTACAGAGCTTGATCATACCTACGGCGCATCAATTCTGGCGCTGGATGCTACCACTGGTCAGCAGAAATGGGTCTACCAGACGGTACATAACGATCTGTGGGATTTTGACCTGCCGATGCAGCCCAGCCTGGTTGACTTTCCGATGAAGGATGGCACCACGAAGCCCGCGGTTGTTATCGGCGCGAAAACCGGCATGATCTGGGTACTGGATCGCCTGACTGGTAAGCCACTGACTAAAGTAGAAGAGCGTCCGGTACCACGGGGCCATATTCCAGACGAGCAGTATACAAAAACGCAGCCATATTCAGTTGAAATGCCAAATATTGGTAACCAGACGCTGACTGAATCTGATATGTGGGGCGCAACGCCGTTTGATCAGCTGGCGTGCCGTATCGCATTTAAAGGCATGCGGTATGACGGACTGTTTACTGTTCCGGACACAGATAAATCACTGAGTTTTCCGGGATCGCTGGGCGGCATGAACTGGGGAGGCATCTCTTTTGATCCCAATAACCAGTATATGTTTGTTAACGATATGCGACTGGGCCTGTGGGTGCAGATGATCCCGCAGGATACCAGTAAAATCGCCCGCGGCAGCAATGGCGGCGAAGCGGTTAACACCGGTATGGGCGCTGTACCGCTGAAAGGCACGCCTTATGCGGTAAATAAAAATCGCTTTATGTCGCCGCTGGGTATTCCCTGCCAGGCGCCGCCATTTGGTACGCTGTCGGCGATTGATATGAAAACCCGTCAGATTGTCTGGCAGGTGCCGGTAGGTACTGTACAGGATACGGGCCCGTTCGGGGTTAAAATGCATGTACAGATGCCTGTAGGCATGCCGACGCTCGGTGGTACGCTGGCGACGCAGGGTGGCCTGGTCTTTATCGCAGGGACTCAGGATTACTATCTGCGTGCGTTTGATAGCTCAACCGGTAAAGAAGTGTGGAAAGCACGGCTGCCAGTTGGCAGCCAGGGCGGACCTATCAGCTATGTCTCACCAAAAAATGGCAAACAGTATATTTTGATCTCTGCTGGCGGAGCACGCCAGTCGCCGGATCGCGGTGATTATGTCATTGCTTACGCGCTGCCAGAGCGTAAATAAGCGCAACGGGGCCGGCATCTGATGCTGGCCTTTTTTTTGCCTATTCTCCATTCTGCCACAGCGCCTGCAGCGCTGGCGGTGCATCTTTCTCGGCTATATAGATAATAATTGCGCCCGCTTCATGGTGCGTGGCATAGGTGATTTGCAGACGAAAATAGTGCTGATCGCCCTGACCAATGCTGCTGGCCTTTTCCGCCTGCTCACCGTATGGCAGCGCCTGCTCAACAACCTGACAAACCCGCTGTTTTTGCGGTTCGGGCAGCTGAGCCAGCGCAAAGCGACGCGCCTTACGCAGTGCCGGAATAAATGCGAATCCTCCTTCGCGTGCCAGTTCCACAACTGCATCATCGGTCAGTTCAATCTTCACTCTACACCCACCTTTTGCCAGGCCGCACGAATCTGCTCTGCAACCTGCTGATCAAAGCGTCTGGCCGCGTGTTGTACTGTATAACCGGCAAAGGTGCTGAAATCTGCATTTTGCGGTAATGTCTTATCGCACAGCGCATCATACCAGGCCTGACCGGCGCGTTCCCAGGCAAAGCCACCGAGTGCGGTTGCCGCCAGATAAAACGCGCGATTTGGAATGCCGGAGTTAAGATGTACGCCGCCGTTGTCTTCACGCGTATCGATATAGTGAGCCATATCCGCCGGCTGCGGATCTTTGCCAAGCAGCGGATCATCATAAGCGGTGCCTGGCGCTGACATAGACCGCAGTCCGCTGCCGTTGATACCACTGGCCAGCAAGCCTTCACCAATAATCCAGTCTGCTTCATCAGCACGCTGCTGGTGATAAAACTGTTTTACCAGCGAGCCAAACACGTCTGACATAGACTCATTCAGCGCACCTGCCTGCTGAAAATAGATTAAACCCGCTTCGCTCTCTGTGACCCCATGCGTCAGCTCATGTGCGACCACATCAATAGCGATCGTAAAGCGGTTAAAGATTTCGCCATCTCCATCACCAAAAACCATCTGCTGCCCGTTCCAGAACGCATTCTGATACGCCTTGCCATAATGCACGGTGCCATCAAGTTTCAACCCCTGGTTATCCAGCGAGTTGCGCTGATAAATCTGCCAGAAAAAGGCATAAGTGACGCCCAGATAGTTCCAGGCCTCGTCAGCTGCGATATCGCCGTTGCTGGCCTCTCCCTCCCGGCGCACCAGATTGCCTGGCAGCGTCTGGCTCTGTCCGGCATCAAAAATTGCCCGCAGAACATGACCAGGCTGAGCAATATCAGCAGCAGATGCGGGATGAGTGTGCTCTGCCATCAGCTGCTGTACATGCGTCAGTGTGCGACGCGCCGACGCTTGCGGCAGACCTGAACAGTTATCAATGATATTACGCAGAATATAGGGCGGAATTACGCTATAGGGCATGCCAGACTCCCTGAATAGTAAGTATGCAGAAAGTATAGACCGGGGCAGAGCTGAACGGGCGAATGGTGAGCAGGTGGCGCTTTCACCGCGCCGCAGTAAATCGGTAACCGCGCTAACAGAGCCGATAGAGCGAACGCGACGATAACTGTGAAGACAGGCCTGGCAGAGCCAGTGCGGCTGTAATCTTGCTCAGAGGTCTGATTTGGCGAACGCGACAATAACTGCGATGACAGGCCTGGCAGAGCCAGTGCGGTTGTAATCCTGCTCAGAGGCCTGATTTGGCAAGCGCGGTGATAACCGTGATGACCGGCCTGGCAAAGTCAGTGCGGTTGTAATCCTGCTCAGAGGCCTGATGAGGCAAACGCGGTGATAACCGTGATTATGTCTGGTTCTGCGATCGCGGTTTGCGCTGGCGTTTAAGCGGTTTTACAGCAGTGACTTCGCTCTCTACCCAGCCATCATCCAGCCGGGTACGTAACATGTCGCCCTTGCTGATTTGCGCACTTTGCCGCACCACATTATCCCGGGCATCAGTGGTTACACTAAAGCCGCGCGCCAGCGTTGCCAGTGGGCTTACGCCCTCCAGCTGCGCCATCACTGTTGCAAAGTGCTGACGTGACTGACCCAGCTGCTGCGTCATGTTCTGTTGCAGACGATATTGCCACTGTGAGAGCTGCTGCCGGGCACGCAGGATACGATCCTGTGGCTGCTGAATACGCAGCCGCTCTGCAAGCCGCTCCTGACGCCGCATAGCGCTCCGCAACTGCTGGTCGGCAGCTTCGCTCAGACGATGCTGTAACTGAAAAAGCGCGGTCTGCTGACGGGCCAGGCGTAACTGTGGGTGCTGCTGCTGCAAGCGATGCTGCAACTGCGTGAGACGACGCTGCTGACGGGCGAGATAGTAATCCATCGCCATCTCCATCCGCTGCTGTTGCGATTGCAGCTGGCGCAGCAGCTCAATCTGATTGCGGCTCACGATTTCTGCAGCGGCAGAAGGAGTAGGAGCACGCAAATCAGCGACAAAATCAGCAATCGTTACGTCAGTTTCATGTCCCACCGCGCTGACAACGGGCAGGCGGCTGGCAAAAATAGCGCGTGCCACCTGTTCACTGTTAAAGCTCCAGAGATCTTCCAGCGATCCGCCACCGCGACCAACAATCAGTACGTCGCACTCATTACGCTGGTTTGCCAGCTCAATCGCCCGTGCGATAGCGGCTGGCGCATCCGTCCCCTGAACCACCGTGGGGTAGATCACTACCGGCAGCGAAGGATCGCGACGATGCAGCACGCGCAATATATCGTGCAGGGCGGCACCGGTTGCAGAGGTGATCACACCGACCTGACGCGCCGGCTCAGGCAGAGCCTGCTTAAACTGCTGATCAAAAAGCCCTTCGGCACTGAGTTGCGCTTTCAGCTGCTCAAACTGCTGCTGTAACAGTCCTTCACCAGCCGGATGCATACTCTCAACAATAAGCTGATAGTCGCCGCGCGGTTCATAAAGCGTAACGCTGGCACGCACCAGGATCTGCTGACCATGCTGCGGACGAAAGGTCACGCGCCGGTTACTGTTGCGAAACATCGCACAGCGTACCTGAGCGGCATCATCTTTCAGCGTAAAGTACCAGTGTCCGGAGGCGGGCTGAGTGAAATTTGAAATCTCAGCGCTGAGCCAGACCAGGCCCATCTCATTTTCCAGCAGCGTGCGCACCGTGGCATTAAGACGGCTGATGGTAAAAATATTGGTGGTTGCAGGTAGTGACATGTGATGAGGATCAAATTTTAAATCAGAAGGTTAATTCATCGATACTACATGCCTGCTGCACAGGATCAAGACATTTCCCAAAAAAACGCTGGAGGCAATCGATTTCGGCCTGTATAATGCCGCGGCAATATTTTATCTGTTTTCAACGCCCCAGGTGGAGATATTGCAATGCTTAGAATCGCAAAAGAAGCCCTTACATTTGACGACGTCCTGCTCGTTCCCGCTCACTCCACTGTTCTGCCTAATACCGCTGACCTCAGCACCCAACTGACCAAAAATATCCGCCTCAATATTCCTATGCTCTCTGCTGCCATGGACACCGTGACCGAAGCGGGTCTGGCTATTGCGCTGGCACAGGAAGGTGGACTTGGCTTTATCCACAAAAATATGTCGATTGAGCGTCAGGCGGATGAAGTGCGTAAGGTGAAAAAGCATGAGAGCGGCGTGGTTAGTGAGCCGCAGACCGTGCTGCCAACCACTACGCTGGCAGAAGTTAAAGAGCTTACCGAACGCAACGGCTTTGCGGGTTATCCGGTTGTGAATGCCAGCAATGAGCTGGTAGGCATTATTACCGGTCGCGATGTGCGCTTTGTTACCGATCTGACGCAGCCAGTTACGGCGGTTATGACACCAAAAGAGCGTCTGGTAACGGTAAAAGAGGGCGAGGCACGTGATGTTGTGCTGCATAAGATGCATGAAAAGCGCGTTGAGAAAGCACTGGTCGTTGATGAAAGCTTCCACCTGCTGGGCATGATCACCGTTAAAGATTTCCAGAAAGCAGAACGTAAACCCAACGCCTGTAAAGATGGGCAGGGCCGTCTGCGTGTGGGTGCTGCCGTGGGTGCCGGAGCGGGCAATGAAGAGCGTGTTGATGCGCTGGTTGCCGCTGGGGTTGATGTGCTGCTGATTGACTCTTCTCACGGCCACTCTGAAGGCGTGCTGCAACGTATTCGCGAGACGCGTGCTAAATATCCGGATCTCGAAATCATCGGCGGCAACGTTGCTACCGGTGCTGGCGCACTGGCGCTGGCTGAGGCGGGCGTTAGCGCGGTGAAAGTGGGTATCGGTCCAGGCTCTATCTGCACCACCCGTATCGTCACCGGCGTGGGCGTACCGCAGATCACGGCAGTTTCTGACGCGGTAGCGGCGCTGGAAGGCACCGGTATTCCGGTTGTTGCCGATGGCGGTATCCGTTTCTCTGGTGATATCGCTAAAGCTATCGCCGCAGGTGCAGCAGCGGTTATGGTGGGTTCCATGCTGGCTGGTACTGAAGAGTCTCCGGGTGAAATTGAACTCTACCAGGGACGTGCGTTTAAATCTTATCGCGGTATGGGATCGCTGGGTGCGATGTCTAAAGGTTCATCTGACCGCTACTTCCAGACTGATAATGCCGCAGACAAGCTGGTGCCGGAAGGCATTGAAGGCCGCGTAGCGTATAAAGGACGTCTGAAAGAGATCGTACATCAGCAGATGGGCGGCCTGCGCTCCTGCATGGGTCTGACCGGTTGCCCGACCATTGACGATCTGCGCACCAAAGCGGAGTTTGTCCGTATCAGCGGCGCAGGCATCAACGAAAGCCACGTGCATGATGTGACCATCACTAAAGAGTCACCCAACTATCGCATGGGTTCCTGATCCCTGAAGATTTCCCGCCCGGCTCTGGCCGGGCGCTTTTATTGTTAAGTCCATCCCAATGGAAACGCCTCAATGACGACTGAAAATATTCATAAACATCGTATCTTGATCCTCGATTTTGGTTCTCAATATACACAGCTGGTTGCGCGCCGCGTGCGTGAGCTGGGTGTTTATTGCGAACTCTGGGCGTGGGATGTCACCGAAGAGCAAATCCGCCAGTTTAATCCCAACGGCATTATTCTTTCAGGTGGCCCTGAGAGCACCACCGAGCTCAACAGCCCGCGCGCGCCTGAGTATGTTTTTAATGCCGGCGTTCCGGTGCTGGGCGTCTGCTACGGTATTCAGACCATGGCAATGCAGCTGGGGGGCAAAGTCGAGGGTTCTGACGAGCGCGAGTTTGGCTATGCTCAGGCGGAAGTTACGACTCAGAGTGCACTGGTACGCGATATTGAAGATGCGATCAGCGCGTCGGGTAAACCTCTGCTTGATGTCTGGATGAGCCATGGCGACAAAGTGACCGCTATTCCGGCTGATTTTGTTACCGTTGCCAGCACCGAAACCTGCCCGTTTGCCATTATGGCGAATGAAGAGAAGAAGTTTTACGGCGTGCAGTTCCATCCGGAAGTGACTCACACCCGTCAGGGACTGCGTATGCTGGAGCGTTTTGTCCGCGATATCTGCGGCTGCGAAGCACTCTGGACACCGGCAAAAATCATTGAAGATGCAATTGAACGTATTCGTCAGCAGGTAGGTGATGACAAGGTTATTCTGGGACTTTCCGGTGGCGTTGACTCCTCTGTAACTGCAATGCTGCTGCACCGTGCGATTGGTGAGCGTCTGACCTGCGTATTTGTGGATAACGGTCTGCTGCGTCTGAACGAAGCTGAGCAGGTTATGGATATGTTTGGTGACCATTTTGGTCTGAACATCGTACATGTACCGGCCGAAGCGCGCTTCCTGGAAGCGCTGGCAGGAGAGAACGATCCGGAAGCCAAACGTAAAATCATTGGTCGCGTATTTGTTGAAGTATTCGACGAAGAAGCGCTAAAGCTGACCGATGTGAAATGGCTGGCACAGGGCACTATCTACCCGGATGTGATTGAATCTGCGGCGTCTGCCACCGGCAAAGCGCATGTGATCAAATCGCATCATAATGTCGGTGGCCTGCCAAAAGAGATGAAGATGGGTCTGGTTGAGCCGCTGAAAGAGCTGTTCAAGGATGAGGTTCGCAAGATTGGTCTCGAGCTGGGTCTGCCATACGATATGCTTTATCGTCATCCATTCCCGGGGCCGGGTCTGGGCGTGCGTGTACTGGGCGAAGTGAAGAAAGAGTATTGCGACCTGCTGCGCCGTGCTGACGCTATCTTTATCGAAGAGCTGCACAAAGCCGATCTCTACAACAAAGTGAGCCAGGCATTTACCGTGTTTCTGCCAGTGCGCTCAGTCGGCGTTATGGGCGACGGGCGTAAATATGATTGGGTGGTCTCACTGCGCGCAGTAGAAACCATCGACTTTATGACCGCGCACTGGGCGCATCTGCCGTATGAGTTCCTGGGACGTGTCTCTAACCGTATCATCAATGAAGTTAACGGTATCTCCCGTGTGGTATACGATATTTCGGGTAAACCACCGGCGACGATTGAGTGGGAATGATTTAACGTCTGGTAACAGACTGCTCGTATAAACAGTAAGACAGTATCAGGATATAAAGCCCGCAAGTTGAACTGACCCCGGAATGTTGGACAAGGGCGGGGCGTTTTTGAGATTTCCCCGACCTTAAGTAAATTGGTCGGGGAATTCAAAGGAATTACTCAACTCGATTATTGGAGGTTATTCTGATACTGTTTTGTCTCTTCCCATACACTCTCAAGGTTCCAGAGACATTTTGCCCCGTCAGGATCATCCAGCAATGCGAGTCGTGTATCAGCATAGTATGCGTCAGCGCTCTTGCCAGATCTCACTACCTTCAACACGCAAACAATATCGGTACCGCCAACGTTGGAATTTTCCCTACGATCAATCTTGCGCAATACTGATAATACTTTTCTCGTGTTAATAGGTAGCGCAGTCGCTAAAGCATCTTCAAGCTGATCGGCCTGTTCTTTATTAATCTTTGGTGCCAGAGACGGTACTATAGACAACCAGTCTTCTTGGCCGGATGCCACTTTTTGGGAGATGTAATTCCAGTCAGAAGCAGAGAGCCGTGCCCTAGTCGCCGATTCAGGTGTAATTGCTGCAAACACGAAAGCAGGCAGTATTAACGTAATGGCAAGTAGGCTTCTCATCGGATCACTTCCAGCAATGCCCCACGATCCTTACTCACCATTAGGCGTGTGTGTGGGTACATGATTATGCACCCTTCCGATGCGAAGCCTGGTACACCGTGAACTTTCTCCCCATGCATACGGAAAGTTCCCATGTCACGTCTGTAAGAATTACCGCTTACATGGATTAAGGTTATGGTCAGCGGGCCTTTGCTGGTTCCGGTGCTTCCTATTTTCCACGTCCCACGAGGAATAGGCCCCATGCCGCGAACTTGTTCACGGTCAGGATTATTTTTATTGGTGAGAACGCCGGAGTAGCCTTTTTCAATTAGCTTGCCATCCCGAAATAGTTCGCCGGTACTTTGTTTGTACGTCCAGTTAGCCATTGATGATCTCCTTATGCTGTTTTCCGATCTTTCCAGCTATCGGTGTGTTTAATATTTCCGTCTGTATAATGCCAGTCGATTTTTTCATAACGAAATCCGATATGTTCGATGTGGCCTTGTTTTTCAAAGTATGGGTCTTTTGTATCGAACATTACAGGTACAATATGACACACTTTCACACTTTCAAGCGTCGTAACGAAATATTCTTCTTCCTGGCCGTTGTAATTGATGCGGTAGAACTTAAATACCGCTTTAGCCAGCGTTTTCCCTGTGGTGAGTGCCTTATACAGCAGTGGTGATGAGCTATCTATCAGTTTTTCAAAGATATACGCTTCATGTTGTCGCGTACCTGTTGCATCGTCCGTTGGGATAAATAAATCATGCTGCATTCCGGTTAGCTCGATGCTTCCTTCACGACCTGTTACATCAACAGAACCTTTTAATAACTTCCCTTCTTCTTCGTAAAGCCATAAATATACAGGTATAGCCATTGAATAAGCTCCCTTATTAGTTGAATGGGCGATTATCTTCTGTCCAACCTGTCACGATGAAATACTGTTTGATGTTTTATTGATGCATGTCAATAAAATGCGCCTTTTCCCCAGCCATATTCGGCCTTTGTCTCGTGCCCTCAACGATCAGGCCGTCACCTGTTGAAGTAAGCGGAACTCTACCGGGCTGAGGCCATTGAGGCGCAGACTGATTCGCTCATAATTGTAGTAGTGGATATAGGCATCAATGGCCTCTTTAAGCGCAGGAACGCTGCTGAATTCCTCCAGATAGAAGCATTCGGATTTGAGCGTACCAAAAAAGCTTTCTGCCATCGCGTTATCAAGGCAGTTGCCCTTTCTCGACATGCTTTGCACCACACCTGCTGCCCGGAGTCTGTCCTGATAGGCCGTCATCTGGTACTGCCAGCCCTGATCAGTGTGCAGCACGGGTGCATCCCCTGGCGTCAGCCGCGTAAATGCTTTATCCAGCATCGTATTAACCAGCGCCATCACTGGCCTTTCCGACAGGCTGTATGCAATGACTTCACTATTAAAAGCGTCAATGACCGGGGAGAGGTAAAGCTTTTCGCCGTTAACGGAGAACTCCGTCACGTCACTCACCCATTTCTCGTTGGCGCTGATGGCTGTGAAGTCGCGTTGCAGGCGGTTGGGGGCTATTTTCCCCACCTGGCCTTTCCATGAGCGGTATTTTCTGACGCGGATAAGGGCGCGGAGCGACAGCTCGCCCATCAGGCGCTGCACCGTCTTGTGATTAATGGGGCAACCACCGCGCCGGAGCGCCAGTGTTATCCGGCGATAACCGTATCGCCCCTTGTGGTAGTGATAAATATCAAGGATTCGTTCTTTCAGCGTATGGTGCTTATCAGCTTTCCTGAGAGCGCAGAGGTTATGATAGAACGTGCTTCGCGCCATGCCAGCTGCCTTCAGCAGGTCATTCAGCCCGTGCTCGCGGCGCAGTTCCTGAATGATAAGGGCTTTCCGGCGCTGGAACTTACCGCCATCCAGCCCTTCGGCTCTTTTAAGCCAGGCGATTTCGGCGCGAAGGTAGCGCAGTTCGGCCTGAGCATCAGGGGAATTATCGCGTGGCGCTGGCGGGGAGATGATGTCCTTATGCATAGGTTCCGGCTTTTTCGGTCTACCGCGTTTCAGGCCGGAGATAGACCCGGCCCCTGACGCCTGAAAGCGTTTAATCCACTGATAAACGGTACTCTCATTGGGAAGTTTAAATTTAGCGGTGGCATCGCGGAGCGAAAGTTTATCATCAATGACGGCCCGGACAACCTTCAGCCGGAACTCAGGAGTGTAGCCACCCGTTTTCCAGGTCAGCCCGTCAATACCGTGCTGCTGCCATGCGGAAACCCAGCGACGAACCGCCGTGCGGCCCACGCCAAAACGGGTTGCTGTCTCACGATAGCCATCCGTGCCGTTGAGATAATGTGTGACAACGGCGAGCCGTAATTCAAGGGAAAACTTTGGACTGCTCACTGAACGGCACCTTATTCAGTCGGGTGTCCAACTTTTGGGGTGCAGTTCAAGTGCGGGCTTTTTTTATAATTAATGCTGATAGTTGCTAATAACGTCAAACATATTAGGATGTGGTTTTTTGATGGGGCTGGTTCATCAATAATGCTAAAAATTACGGCTGACAAATTCAGTTAGTCTTTTTGCTATCTGATTAGTTTATTTATGAGAGTGACTACCTGACCAAATGCCACACTCATTAGTAAATACATTTCGCTTCAAAAAATAAGAGGTGTGAATGGTTTTTTGTCAGAATACATATGATTAAGCATATTTTTCCATTATTTCTTTTAATTCTTTCAGGCAATATGGAGGGGTTCGGGTGTGAGCAATACGATGGCATGTTGGACACAAAGAAATAAGATCATCTAATCTTGTTTCCCTTACTCCTAAGCTTACAGGGTTCAAATGATGACAGTCGATAACGTACTTATTATTTACTTTATATTGCTTTTTACATGACTGGCAAGTGTAGTTATCTTTTTTCTTACGTGCATTTGCTAATTTTCTATCTCTAGTGCTCGTCATTTGAGTGGAGTCTTTTCTGTATCCCTCTTCAGCTTCAGTAGAGTCTGGGTCCAGAAATTTGGGCTTTACTTGTCCTTCGTTTTCAAGATATATGCGTTCGAAACCACCGTTTCCTCTTCCAACAAAAGAAGTCCAGCTTGTATTCGTTTCCAGAACTAGTTTTAAGTTTTTCATGTGAATTCGATAGCGTGGGTATTTTTTCCCCTGCCGCTCGGTAAACTCTTCAGCATCTTTTCTAACAAACTCACCAATATAAACTTTATTATACGGGCTGGTTTGGTGAAAAACGATTACATAATCATCAACTCTTTCTTTAGAGACTACCCAACAACCAGTTGATGATGTTCCGTCACTATTAATAAAGAAATTATGTCCTTTTGTTTTCACTGCAACAGCAGTTGATCCTTTGGGTAAAATTTCTAAATACGAATGCATTGCAATTCCAGGGGGGCAAAAAACTTCAGAGAGAAACATAGCTTAAGTTATCTGACAAGGCAGGTAAAGTAAAATATAGAGATTTATAAGGTATTTTTAATTTCGCTATAAATATATTTTTAGTGGGAGTTTTATAACGCCTTAACAGGGATTTTTCTTATAATGTTCTAGTGGTGTAAGTAGATAGATTAGTGGAAATAAAAATAAATGGTTCATCCTTGATTGACTTTATGGCCGGATATTTTTACAGGTATGTTCAGGAGCAGGCACCGCTGATGAGCTGTGAAGTGTTAATTTTAGTTTGGCGAATTTTTATGTCGAATTAAAAATGACATGTTTCCGCGTAAGATTTAAATGTTGGTAATGATTGCATAAATAATAGATTAATTATATTTCCCACTTTATTCTTATTAAAAACAATACCTATATCTATGGGGTTTAATAAAAATCATTTTGATTTATCTTAATGAATTTTTGATGTGTAATTTAAAATGCATAGCAAGAATATAGAAAAATAAAGATAACAATTTTTGTTATTTTTTTCAAACCTGCGCCAAAATAGTATAACAGCATCAGGATATAAAGCCCGCAGTGCGGGCTTTTTTATGGCGACCAGCCTGCGATTGCCCGGCAACAGATGGCAGGAAGATTGTATAACAATCGTTGTTGCACCACCCCCCCTGCGAACCGTAGCCTGTGGCGGGATGCAGTTGCAGCACAGGCAGTAAACCAGCCTGCGCTGTCGCATAGTTAGTGAATAAAAATTATTCATTTTGTTGCATGATAGTACTTACCGGTAGCTATCAGGAAGCAGCGAATGTTGTCTGTTAAACTTATCATACTCACTTTTCTCGGTGTTATTGCTCTTTCGCTGGCGGCAAGTCTCGCGCAGGCTACACGTCATGGCGATCTCCGGAGTGATCCCGGCGGCTGGGCTACCACGCGGCGTGACTCTGCTGGCCTGGCACCCGATCCGGTAAGCCACGCCAGCGAAGCGGTGGTGCAGGTCTATGCTGCACCAACGTATGGCTGGAAAGGGGTTATTGCGGTTCATCCGTGGATTATTTTTAAACGTACCGGTGAAACCCGCTACACCCGCTATGAAGTGCTTAGCTGGGGCAGTGGCGATAAAGTGCGGCGCAACCGTAATCTGCCGGATGGCTACTGGTACGGTTCACGGCCGCATCTGCTGGTGGATCATCGTGGCGCGGATGCGCAACTGTTGATCCCGCAGATTGAGGCGGCGATTCGTTCCTATCCATGGCCTGCTACTTATCGCGCCTGGCCCGGGCCTAACAGCAATACGTTTCTGGCGCACATTGGTCGTGAAGTGCCCGCACTAAAACTTGATATGCCAGCGAATGCACTTGGCAAAGATTATCGCTCGCTGCTACATCCGGTGGGACTGCCACCGTCAGGGCGTGGCCTGCAACTGTCACTGCTGGGCGTTGCGGGCGTAACACTGGGCGCAGAAGAGGGGATAGAGGTTAATCTGCTGGGACTTAATCTTGGTGTGGATTTCACGCCGCTGCGGCTGAGACTGCCGTTTATTGGTGGTCTGGGTCGGGATAATTTGCAGAAAGAGTAGTTCTGACAGCGCGCCGCCAGCTGCGGCGCGCTGATAGCGTTAACAGACGCCGAAATCGTCATCCTCATGATAGAGATTGACGCTGTCAGCATTGACCATAATCTCTTTTTTCAGCTGATCATCGATACGTGCGCACCACAGCATGTCACCCTCTACCCGCAGTACCTGCATTTTTGGCCCGCCCGTTTTTGCCTGGACAAAATCATCTACTTTAAACATGCGCTTCTCCATGAGTTATGATGTCAATGAGTGTAGCCGCAGCATCGTACCCTCGCCGCTCAATGTGGTAGCAGAAACAGCGTTGCCAGACCGAGAAAGATAAAAAAGCCGCCGGTGTCAGTGATGGCTGTGATCAGCACGCTGGAGCCTACCGCCGGATCGCGCCTGAGTTTCGTCATAACCAGCGGCACCAGCACACCCATCAGCGCAGCCAGTAGCAGATTCAGCACCATTGCCAGCATCATAACCCCACCCAGCTGAATATTGTCATACATCAGCCAGGTCACACCGCCCATAATGCCACCCCAGAATAGCCCATTGATCAGAGCGACACCCAGCTCACGCCCAATCAGAAAAGAGAAGTTACCCGGCTCAACCTGATGCAGTGCCAGTGCGCGCACGATCATAGTGATGGTCTGATTACCGGTATTGCCACCGATACCAGCCACAATTGGCATCAGGGTGGCGAGCGCGACCAGCTGAGAGATCGTGGCTTCAAACAGCCCAATCACGCGTGAAGCAATAAATGCAGTACAGAGGTTAATCGCCAGCCATGCCCAGCGTTTACTGACCGCTTTATGGACAGGCGCAAAGACATCTTCACCCTGACTGATACCGCCCATTTTACGAATGTTACTCTCGTTCTCTTCGGTTACCAGGTCGATCACATCTTCCACAATAATGCGGCCAATCAGTTTGCCTTTAGCATCGGTAACGGCGGCAGAGATCAGGTTATAACGCTCAAAGGCGCTGGCAGCATCCTCTGCGTTGTCATTAAGCTGAAAGGTGGCAGGGCGGCGATTCATTACCTCTGCAACCAGCATTTTAGGCTTATTGAGCAGAATATCAGTGAGCGGCAGTTCACCCAGCAGTTGATTATCTTCATTGGTAATAAAAATCTTATCGGTGCCGTTTGGCATACTGCTGCGCTTACGCAAAAAGCGCTGAACGGTAGCCAGCGTAACGTCATCACGTACGGTGAGAATATTAAAATCCATAATCCGGCCTACGCGATCGCGATCCAGCTCAATCACATCCAGCAGGCGTGCCCGCAGTTCAGGCTCCAGCGAGGTCAGCAGACGACCGGTTAGATCGCGTGACAGGTAGCGTGCCAGATGAACCTGGTCATCAATATCCAGTGGCTCAATGGCGCGCAGGATCTCACGGTCGCTCATGCCCTCAGTAAGACTGGACCAGACAGTTTCCGAGGTTTCAACCAGTACGCGTCCGCGCTGTTCACCGGGCACCAGCTGCCAGAGTGCCTGGCGCTCCTCTTCCGGCAGCGCTTCAAGAATATCTGCCAGGTCAGCAGCGTGCAGCTGTGCCAGCTCCTGCTCCAGCTGTTGCCGCCAGCCTGCGATCTCACGCAGTTCGGCGGCGTTGAGATCGACAGATTTATTCAGCAGAACGTCTACTAAGTCCTGTTCGCTGAGCAGCAGATTAAGAATGCGGTGGCGGGATTCTGTCAGTTTTTGTGCGTGCGTGGCAGACATAACGCGTCCTTTGTGTCTGTAAAGTCAGAGCAAAGTGTAGCGCGTTCCTGCAGTTACGGGCAGAAGATCCGGGACTCTCTCAGAAGCAGGCCAGCAGAAGTGACGTTAGCGCATTTCGCTGCTGGTTAGCGTAGCGGGTTCCGGTACAGCTTTTTTCTGCTGATGATGCTCAATGGCACCGGGGATAATAAAAATCAGGCGACCAGCGAGGATAAAAAAGCTGATCAGCAAAACAATGCGGGTCATGGTGCCGGTTTTGGGCCGTCTTCGGGGCGGTAGGGCGCTGTTCACGCGAGATGTTCCTGTTGATACCCATATGGGCGATATTAATATTTAGTCATAGTTGTGCAGCAGGGTCAATCACTGTGTGAAAAATAAGCAGATAAAGCGCACATCTTAGTTAATAGCGACCAGCGCCGTCAGCGCCAGCCACTGTGTCAGTAACTCGCTTTTTGCGCCAGCAGGGTAGCAAACTGATATTTTATGCGGTTGCCCTGCTCATCACGCCGGTGTAGTTCGCCCGGGTGTTCGTTATATTTCACAATATGCCAGTTACGGTAGTAGTGACTCAGTTCGCCTGACTTAAAGGTAAACGGAAAATGTTGTGTGTCAGGATAGTCAGCCGTGTTCATGGCCGCCACAATCAGGTTGTAGCCATACTTCTGCGTGCAGGCCTGCATATCGGCAATCAGCTGTGGAATGGTTTCAGGCTGCAGAAACATCATGACCACTGTAGAGAGCACAAACTGATAGCTGCCGTTAAAGCGCAGCTGGTTGAGATCGCACTGTCTGGTGCGGATATTCTGTAGCTGCTCAGTGGCAATAATGGTATTCAGATAGTCCAGGCTTGCCGGATTATTGTCCCAGGCAGTGACATCAAACCCGTGCTGATTAAGATAGAGACTGTTGCGGCCTTTACCACAGCCAAGATCCAGCGCTTTACCAGGCTCAAGTTTCGACAGTGCTGCACGGACTTCTGAGTGCACCGGCGACAGATCGTACTTCTCACTGAAGTAGTTATCAGGGCGTATTGTCATGATAAAACAGCGGGTGTACAGCCCGCTTTACTCCTCATTCAGCATTAGTTTCCAGCCGGTTACATCGTTCCAGTACGCCTGCTCACGCTCCAGATCCAGCTGTACCAGCGTATTCTGGCTGAGAAAACCGGTCGGGAAGGTTAATGTCCAGTGCCCGTCGTCAGTGGAGAGCTTAAGCGAGTCTGGCCGGGTGGTTGCCTGACGCTGATTGTTTAGCAGCGTGCCAAGCCGCAGCAGAAAGATCATCGGCAGCACCTGTTTCTTTTTAAACAGCGTAAAGCGCGGTATATCATCCTGCTTCACAGCTTTGCGATGAAAGCGTACCAGCGTTGCCAGCAGCATTTGTTGATCCTGATTAAAGCCAGGCATATTAGAGTGCTGCAGGATATAGGCGGAATGGCGCTGCATACCGCTATGGTTAATCGTCAGGCCTACTTCATGCAGCATCGCCGCCCACTTTAACAGAGCGGTAAGTTGGGGATTGGCCTGTTTAGGGTTCTGCTCCTGCCACTGCAGGTAGAGCTGTTCAGTGGTTTCCAGCACCCGGCGTCCCTGATCGCTATCGATCACATAGTGATTTGCCAGGCTTTGTGCTGTGCGGCTGCGAATATCCTGATGGCGGAAACGTCCCTCCATCTCATACAGCACGCCTTCACGCAGCGCGCCATCTGACAGGCGCAGATCGCGGATCGCCAGCGCGTCAAAGACGCCGCAGAGGATCGCCAGGCCGGGAACAAACACCGCTTTGCGCTCTTCGGAAAGACCAGGCAGACTCAGCGCATCAAACGATTTATGGCGGAGAACTTCACTTACCAGCATATCGAGATTGTCAGGCGTTACCCGCTTCTCTTTCTCACCCATCGCCAGCAGCACTTCACAGGCCGCTTTGATAGTACCGGATGCGCCCAAAGCATATTGCCAGCCATGCAGACGATACTGCCATGCCAGCGTTTCCAGCTTGTGTGTAGCAGCCAGTCGGGCACGGCGGAAGTTATCCACACTGATTTCGCCCCCGGGAAAATAGAGGCTGGCAAAGCTGACGCAGCCCATGCGACGGCTCTCTACCAGCTGTGGCTCAAAATCTTCGCCAATTACCAGCTCAGTGGATCCACCGCCGATATCGATCACCAGCTTGCGGCCTTTCTCGGGCTGAGTGTGCTCAACACCCATAAAGATCAGGCGCGCCTCTTCATTACCCGAGATCACCTCAATCGGGTAGGGGATTACTTCGGCTGCCCGCTGCAAAAATTCTTCGGCGTTGGTGGCGATCCGCAGTGTATGCGTGCCGACGATAGTCACGTTGGCCGCACTGAATCCCTGCAAACGCTCAGCAAACAGCGCCAGACAGTTTAGTCCGCGTACCATCGCCTCTTCGCTCAGCTGATTCTGGGCGTTGAGCCCATCAGCCAGATGTACACGCTGCTTCAGGCGTCCCAGCACCTGCATAGCACCATCTACCACGCGGGCAATCACCATATGAAAACTGTTTGAGCCGAGATCGATGGCCGCGAACTCCTGCGGCTTCGGCGTACTCTTGGGAGATATTGGCATAGGCGTTATTCAGGTTGTTCCAGTCTTTTGATGTAATCGTAAATCGCCAGCTGCGAGCGCACCTTCTTGCGATTGCCGCGCGGAACATAACGGTTACTTAGCTCTTTGTCTATAATACGTGCTTTTACCGTATCACTTAACAGAATAGCGATGATATCCAGGATACGTTGTTTCAGGCGCGGATCGAGCACCGCGACAGCAACTTCAATACGGTAATCAATATTGCGCGTCATCCAGTCTGCCGAAGAGAGAAACACCTTCTTATCGCCGCCATTTTCGAAAATATACACCCGATCGTGCTCAAGATAACGATCAACAATACTGGTGATGCGAATATTTTCGCTGATACCCGGCAGATCGGGGATCAGCGAACACATACCGCGCACTAACAGGTTGATTTTTACACCCGCAGCAGAGGCCGCATAGAGCCGGTCAACCAAACCATTATCGACCAGATTATTGATTTTCAGAGTAATACCGCGTGGTTTCCCCTGCTGGGCATTCGCGATTTCGGTATCAATCAACTGATAGAGCACGGCACGTGAATTCTGCGGTGATACCATCAGATGCTCAAACGTCACCGGGCGGTAAGGGTTCTCAATAAAGTTAAACACCCGCCGTACTTCATTGGTAATACGTGCGTCAGCAGTAAGCAGTGAATAGTCGGTATAGATGCGCGCGGTTTTCTCGTTGAAGTTACCGGTGCCGATATGGGCATAGCGCACGACCTCTTCACCCTCGCGTCGCGAAATCAGAAAGAGTTTGGCGTGAATTTTCAGACCCGGCGCAGAGAAGATAACATGCACACCCGCTTCGGTGAGCCGTTTTGCCCAGTGGATATTCGCCTCTTCGTCAAAGCGTGCCTGCAGTTCCACCACAACCGTGACTTTTTTACCGTTGTGCGCGGCATGGATCATCGCATCCATAATGCGCGAGTGTTTGGCGACACGATAAATATTGATCTTAATCGCCAGCACGCTGGGATCAAATGAGGCCTGGCGCAGCAGCTCCAGAACATGCTCAAAGGTATGATAGGGATAATAAAGCAGCATATCGCGGTGACGAATCGCATCGAAGCCATTACGAAAACCATCAAAACCACTGTGCCGGATCTGCGGCAGCGGCCGGTTAACCAGATTGCTTTTACCGACATTTGGAAAGCCGATAAAGTCTTTGAAATTGTGATAGCGTCCACCTGGCACAATCGAGTCATAGTTGGAGATCGAGAGCTTGTGGCGCAACATTTCAACCATGGCATCAGGCATATCGCGCTGATAGACAAACCGTACCGGCTCGGCGGTCAGGCGCTGCTTCAGGCTTGATGACATCAGCTCCAGCAGACTCGACTCCATCTCGGTTACCAGATCATACTCCGCATCACGCGTCATTTTCATCGAATAGGCGTTCAGCGCGTCGTAATCGAAAAAACCTTTGAAGATCTCATCCAGGCAGTAACGCAGGATATTATCCAGCAGGATCATCGGCTTGCGACGGCGTGGCGACTCTGCTGGCAGATTAATAAAACGTGGCACTTTATCTGACGGGATCTCCAGCAGCGCATAACGGATATCGTCACCGCGAATAATCTCCACCGCCAGATAGGTATAGTCATCTTTAAGAAACTCAATCAGATCGGTGTCGTGATTGATCAGAATCGGCGTGACGTGCTGCCGTAGCTGATGCTTGAAATAGTGCCGCAGCCACTCCTGCTGATTAGCCGAGAGCTGACGTTCATTGATCAGAAAGATTTGATTGCGCGCCATTTCCAGCAGCAGCTCATTATAGAGCGCGTCAAACTCCTGATCGGATCGCAGCACCCGCTGCTGAATTTTTTTCAGCAGATGACGCAGGGGAGTGGGCTTGCCCTGTTCTTCACTAATCAAAATCCGCCGCTTGAGATCGGCAAAGCGCACCTTGTAAAACTCTTCAAGGTTGTTGGAATAGATACCTAAAAAGCGCATGCGCTCAATCAGCGGGTTACTCTTATCGGCCGCTTCCTGCAGCACACGTTCATTAAAGGATAACCAGCTTATTTCTTTTTCGATATACAGCTTTTCCTGACCCATTCTGACTCCGTGATGCTGTGGCGGGACGATATGTCCGGCGCAAGGCGCGCAGTGATGCGGCTCCGCTCAGTCTCCTTAATCAATATTGCTAGAGTATGGCAGGCTTGTCCAACGTCAACAGTTGTCTTATCAACCAGCTACGGGCAACATAGCGACACTCTCTAACGCACAATACTGGCCGGCATGAGCATAAACCGCATCCCTGTTGATTTTAATGACCGTCGCCGGCACGCCATCGATACGTTAATCAGGCGTGTCGTTACAACATGCGGTGCAGGAATATTGCTGCTGATGCTGCTGATTTTTTTCTGGCTGATTTGGGTGGTACTGCCGCTGTTTAGCGCACCGGCACTGCATCCGTCGGCAAGTCAGCAGCTGTGGGACAAAACAGCGGCACTGGCGCTGGGCAGCGACGGCGTGCTGGGCTGGCGCATCACGCCTCATGAGGCGCGCTTTATTCCGCTCAACGGTGAACCGGCTGAGCAGGCGCTGGCGCTGGCGGGCGAGCCGCGCGCGGCGGTTACCAGCAGCAGTCATGATGCCGTGTTACTCAATGTGCAGGGCGCACTGCTGCTGTTACAACCACGTATCCACAACGGCCAGGGTGAATGGTATTTTCCACTGGGTGATACGCCGCTGTCGCTGCCGCAGGGTGCTGTAAGCCAGATGGCGCTGGCGCAGCCCGACAGTAATCAGTGGTGTATTGCTGCCCGGACGCCCGCAGGTATCAGCATTATTACCTTTAACCATGGCAAAACAGTGAGCCAGATAGTGTTGCCGCAACAGCAGGCTGAGCAGCTGCTGCTGTCGCCTGATGGCGCGCTGCTGTTTGCCAGCCACGATCGCCAGTTACAGGTATGGCAGATCAGTGGCGGGGTGGCAACGCTACGCGAAACCCAGCTGCTGACCGCGCCCGCCAGGCAATTAACGCTGCTGGCAGGTGGCCAGTCGCTGCTGATTACCGATGATAACGGTATCAGTCAGTGGTTTGCGATTACCGGCGCACAGGGGCCACGGCTGCATAAGATCCGCAGCTGGCGCGCGGGTCAGGCGTCGCAGGGCGTGGCAACTGAGACGCAGCGCCGGGTCTTTGCCAGCTGGGATCAACAGGGGCTGCTGCAGCTGTTTGCCAGCAAACAAGCGGCACCAATACTGACTCGTCAGCTGGCACCGGGCATTCAGGCGCTGGCATTTACTCCGCGCGGTGATGGACTGATTGTTGAGCGCGCGGGCAGTTGGCAGCTGTTCCGGCTGGATAATCCCTGGCCCGACATCACCTGGCGCAATCTGTGGCAGAAAATCTGGTATGAAAACTATCCGCAACCTGACTGGGTATGGCAATCCACCGCAGCCGGTGACAGCTATCAGGCAAAATTCAGTTTGATCCCGCTGGTCAGCGGCACGTTAAAAGCCGCGGCGCTGGCACTGCTGTTTGCCACGCCGCTGGCGCTGGCTGCCGCCATCTATACCGCCTGGTTTATGTCGCCGGGTCTGCGGCGCTGGGTCAAACCCGGCATTGAGATGATGGGCGCATTGCCCAGCGTGGTTATTGGTCTGATTGCCGGTATCTGGATAGCTCCCCATATGAGTCACGCGCTGGTAGGGGTTATGCTGCTGCCACTGCTGCTGGCAGTCACGCTGCTGCTGTGCGGCGCGCTAAGTCACTCTCTGCCTGCCCGCTGGCGGCAGCCTGGTGTTGAGGTCATTCTGCTGCTGCCGCTGTTGCTGCTGGTAACACTGCTGACGCTCTGGTTGTCAGCCCGGCTCTGGCCAGACGCCAGTGAACAGCTGGCACACTACGATCAGCGTAATCTGCTGGTGGCTGCCGTTGCGATGGGCTTTGCTCTGGTGCCACTGATTTTTACCCTTGCTGAAGATGCGCTGTTCAGCGTGCCAGCCGCACTGGGGCAGGGATCGCTGGCGCTGGGTGCAACACCATGGCAAACCCTGACTCGCGTAGTGCTGCCTGGTGCCTCAGCCGGGATTTTTGCAGCACTGATGATTGGTTTTGGTCGTGCGGTTGGCGAAACAATGATTGTATTGATGGCAACCGGCAATACGCCGGTAAGTGAAGGCGGGCTGTTCAGCGGGTTGCGGGCGCTCTCAGCAAATATTGCCATCGAAATGCCGGAGGCGGCGGCGGGCAGTGCGCACTATCGCATTCTGTTTCTCAGTGCACTACTGCTGCTGCTGTTTACGCTGGTTATTAACACCATCGCGGAGATTATTCGCCAGCGACTGCGCCAGCGCTACAGTCAGCATGAGGGACAGGGATGAACAGCGCACATCGACAGAATGATCGCTGGCGCTGGCTGACAGCGGGTGCCGTTGCGGTCTGTCTGCTGGCGTTTACGCTGCTGATTGGCTTGCTGGCGTGGCAGGGCGTTCGTGCTTTCTGGCCGCAGCCGGTGGATCACTATCAGTTGCGCTCGCCGGATGCAGAGCCGGTCGCGCTGCTGGGTGAAACATTACAGGCAGAGCAGCAGCAGACCGGATGGCGTTACCTGGTGAAAACCGGTAATCGCGATTTTGCCGCGCCCGATTTTCGCGTCATCTATAGCCGTACGCCTGCAAAGCCGCAGCAGCCGAAGGATGTGCTGGTGCTGCAGCGTCGCAGTGGCGGAAATGCCTATGGCTGGCTGGTGGCGTTGCAGGAAGAGGGTGAAACGCTAAGCGCGCAGAATCCCTATGCGCTTCTGCAGCAGCGTCTGCAGCAGGTGCAGACAGAGCTGCATCAGGCAGCAAATATTCGCCGTATCGATATGGCCCGGCTTAATGCCAGGCTGGAAAAACTACAGCAGCAGGCAGATGAGCAGCAGCGTAATAATCGCTTTGGTCTGCAGGAGCAGTCGGAGTTTGATGCCAACCGTGCCGCACTGCAGCGGCGTTTTAACGCCCTGACCCGGCAGCTGACCTGGCTGCAGCAGGCGAGTCAGCGCGATACGCTGATCCTGCGGGATACGCAGGGGGCTGAACATACCATTCCACTGACGCAGATTGTGGCTGCCTGGTATCCCAACAGCATGAGCCTGCCGCAGAAAGCACAGCATTTTCTCCGTCAGGTATGGCAGTTTGTCAGTGATTCACCCGCAGCCGGCGGCAGTGAGAGCGGGGCGTTTCCGGCCATTTTTGGCACCGTCCTGATGGTATTGCTGATGTCAATTATTGTGATGCCGCTTGGCGTCATTGTGGCAGTCTGGCTGCATGAGTACGCAGGACGCAACGCGCTGACACGGCTGGTACGTATTGCGGTCGTCAATCTCGCCGGGGTGCCGTCGATTGTATATGGCGTATTTGGTCTCGGTTTTTTCGTCTGGCTGATTGGCGGCACTCTCGACCAGCTCTTTTTTGCCCGTGCCCTGCCGAATCCTACGTTCGGTACTCCGGGCCTGCTGTGGGCAGCGCTGACGCTGGCTCTGCTGACGCTGCCGGTAGTGATAGTGGCAACAGAAGAGGGATTGTCACGCATCCCCGACGCGTTGCGTCAGGGATCGCTGGCGCTGGGTGCGACTCAGGCAGAAACGCTATGGCGGGTGGTGCTGCCACTTGCCGTGCCTGCAATGCTCACTGGTTTAATTCTGGCCGTGGCGCGCGCAGCAGGCGAAACTGCACCGCTGATGCTGGTGGGTGTGGTAAAAATGGTGCCGGAGCTGCCGCTGGATGCAGTTTTTCCCTATCTGCATCTTGACCGCAAATTTATGCATCTGGGTTTTCAGATTTACGATTTGGCGTTTCAGAGTCCGAATATCGACGCCGATCGCCCGCTGGTGTATGCCACTGCGCTGCTGCTGGTGATTATTATTCTGTCGCTGAATCTGCTGGCGATGATCCTGCGGCATCGGCTGCGAGAGCGTTACCGGCTGATGACGCATTAAAAAGGTTGGAACATGACGCCTGATGAACATATTGCGCTGCAGATAAATTCGTTGTCGCTCTGGTATGGTGAACGCCGGGCGCTGAATAATATTAATCTGCAGATCCCGAAAAACCGGATAACGGCACTGATTGGGCCCTCTGGCTGTGGTAAATCCACACTGCTGCGCTGCTTTAATCGCATGAATGATATGATTAGCGGCTGCCGTACTGAAGGGGAGATCCTGCTGGATCAATGTCCGGTAATGCAGGCGGATCAGGATCTGCCGGCGCTGCGTCGCCGCATCGGCATGGTGTTTCAGCGCCCTAATCCGTTTCCTAAATCGATTTATGAAAATGTGGTCTATGGCCTGCGGCTACAGGGCGTACGCGATCGCCGGATATTGAATGAGGCGTGTGAACGTGCATTGCGGGCGGCGGCACTCTGGGGAGAGGTAAAAGACCATCTGGCGCAGAATGCCCTGACGCTCTCCAGCGGCCAGCAGCAGCGGCTGGTGATTGCCAGAGCAATTGCTATTGAGCCGGAAGTATTACTGCTGGATGAGCCAACCTCGGCGCTGGACCCAATCTCCACGCTGGTGATTGAAGAGCTGATGAGCACGCTTAAAGCGCACTTTACGCTGATACTGGTCACACACAACATGCAGCAGGCGGCGCGCGTCTCTGACTACACTGCTTTTATGCACCAGGGAGAGCTGATTGAGTTTAACAAAACGGATCAGATCTTTACTGCGCCCGGCGTGCGGCGTACCGAAGAGTACATCACTGGCCGTTTTGGTTAAACGCGGAATAGCAGAGCAGACGCCCCGACATGCAGCCTGCCGCCGCGGGGCATCACAGAGACTTCCTGTTACTCGTGAGCATACCCCTGAACGGGTAGCGGTTGCTCATCCAGCCACGCTTTGTCGTCACGCATTGCCAGCCGGCCATCTACAAACCAGCTAATCACCAGCGGATAGATAGTATGTTCCTGATGCTGCACGCGCGCGGCGATCTCTGCTTCACTGTCGCCGGCAAAAACCGGAACACGCGCCTGCAGGATCACCGGCCCGCCATCCAGCTCCTCGGTAACAAAATGCACTGAGGTTCCATGCTCACTATCACCATTCTCCAGCACCTGACGATGCGTATGCAGACCCGGATATTTGGGCAGCAGAGAGGGGTGGATATTAAGCAGACGGCTCTGGTAATGCGCCACAAACGCACTGCTGAGAATGCGCATATAACCCGCCAGTACCACCAGATCGGGATTATAAGCATCAATGTGCTGCATCAGCTGGCGATCAAACGCCTCGCGGTCAGGAAAGTCGCCGGGCGCTAACGTCAGGGCTGGCACACCCGCCTGTTGCGCCCGCGTCAGGCCATATGCGCTGGCTTTATTGCTGATAACGGCAGCAACGCTGCCGTTAATCCGCCCGCTGCTGCAGGCGTCAAGGATGGACTGAAGATTGCTGCCGTTACCGGAGATCAGTACAACCAGTTTTTTCATGGGTTGATAACCACACGCTCTTGTGAGTCAGAGGCATTGATAACACCAATTTTCCATGCCTGCTCGCCAGCACGCTGCATCAGCTCAATCGCTTTATCTGCCTCTGCCGGACTCAGTGCAATCACCATGCCGACACCACAGTTAAAGGTGCGATACATCTCGTGACGGCTGACATTACCAGCCTGTTGCAGCCAGGTGAATACCGCCGGCCACTGCCAGCTCTGCTCATCCAGTACTGCCTGAGTATTTTCCGGCAGTACACGCGGGATATTTTCCCAGAAGCCGCCGCCGGTCAGATGCGCGATAGCGTGTACATCTACCTGTTCAATCAGGCTCAGAATATTTTTTACATAGATGCGGGTAGGTGCCAGCAGGTGATCGGCCAGTGATTTCCCTTCCAGCTGCTCGCTTTCCGGATCGGTGGCGCTGACTTCAAGAATTTTACGCACCAGCGAGTAGCCGTTTGAGTGCGGGCCGCTGGAGCCCAGTGCAATCAGAACGTCACCATCCTGCACCTTGCTGCCGTCGATGATCTCTGATTTTTCAACCACGCCAACGCAAAAGCCAGCCACATCGTAATCTTCGCCGTGATACATGCCTGGCATCTCAGCAGTTTCACCGCCTACCAGTGCACAACCCGATTGCAGACAGCCTTCAGCAATGCCGGTGACTACCGCAGAGGCGGTATCGACATCAAGTTTGCCCGTGGCGTAATAGTCAAGGAAGAAGAGCGGTTCTGCACCCTGAACAACCAGGTCATTAACACACATCGCTACCAGATCGATACCAATAGTGTCATGGCGTTTGAGATCCATTGCCAGACGTAGCTTGGTGCCCACGCCATCCGTTCCCGAAACCAGCACCGGCTCGCGATACTTCTGCGGCAGCGCACAGAGCGCGCCAAAGCCGCCCAGTCCACCCATAACTTCCGGGCGACGGGTTTTTTTTACTACGCCTTTAATACGGTCAACCAGATCGTTACCAGCATCAATATCAACACCGGCGTCTTTATAGCTGAGAGAGGTTTTGTCGGTCACTGCGGAATCCCCACGCGATTGCGATTGGTGGCAAAAATTAAGCGCGGCAATTCTAACAGCGCAGGCAAACGTTTGCGAGTCTGATCTCATGCCTGTTACTCACGACGTCAGATTTTTGTTAATCCGCTATTCTCAGGACAGTTAGCGAAGACATTGACCAATCTGCTGTGGCGCCGCAATAAAAAGGCGGTATAATCCGGCGATTTTTTTTTAGCTCAACTCACATCCGGGAGAATAATCATGAAGATCGTGGAAGTCAGACACCCGCTGGTCAAACATAAACTGGGCCTGATGCGTGAGAATGATATCAGCACCAAACGCTTTCGTGAGCTGGCGTCAGAAGTGGGCAGCCTGCTGACCTATGAGGCCACAGCCGATCTCGAAACCGAACGCGTGACCATTGAGGGCTGGAACGGCCCGGTTGATGTTGATCAGATCAAAGGTAAAAAAATTACCGTGGTGCCGATTCTGCGTGCCGGACTGGGCATGATGGAAGGGGTACTGGAGCATGTTCCGAGTGCGCGTATCAGCGTGGTGGGTGTTTACCGCGATGAAGAGACGCTGGAGCCGGTGCCTTACTTCCAGAAGCTGGTTTCCAACATTGAAGAGCGCATGGCGCTGGTGGTGGATCCTATGCTGGCCACCGGTGGCTCAATGATTGCGACCATCGATCTGCTGAAAAAAGCGGGCTGCAGCAGCATTAAAGTACTGGTGCTGGTTGCTGCGCCGGAAGGGATAGCTGCTCTGGAAAAAGCGCATCCCGATGTTGAGCTCTACACTGCCTCAATCGATCAGGGACTGAATGAGAAGGGGTATATTATCCCGGGTCTCGGCGATGCAGGCGACAAGATCTTCGGAACCAAATAGTGATTACTCCTGGCTACACGGCTTGTCACTTTGTCAGCAGAGAGTGCGCGAACGCCGCACGTTTTTCCGTATGCCTGAGTCTCTCTGTGCTGGCTGTGAATACCCTGCCTGCGCCAGTCACGCCCGGCCTGCAAATGCGGGCAGAATATGCATTGGCATTTTTTGAAAAGTAGTATTTGAGCAGCCGGCCAGAGAGTCGGCTTTTTTTTGGCATAAAAACACCAACGAAAATCTCCGCAGAAGTAAAGGTCAAGCGCGCTGGCGATCGGATTGGTTCCGGTAAACCTGCACCAGCAGGTTATGCGGATGAACAGCAACAGTCAGCGTGGCCAGCCTGAATGATAACGGGGAAAGGGGATAATCATGACGCGTAGAGCTATCGGCGTAAGCGAACGCCCGCCGCTGCTGCAAACCATTCCACTCAGCCTGCAGCATCTCTTTGCAATGTTTGGTGCCACGGTACTGGTGCCGATTCTGTTTCATATCAATCCAGCTACCGTGCTGCTGTTTAATGGCGTAGGTACGCTGCTCTATCTCTTTATCTGTAAAGGTAAAATTCCAGCCTATCTTGGCTCCAGCTTTGCCTTTATCTCACCGGTGCTGCTGCTGCTGCCGCTGGGCTATGAAGTTGCACTGGGCGGCTTTATTCTGTGTGGCCTGCTGTTCTGTATCGTGGCACTGATTGTGAAAAAAGCGGGCACCGGCTGGCTGGATGTAATGTTTCCTCCTGCCGCAATGGGCGCGATTGTTGCAGTGATTGGTCTGGAGCTGGCGGGCGTTGCGGCTAATATGGCTGGCCTGCTGCCAGCGGAAGGCACGGCACCGGATAGCACTGCAATTCTGATTTCCATGGTAACACTGTCGGTCACAGTATTTGGCTCAGTGCTGTTTCGCGGATTTCTGGCCATTATTCCGATTCTGATTGGCGTACTGGCAGGCTATGCCCTCTCATCAGTTCTTGGCATTGTTGACTGGCGCAGCGTGGAAAATGCACCCTGGTTTGCGCTGCCCACTTTTTATACCCCGCGCTTTGAGTGGGCCGCAATGCTGACTATTCTGCCCGCCGCGCTGGTGGTTATCGCTGAGCATGTCGGCCATCTGGTGGTCACGGCCAATATTGTTAAAAAAGATCTGATCCGCGATCCAGGACTGCATCGATCAATGTTTGCCAATGGTCTGTCGACGATGATCTCCGGCTTTTTCGGCTCTACACCCAATACGACCTATGGTGAAAATATTGGCGTGATGGCAATTACCCGCGTCTACAGCACCTGGGTCATTGGCGGAGCAGCGATTTTCGCCATTTTGCTCTCCTGCGTCGGCAAGCTGGCGGCGGCAATTCAGGCCATTCCTGTGCCGGTAATGGGCGGCGTATCGCTGCTGTTATATGGCGTTATTGGCGCATCCGGTATTCGCGTGCTGATTGAATCAAAAGTCGATTACAACAAAGCGCAAAATCTGATCCTGACCTCAGTGATCCTGATTATTGGCGTGAGCGGAGCTAAAGTGCATATTGGTGCAGCTGAATTAAAAGGTATGGCACTGGCCACGCTGGTTGGCGTCGGGCTGGCGCTGATCTTCCGTGTGATCACTATCTTCCGTCCAGAAGAGGTGGTCGCTGAGGCTGCCGATCGTCAGGATGACTAAGCGGTGCTGGCGGGCAGGGATGCCCGGTTCATCTCTGCGGATGATCGTGATAAACTGGCGCGGTTTTCTGCCCGTTCATCTGTTGAGGTACTTCTGAACACGCCGGCACAGCTTTCACTGCCACTCTATTTACCTGATGATGAAACCTTTGCCAGTTTCTGGCCGGGGGAAAATCCATCGCTGCTGGCCGCACTGCGCGGTGCTCTGACGCAGCAACATGGCAGCTATCTCTACTTCTGGTCACGCGAAGGCGGCGGTCGCAGCCATCTGCTTCATGCGGCATGTGCAGAGATGTCGGCACGCGATGAGGCGGTAGGTTATGTGCCGCTGGATAAACGCACCTGGTTTGTGCCGGAAGTTCTGGAGGGCATGGAAAACCTGGCGCTGGTCTGTATCGATAATATCGAATGCATTGCCGGAGAAGCAGAGTGGGAGATGGCGATCTTTGATCTCTATAACCGCATTCTGGAAACCGGCAAAACCCGTCTGCTGATCACCGGCGATCGACCACCGCGTCAGCTCAACCTTGGGCTGCCTGATCTGGCATCGCGCCTTGACTGGGGCCAAATCTACCGTCTGCAGCCGCTTTCTGATGAAGATAAACTGCAGGCGATGCAGTTGCGGGCGGGATTGCGAGGCTTTGAGCTGCCGGAGGATGTCGGGCGCTTCCTGCTGAAACGGCTCGATCGCGAGATGCGTACGCTGTTTGAGACGCTGGATCGGCTCGATCGCGCGTCAATCAGCGCTCAGCGCAAACTCACCATTCCTTTTGTTAAAGAGGCGCTGGGGCTGTAAATCCGCCTCTCTCTGCTCCACGCAACGGTGACAGACAGCGTGTGCTGATATCACAGGTTACTCACCGCCATCTTACCCTTTTTGATACTGCCGGAAACGGCGCTGCAGCTCGCGCAGCTGATCGATACGCGCATCATAGCGTGCCTGTTTCAGGCTGCCGAGTGGCACCTGCGCACTGGCGCTGCTGAGCGTGGTGATCGCCTGATCCAGCTGACCGTTTAGCGCCAGGCTTTCAGCGCGCGCTGAAAGCTCCTCATCACGTAACCCCTGTGCCGCTGATGCTTCGGCCAGCAAATCCCAGGCATTGAGATCGTCGGGATGGGCAAAAGTGTAGCGATTCAGGATCCGGCTGGCGTTTGCCGGCTGCTTTGCTGCTACATAAGCGTTAGCCAGATTAAGCTGCAGCACAGGATGAGTGCTGCTGTCACGCGCCGCACTCAGCAGTGCAATGGCCTGCTGTGGCTGATTAAGACCTAAATCGATATCAGTCATCAGATCAAGAAACCAGACATTATCGGGCTGTTTTGCCAGCAGCGGTGCCAGCGTACGTTTTGCATTCGCAAAATCTTTGGCCTGCAAAAACTGTATCGCCTTGCCATATTGCGCCGCCAGCTGTTCGCGCACGTTGCCTCTGGCATAGTCGCTCAGCAGCTCATCCGTCAGCTGGTTGCGTCCGGTCGGGTACATGCCCAGCACGCGCACTTTTGCCAGATAGAACTCCTGTGAGGATTGCACAACCACGGGTCGCATCTGGTTGGCGCGGTTGCGGGCATCAGAGAGACGGCTATCAGGCAGCGGATGCGTCAGCAGAATTTCCGGCGGTTTTGATGAGAAGCGTGTCTGGTCGGCGAGCTTCTGCAAAAAGTCCGGCATAGCCTGAGGATTAAATCCTGCGCGTTGCAGCACCTGGATGCCGATACGATCGGCCTCCTGCTCATTACCCTGCGTAAAGCTGATTATCCCCTGACGCGTGCCCGCCAGTGTGCCGGTCAGCGCCGCCATACCGGCCTGCGGACTCGCCATCGCCAGTAAAATGGAGCCCAGCGCACCAACCCAGGTGAGTGGTGCATTGCGCTTTTGTTCTTCCATTGCACGTGCCAGATGTCGCTGTGTTACATGCGAAATTTCATGTGCCATCACAGAGGCAAGCTGGCTCTCGTTATCGGTATAACGAAACAGCGAGGCGTGCAGCACCACATTGCCACCAAAGAACGCAAAAGCGTTTAACTCATCATTCTGGATCAGATAAAAGTGGAATGGCGTCCGAACCGAGTAGGCATGTGCCACCAGACGCTGCCCCAGCGTATTAATGTACTGATTCAGCAACGGATCCTGGATTAGCGGTGCGCTGGATCGCAGCTGGCGCACATAGAAATCGCCCATCTGCAGTTCCTGGTTGATCGACAATGTTGAACCGGCGGTAGTACCGATATCAGGCAGGTTATCGCTGAGATCGGCCCAGGCACCTGTTACAGGTGTCAGCAGCAGGGCTGGGATAAGAGCGGCCAGTATAGAAATACGCGATGGATTCAACATGCCTCGATCCTGATAAAAATCACCTGTCGCCGGACAGGCAAATGAGTTAGACGTCTGGTGTAGATCAGGTTTAATGCTCTGCTGTTATCCTGACCGCAGAGCGGGGGTAAGTAAAGTGGGCGGAAGGTGGAAGGTCAAAAAGTCTGCCCGGTTAAAATGGATTAATTCACCAGAAAAACTGAAGAGTAAACCCGCAGCAGCAGGCTATTGCCTCGTGATTTTATTCAAAGTTACGTAAAGTTAATCAAAAAAAATGAAGGTGGCATGCATTTTTCCAGGTTTTCTCTGAAAAACAGCGTTATGCGCGACCTGATTATCATGCTGTTTCATCAAAGATTTTTATCACCGCAGCGGCTTAATCATGCGACTCAACAGAAATGTGTGGTTGCAGATTAACCCTTCATCAATCTTTGGTGTCAGCAACGGCAAGCTGTTTTTCCGGCCAGCAATAAGTGTGCTTCTGGCGGGTTGCTGATTGAATAAGCTATTTAATTGGCAAGATTAATTATTTTTAGTGCAAGTAAATGGCTATTGGGTGACATCGCTTCAGCGTTCCGCACTGGCTGCGCTGTGATATAGATAACGCTCTTTTCCAACGGACTGTGGTGATAAGCGCAGCGTATGCCGGAGAGTGTTATGCGTTCAGCAGTAAGTTATGTCCTGATTGCGATTTTAGGTGGTGCGGTTGGTGCGGCAGTAATCAAAGGAGACGATCTCTATCAGCGCGTCGCCAGCCATTTTACAACGGAGCCAGCCTATCCGGATGGATTCTGGAGTACGCCAGCAGTTAATGGCTACGGCAAAATTCATTATGAAGCGGATGCGGCGTTCAAACCCGTTAGCGGTCTGAGTAACAAGGTGGTGTTTCAGCTCACTAAAAGTGAGGGTGATATTAAACGGCCCAATCTGGGGCTGGAGCGCGTAGCACGCGTAGTGAATCTCTATATCGCGTCCGGTATACCTGCCGATCAATTGCAATTTGTCGTCTCTGTTACCGGCGATGCTACCCCGGCCATGCTGGACAATAGCCATTTCAGGCAGTTCTGGGGCGTTGATAACCCTAATCTGCCGCTAATCGGCGCGCTTAACCAGCTCGGCGTAAAAGTTTCAGTCTGCGACCAGTCGGTGGCATTTCATCACTATCCCAACTCGTGGATTGATCGCTCAGTAATCCATGCGCTCTCCAGCCCGACCACAGTGTCAACGCTGGAAAATCAGGGCTACGCCTTTTTACAAATGTAATCATTCTGGTTAAGGAGAGGTGCAATGCGTACAGCGTCATTTATTGTTATTGCCGCGCTGGCAGGGTTTGTGGGTGGCAATCTGCTACAGCTTCCTGAGCTGGTGGATAAGGTGGGCGGCAGGTTTGCTGAGAAAAAAAGTGAGCCAGCAGATTTCTGGAGCACACCAGCAATTGCTGGCTATGGCAAAATTCATTATGTGAATACGCCCGATTACAATCCGGCCAATACGCCTGGCCTCAGTAACAAGATTGTGTTTCAAATCAATCGCAGTGAAGGGGATATTCATCAGCCTAATCTCGGGCTGGAGCGCGTGGCGCGCGTGACCAATCTCTACTATGCGGCAGGCGTGCCGCTGAATCAGCTCAATTTTGTCGTCTCAATTAATAGCGATGCCGTGCCGGCCGCGCTGAATAATCAGCAGTTTCATAAGGCTTACGGCATTGATAACCCTAATCTTGAGCTGATTGATAAGCTGAAAAAGGCAGGAGTTAAAGTCACCATTTGCGATCAGTCGGTGGCTTTTCATCAGCTGGAGCGTAACTGGATCGATAGCCGGGTGACCCATACGCTTTCCAGTGGAACCACGGTAGCAACCCTGCAGAATGAGGGATATGCTTTTCTGATGCTCTGATGCTCTGATGCTCTGATGCTCTGATGCTCTGCTACCAGCGAACAGCGGCTCGCTCAGCTGTTCGCTACGCTGACACCGGCTCAACCGGCCCGGCGAAAAATAGATTTTCCCTGCTGAATGCAGCTGGATGGGTGCTCAAAGCACGCAAGCGGTGTAAACTTATCTGCTGTTTTGTAACAGTAAATACCCTCTTAACCATCACAGTGCCAGGCACGTAAATCTATGAAGCAACTCTTTCGGGCGACGGCACTATGCTGATGCGCCTCTGGCCCAAAACCGATCTGCGTACGTTGATTGCGCTGCTGGCAATCTTCAGCATTGTTATTACGCTGGCGAATACACTCTATGCGACCTGGCGTGTACAGCGTATGGTGCTGATTGAAACCACGCTCGAAGCGAACCGTGCCTATGCCAGTAAGCTGGCTGCCACGACCGATCTCTTCTTTCAGCAGGCGCAGTCGCAGCTGCATTTTAGTGCCAATCTGCTGGGCAGCGCGTTTAATGACGAGACGCTGGCGCAGAGGGAGGTGAATCGCCTGCGCGAACAGACCGGCAGCTTTAACTCGGTTGTACTGGTGGATAGCAGCGGCAAGGTCAGGGCGATTTCGCCGGAATCGATGACGCTTAAAGGTATGCAGCTCACCAGCGAGGCATCACGCGAAGCGCTGACGCAGCGTCAGCCGCTGGTCAGTAAGCCAACCCTCTCTGCGGCCAATAACCTGATTGTATTTATTTCATGGCCAGTCTGGGATAGCGAAGGGCACTATCTTGGTTATATTGGCGGTACGCTCTATCTCAAGAAAAAAAGCATACTTAATGCGCTGCTGGGTGAGCAATATTATCGCGATGGCACACAAATTTTTGTGCTGGATCGCAGCAATCATGTGCTCTATCACCAGAACAGCCAGCTGATTGGTAAAAGCGTGCCGGCAATTATCAGCGACCGTGAACGTGATGCGCATAGCAGCGGCGTGGCACAAATCACGGAAAACAGCAGTGATAAGCTGATTGGCTACGCTGTGGTACCGTTTACCGGCTGGATAGTGGTGGCACTAAAGCCCACCGCAGTGACGCTGGCGCCGCTCTCAGGACTTCTCCTGCAGGTATTGAAAAATTCTGTGCCATTTGCGCTGTTAACGCTGCTGATTTCGGTAGTGCTGGCGCGTCTGATTGCGCTGCCGCTGTGGCAGCTGTCGCGTAAAGCCAGCCGGATGGATGCGCAGGGCGTATCGGCAGAGATCGTCAGCATTCGCGCCTGGTACTTTGAAGCTGCCCAGGTAAAGCGTGCGCTGCTGACCGGTATCAGCCTGGTGCAGGACAAAATTGGTCGCCTTAAATCTGAAGTACAGAGTGATCCCCTGACTCAGCTACTCAATCGGCGCGGCCTGCGCGCGGTACTCGACTACTTTGATACCATGCAGCAGCCATTTACCGTACTGGCGCTGGATATCGACCACTTCAAACGCGTGAACGATAGCTTTGGTCACGACGCGGGAGATAAGGTGATAAAACAGGTCGCCCGGACGCTGCGCAAAAATGCCCGTCAGACCGATGTGGTGTGCCGTAACGGTGGTGAGGAGTTTCTGATGCTGCTGCCCGGCGCCACGATTGAGGAGGCGAGAACCCTCGCTGAGCGGGTGCGCGTCAATGTTGCGGAAAGCTGGATCGATCCGCCTGGTCATATCACCCTGTCGGTGGGGATTGCGCGCTGGCAACCGCAACAGGGCACGCAGGAAGAGAGCCTCAGACAGGCAGATGCAGCGCTCTATCAGGCTAAACATGCCGGACGAAACTGTGTGATGATTGCCGGTCAGGACGCGCTGGTCAGCAGTATTATGCGCTGATCAGCGTCGGGCACTACGCGAGCAGTAATCTGCTGCTCTGCTGCAGTTTAAGGATTAAGTTCATGTTGTCTCTGCTGTTTCAATGGTACAAGCGTCGCTTCAGCGACCCGCAGGCAATTGGCCTGCTGGTGATTCTGCTGGCGGCATTCTGCATTCTGTTTTTCTTTAGCAGCTTACTGGCACCGCTGCTGGTGGCGCTGGTGCTGGCTTATCTGCTGGAGTGGCCCACTGTACGTCTGCAACGTATTGGCTGTAGCCGCAGCTGGGCAACCTCAATTGTACTGGTGTTTTTCGCCGGTATTTTGCTGGTCATGGTGCTGATTGTGGCGCCTGTAGCCTGGCAGCAGGGCATTAATCTCACACGCGATCTGCCCAATATGCTCAATAAACTCTATCTCTACGCCGCAGGGCTACCGCAGCGGTTTCCTGCACTGGTGGATGCGGGCATTATCGATATTATTGTTGAAAATCTTCGCAGTCGTCTGACCGGGCTGGGGGAGTCGCTGGTGCGCTATTCACTGGCCTCGTTAGTTGGTCTGATGACACTCATGATCTATCTGGTGCTGGTTCCGCTGATGGTGTTTTTCCTGCTGAAAGATAAAGAGCAGATGCTTAGTGCAGTGCGCCGCTTTTTGCCGCGCAACCGGGGACTGGCAGGTGTGGTATGGCAGGAGATGAACCAGCAAATCACTAACTATATTCGCGGCAAAGTGCTGGAGATGGTGGTCGTGGGCGTGGTCAGCTGGATTGCCTTTCTGCTGCTCGGTCTGAATTATGCACTGCTGCTGGCAGTATTAGTGGGCATTTCGGTACTGATACCCTACGTTGGCGCACTGGCGGTCACGCTGCCTGTGATTGGCGTCGGGCTTTTTCAGTGGGGGCTTAGTAACGAGTTCTGGACATTGATGGTGGTCTATCTGGTGATTCAGGCACTGGATGGTAACGTACTGGTGCCGGTGCTTTTTTCTGAGGCGGTTAATCTGCATCCGCTGGTGATTATCTTGTCTGTGGTGATCTTTGGCGGACTATGGGGCTTCTGGGGCGTATTTTTTGCGATTCCGCTGGCGACACTGGTAAAAGCAGTGATGCGCGCATGGCCTGAAACCATGACAGAGCGGCAGGTTGCTGAATAAATCTGGTAAAACACCCGGCGTGCATCAGCGCACACCGGGTGTTGTTCAGGCAGATTTCAGATAAGCGAGTACGATATCGTGGTGATCTGACGTTTTAAAACTGTCGAACACCTTTTCAATTTTGCCATCCAGCCCTACCAAAAAGCTGATACGGTGAATACCGTCATAGGTTTTACCCATAAAGGTTTTTTCACCCCAGACGCCAAACTGCTCGCATACCTGATGATCTTCATCAGAGAGCAGCGTGAAGTTCAGCAACTCTTTTTCAACAAAGCGGGATAGCTTCTCGGGTTTATCGGTGCTGATACCCAGCACTTCAACACCCGCTTTTTTCAAATCGTCCATGTTATCGCGCAGGCCACAGGCCTGGGTAGTACAGCCGGGCGTCATCGCTTTCGGGTAGAAATAGACCAGAACGCGCTGTCCCTGGAAGTCGGCCAAATTTACTTGTTCGCCGTCCTGATCGGGCAAGCTAAATTTCGGTGCGGTATCACCGGCTTTCAGTGGATTCATCACAACTCTCCATTTTTTTCATGCTGTGGGTATGACACCCGGCGTGCAGCTTCTGGCCGCCGGGGTGTACCTCAGGGTTATTTCACTACACGTTATGTTGCTGCAACAGAGTGTGTGGCGAAATAACCCGGATCCTGATTACAGCACGCTGTGGCTATCGTCGGTGACACTATAAAGACGAATTGAGCCTTGCGCATGCAGTTCTTCACACAACTGGTTAAACGCCTGCTCGATAGGTGCGCTGGCCTGATTAGCCGGACTATGCGCAGTCATTTGAATATAGAGCATCGGCTGTTCATTGTCCTGAGGTGGATTAATACGGGACACCAGCTCTGCAATATTCATTTGATGTTTATCAAACAGTTCTGTAAAGCGCTCAATGATGTGAGGCGAGTCGGGCACATCGACCTGTACCCACACGGTTGCGGGCATTGGCGGTGTAACGCGTGCGCGCGTGCGCTTCATAACAATCAGCAGTTCAAGCTCCGCGCCTTTCATCGGCAGCGTGGATTCAATCAGTGTAATCGCATTCCAGCTGCCGGAGAGCAGCATGATAAAGGTAAACTCGTCGCCGAGCATCGCCAGACGGCTATCTTCAATATTGCAGCCGCAACTGCTGACATGGCGGGTAATGGCATTAACAATCCCGGGACGGTCAACGCCCAGAGCGGTGATGACCAGATGGTGCGGCTGTGACTGCGACAAAATGAGTTTTCCTGTACGTTCGCTAATAACTATAAGGTAAACATAAAAAAAACTGCTGACAAGCGCGGGAATGGACTGGCTCTCTTGCTTTTCTTTCAAGGTAAAACGTAACATGAGGCACTTGTTTGTCGAGGGGATAGCCCATGTTCACCGGAAGTATTGTTGCACTCATTACGCCTATGAATGATCGGGGTCAGGTCTGCCGCCCGGATCTGAAAAAACTGATCGATTATCATGTCGCCAGCGGCACCGCTGCGATTGTTTCTGTTGGCACCACTGGCGAATCCGCAACTCTCAGCCATGAAGAGCATGGTGATGTGGTTATGCAAACTCTGGAGCTGGCTGACGGACGTATTCCTGTTATTGCCGGAACTGGTGCAAATGCCACAGCTGAAGGGATCTCTCTGACAAAACGCTTTACCGGTACAGGCGTGGTTGGCTGCCTGACCGTGACGCCTTACTACAATCGTCCAACGCAGGAAGGGCTTTATCAGCACTTTAAAGCGATTGCAGAAAGCACCGATCTGCCACAAATGCTCTACAATGTCCCGTCACGTACCGGCTGCGATATGCTGCCAGAAACGGTTGCACGCCTGGCTGAAATTAAAAATATTATCGGTATTAAAGAGGCGACCGGGAACTTATCGCGGATTTCACAGATCCAACAGCTGGTTGGTGACGAGTTCATTATTGTCAGCGGCGATGACGCGACAGCGCTGGACTCGATGCAACTGGGCGGCAAAGGTGTTATCTCCGTGACCGCCAACATTGCGGCGCGTGAAATGGCTGAACTCTGTGCGCTGGCACAGCAGGGCAACTATCCCGAAGCACGCCGCCTGAATCAGCGTCTGATGCATCTGCACCAGACGCTTTTCTGTGAACCCAATCCTATCCCGGTAAAATGGGCCGCGAAACAGCTGGGATTGATCGCGGATGACACGCTGCGCCTGCCAATGACGCCTTTGACTGAAACTGGTCAGGAGAAAACTGCGCAGGCACTTATCAAAGCGGGTCTGCGCTAATTTAGGGAGAATCAATGAGTTTTTCAGTTAAGCGCTCGACGCTGTCAACCGTGGTGGGTCTCTCCACCCTGATGCTGCTGACAGCCTGTTCCAGTGACCAGCGCTATAAGCGTCAGGTTAGTGGTGATGAATCCTATCTTCAGACGCCAGCGCTGCGTGATTTAACTGCGCCTGCAGGCACTATTCTGCCAGTGCAGAATGGCGATTACGACGTTCCACACCATGTTGCTGACGGCGCACTGGGTAAAGCACTTGATATCCGTCCACCGGCCCAGCCACTGGCGTTGATGAACAACACCCGTGCGCAGTTCACCGGCAACACCGGTGTGCTGGCAGTGCAGAGCAACAGTGCTATCTGGTCTCAGGTGGTTAGCGTTGTGCAATCCTATAAATTCGCGATTGCACAGCGTGATGATGCCGCACAGCAGCTCACCACAGACTGGGTACAGTGGAATCGCGCTGATGAAGATAACCAGTATCGTGGGCGTTATCAGATCAGCGTACAGAGTCAGGGTTATCAGCAACTGCTGACAGTACGGCTACTGGAGCTGCAACAGCAGGGCCAGACCGTGACTGCGCCGGTGCAGATTCAGCGCTATACCGCTCAGATGCTTAACGACCTTAGCACGGGTCTGGATAAGATCGATACTGCTCGTCAGAATGCTGCCGCTGGCGGTACCACGGGCCAGATTGATGTGCAGAGTGGTGCCGATGATACCGGCCTGCCGCTGCTGATTCTGCGTTCGCCGTTTAATGTCACCTGGCAGCGTTTGCCAGCAGCACTGAAGCGGGCGGGTATGGAGATCACGGATGACAATCGTTCGCAGGGCAGTCTGAAAGTGACCTATAAGCAGCCAGGCAGCAGCGCGTTTGATGACATCGGCGCGAAAGATCCGCAGCTGCCAGAGGGCGATTACAAATTGCAGGTTGGCGATCTCGATAACCGCAGTAGTTTGCAGTTCATTGATCCAAAAGGTCATGTGCTGACCCAGGCGCAGAACGATGCGCTGGTGGCAGTGATGCAGGGCGCACTGAACAAATAATTGCGAAAAGGCCGGAGATTCTCCGGCCTTTTTGTTTTGATTTTGGCATAATAGCATCCGGCGAGGTAAACGATTGCGTCACGCAGTCATCGCGCGGTGGAACACCGCTGAACACGGGTTATTTCATGTCTGGAGTTAACAAGATGCAAAAGCGAGCTGAGTTGTATCGCGGTAAAGCGAAAACCGTATACAGTACCGACAATCCGGATTTGCTGGTACTTGAGTTCCGCAACGATACATCAGCAGGAGATGGAGCGCGAATCGAGCAGTTTGATCGTAAAGGCATGGTGAACAATAAGTTCAACCACTTCATTATGACCAAATTGCAGGAAGCGGGCATTCCCACCCAGATGGAAGCGCTGCTGTCTGACAACGAAGCGCTGGTAAAAAAGCTGGAGATGGTGCCGGTAGAGTGCGTGATCCGCAACCGCGCAGCAGGTTCGCTGGTGAAGCGTCTCGGCGTCGAAGAGGGAATGGTGCTCAATCCGCCACTGTTTGATCTCTTTCTGAAGGATGATGCCAGACATGATCCAATGGTCAACGAATCCTATTGCGAAACGTTTGGCTGGGTAAGCAAAGCTAACCTGGCACGTATGCAGGAACTGACATTCAAAGCCAATGAGGTGCTGAGCAAACTGTTTGATGACGCAGGCCTGATCCTGGTGGATTTCAAACTGGAGTTTGGTCTCTTCAATGGCGAGGTCATGCTGGGTGATGAGTTTTCGCCTGACGGCGCACGTCTGTGGGACAAAGAGACCATGGACAAAATGGATAAAGATCGTTTCCGCCAGAGCCTTGGTGGTCTGGTTGAAGCCTATGAAGCCGTGGCTCAGCGCCTTGGTGTCAGACTCGACTAACGCACGCTGCGTATCGGGTCACAAAGGGTCGTCACAAAGACGGCCCTTTTTTATATCCGCAACATCGCCCGCGGTGAGGCTGGTTATTCTGCCTGCTGACAACTAAAATCATGCCTATCTCAAGATAAATAAACAGGAGCAGGCCATGCGCTGGCAAGGACGTCGCGAAAGCGACAATGTGGAAGATCGCCGCAATCAATCATCTGGTTTTGGCAGTGGCGGCCGACAGATCCGCCTGCCGCGTGGCAAGGGGGGTATCATCCTGCTGGTGGTGGTCGCGGTTGCCGGTTACTACGGCTATGATCTCACTGGTCTGCTGACCGGGGGAGAAGCGCCGGTCCAGCAGCGTCAGGTCAACTCATCGCAGGATAATGAAGCAGCCAAATTTACCTCGGTGATCCTCGCCACCACTGAAGATACCTGGGACAAACTGTTTACGCAGATGGATAAGCAGTATGTGCCGCCAAAACTGGTGATGTATCGCGGTGTAACGCGTACCAATTGCGGCACGGGCCAGTCAGCAATGGGGCCTTTTTATTGCCCGGCTGATCAGACAGTCTATATCGATCTCTCGTTCTACGATGAGATGAAAACCAAACTGGGTGCGGGTGGCGACTTTGCCCAGGGCTATGTGATTGCACATGAAGTCGGGCATCATGTGCAGAAGTTGCTGGGAATTGAGCCTAACGTGCGCAAAATGCAGCAGGGTGCCAGTGAGAAGCAGGTCAATCAACTCTCAGTGAAAATGGAGCTGCAGGCAGACTGCTTTGCTGGCGTCTGGGGGCACTATATGCAGCAGCAGAATATTCTGGAGACCGGCGATCTGCAGGAGGCGCTTAATGCCGCAGAGGCAATCGGAGACGATCGTCTGCAGCAGCAGAGTCAGGGACGCGTGGTGCCGGACAGTTTCACACATGGCACGTCAGAGCAGCGCTATACCTGGTTTAAACGTGGCTTTGACAGCGGTAACCCCGGTCAGTGTAATACCTTCGCGAATAACGGATGAGTTGTGCAGCTATCACAGCGGCGATGCAGCAGGCAGGCATTCGTCGCTTAGCCGTAATTGCAGGCGAGCCGCAGTGGGCGCGCGAGCAGGCTTACTGCTGGCAGCAGGCGCTGCCGGGTGACTGGATTACCATCAGCAGCGCCGATGATATTGAACCTCGCGTTGCGCCTGCGGCGCTGCGTACTCTGCTGGGGCAGGAGTTTCACCATGCGCTGTTTGATGCCCGCACCGGTTTTCATGCTGAAGCCTTTGCTGCCCTGGCGGGCACGCTGCGCGCAGGCAGCTGGCTGCTGCTGCTGACCCCACCCTGGCGGTGCTGGGCAACCAGCCCGGATAGCGACAGCCTGCGCTGGGCTGATGTAGCTGAGCCAATAGCAACGCCCCGTTTTGTTGAGCGTTTGCAGCAGTTAATCGTGCAGGATGACCAGGTGCTGCTGCTGCGACAGCATCAGCCAGCCAGCGTACCCGCAATGACTCCCTTACCGGTATGGCACAGCCGCGCTCCGCAGGAGCAGGCGGCAATTCTGGCTGAGCTGCTGGCGATTTCATCCGGCGTTGCTGTGGTAACCGCCGCGCGCGGACGCGGCAAATCTGCGCTGGCGGGGATGCTGGCACGCCATTCACAGCGCGCGCTGGTCACTGCTCCGGCAAAGGTTGCTACCGACGTACTGGCACAGTTTGCGGGCGAGCATTTTAGCTTTATGGCACCCGATGCCATTCTGCAACAGTCGGCACTACCGGCAGCTGAGTGGCTGATTATCGATGAGGCCGCCGCTATTCCGGCACCACTGCTGCTGCAGCTGGTAGCGCGTTTTCCACGTGTATTGCTGACCACAACAATACAGGGTTATGAAGGCACCGGGCGCGGTTTTTTACTGCGCGTTTGCGCCCAGCTGCCAGAGGTGCGCTATTTCACGCTGAATGAGCCACTGCGCTGGAGCACGCACGATCCACTGGAGCGCTGGCTGAGTCGGGCGCTGCTGTTTGAAGAGGCGCAGCACACTCCACCGCTGTCTGATCTGACCCTGTTCAGGTGCACCCCGGCACAGCCAGCCGCACTGGAGGCGGGTTATCGGCTGCTGGCCAGCGCTCACTATCGTACTTCGCCGCTGGATCTGCGCCGTTTGCTGGATGCACCAGGTATGGCACTCTGGCTGGCCGGCAAGCCAGATACTATTGCAGGTGCGCTCTGGCTGGTGGAGGAGGGCGGGCTGGATGCCGATCTGGCACAGGCAATCTGGGCTGGCGTCCGGCGTCCGCGCGGTAACCTGGTGGCGCAATCACTGGCAGCACATGCCGGATTTCAGGAGGCAGCCACGCTGCGTTCACTGCGTATCAGTCGCATCGCGGTAACCGCCTCACAGCGCCGACAGGGAACCGGCAGGGCACTGGTGGCACATGCACGGCAGCAGGCCAGCGGCAGTGATTTTCTCTCCGTCAGCTTTGGCTATACGCTCCCGCTTTGGCGTTTCTGGCACGCCTGTGGCTTTACGCTGGTGCGCATCGGTTCGCAGCGTGAGGCGAGCAGCGGCTGCTACGCTGCGATGGCGATCTGTGGTCTGACGCCAGCAGGCGAGCAATTGCAGCAGCGTGCGGCAGAGCAACTGGCGCGCGATACCTTCTGGCTGCGCGATCTTATTGATCTGCCGTTGCCGGATCAGGCTGCGTTGTCGCAGCAGCTCAGTCAGGACGATCTGGCGCTGCTGGCTGGCTTTGCTTTTGCGCAGCGACCATTCGAAGCCAGCTATGCAGCGCTACAGCGACTGGTGCGCGCTGCGCCACAACCATTGATGACGACGATTCTGATACAGAAACAGACGCTGAGCGCGGCGGCAAAACATGCCAGCCTCAGCGGACGTAAAGCGGTGATTCAGCAGCTCAGGCAGGAGACAGCCACGGCGCTCGGCGCTCTGGTTCCGCAGGCTGCGGCAGCCTGGCAGCAGCAGCTCAGCGCGTTGCAATAAATCCATGCTCTTGTTCAAATTTTCCCAATATCACTTTGCTGGCAGCGGCGTATAGTGGTTGCAGGAGGATATTATGGCTCTGCGATATGTCATTGTTCAGCAGCCTGCGCACGCCGCGCAGCTGTTTCTGCTCTATCACGGCGTTAACGATAATCCCGATTCCATGGCGCAGATTGGTCACTGGTTTGCGCAGGCGTTTCCTGAGGCGCAGGTGGTATCAGTTGGCGCACCCTATAGCGGCAGTGTACCCGATGGACGGCAATGGTTTGCTGAACACTCTACTCAGGATCGATCCCGACAGCAGTGCGTTGATAGGGTGATGCCACTGTTTATGGAGTCGGTTCATCACTGGCAGCGGGTCTCAGGCGTGCGGCCGGAAGCGACGGCATTAATCGGTTTTTCTCAGGGCAGTACTATGGTGCTGGAGGCGATAAAAGCACAGGCAGATCTCGCCGGGCGTGTGGTCGCCTTTAGCGGATGTTATGCCACGCTGCCGGAACGTGCCAGCAGACGCAGTACTATTCATCTGATTCACGGTAATAATGACGATCAGATATCGCTGCAACATGCTGAGCAGGCAAACCAGCGCCTGACCGAACTCGGCGGCGACGTCACGCTGGATGTCGTGGACGATCTGACTCATGCCATTGATGATCGTGGTATGACACGAGCGCTGTATCATCTGCGCTACACCGTGCCGCGTCGTTATTTTGATGAGGCGCTAAGTGCCAGACCTGGCGATGATGATGTCGTTGTCATGCAATAACCGGGACAGCGTCCGGAAAGAACATCAGGGTATCACTGATGATACCCTGATGGCAGGAGAGGTGCACAGGCGCGCTATGACGACCTATTTCTTTTTCGGCCAGTCATCCTCGTCATCCCATTTATCGTTATAATCGCGATGGGGTGGCAGCTCTGGCCTGTTATCCATATATTTTTTATGGTCAATACGTTTGAGGTCTTTATAGACATTCATCAGCACGCCCACCATCAGTATAATAACGATAATCCACCAGTACTCTTTTAACCATTCCATGCCCTGTCTCCTTGCTGGTGCAATCAGGCGATCAGCTGTTCCATAATGCGCTGATACATGCGGCTCAGCAGCTGCAGGTCTGACGCTTTGACGCACTCGTTGATTTTGTGAATTGTGGCATTAACCGGACCCAGTTCCACCACCTGTGCTCCCATACGCGCAATAAAACGCCCGTCAGAGGTACCACCCGTAGTCAGCAACTGAGGCTTGATTTCATTATAGTGCGTTACGGCGTTAACCACGGCGTCAACCAGCTTGCCGCGTGAAGTCAGGAAGGGCTGCCCGGAAACGGTCCACTCCAGTGTATAGCGCAGCTGATGGCGATCCAGCAGCTCTGCCACCCGATCTTTGATCATTTGATCGGTGAGTTCAGTGCTGAAGCGGAAGTTAAATTGCACAAAAAATTCACCAGGAATCACATTGTTGCTGCCGGTGCCAGCCTGAACATTGGCTATCTGCATACTGGTAGGTGGAAAGAAAGCGTTGCCCTGATCCCACTCGGTAGCGACCAGCTCATTGAGCGCAGGCATGGCGCGGTGCACCGGATTGTCGGCCAGATGTGGATAGGCAACATGCCCCTGGACACCATGCAGCGTCAGATTAGCTGTCATAGAGCCACGCCGGCCATTTTTTACCACATCACCCACGACTTCGGTGCTGGAGGGTTCACCCACCAGACAGTAGTCCATGCGCTCACCACGTGCCATCAGGCGTTCCACTACTTTAACTGTGCCGTTGACGGCACTGGCTTCTTCATCTGAGGTGATCAGAAAAGCCAGGCGACCCCGGTGCTGTGGATTTGTCGCGACAAAGCGTTCTGCTGCCACCACCATCGCCGCCAGCGAGCCTTTCATATCAGCGGCACCGCGCCCGAACAGCATACCGTCACGAATAGTGGGTTCAAATGGCGGGTTGATCCAGCGGTTGGCATCCCCCGGCGGCACCACATCCGTGTGTCCGGCAAAGGCCAGCGTTTCACCCTGACCGCGCGTTGCCCAGAAATTTAGCGTATCACCAATATGCATCTGCTCAACCCGGAAGCCAATCGCCTCCAGTCGGGCAATCAGCAGTGCCTGGCAACCGGCATCATCCGGGCTGAGCGAGGGGCGACGGATAAGCTGCTGAGCCAGCTCAATAACCGGACAAAACATATTATGACTTCTCCTGAATAAAGGCGTGGTAGAGATCGGCGTTATAACCTGCCAGCAGCTCCCCGTTGGGTGCAGCCAGCAGTGGGCGTTTGATAATCGCCGGCTGTGCCAGCATCAGCGCACTCGCGCTGGCCGCGTCGCTGACTGCTGTCCGCTCTGCGTCTGAGAGTTTACGCCAGGTGGTGCCGCGCGTGTTGAGCAGCGCCTGATAGCCAAGCCGATCGATAAACTGTTGCAGCAGCGCGGCGTCAAGACCATCCACACGATAGTCGTGAAAACGGTAGTCGATGCCGGATGCGGCTAATGTGCTACGCGCTTTTTTTATGGTGTCGCAATTTTTTATCCCGTACATCACCCACTGCGCTGTCATAGCTATTTCCTGTTGTGTAAAAAAATCTGCGCGCGAGTTTACCATAGCAGGTTGCCTGGGGTGAGGCTGGCGCGCTGTGGCACATACTTTTCATCGCTGACTGCGGTTAATAAAAATTACTAATCAGAGCCACTAAATGGATTGACCTGAGCGCGCTCTGAACTGAGGGCGCACTGGAAACCGGCCAGTGCTGTTAATGGTAGCAACGTCCGGCAGAAAAATTTACCGGACATAAACAGTATATTAAGACGATTCGGACTGGCTGGCAGCAAAACATGAGTCTGCCTGTATCAGCGCTGGTCATGAATAGTAAGCGATTCACCTGCAGTTAAAAGCGGCGTAGAATGGACTCAATAATAAGAGAGGTTGTTATGGTTGAGCGTGAACTGGGGAACTGGAAAGAATTTATCGAAGCGATGTTACGCAAGTAATCCGCAGGCAAGGCAGGTCAGCGCCTGATCTGCCAGAATTCTGCCCACAGAGATAAATAAAGCCGCTTTGATAAATGGATCAGGCGGCTTTTTTGCACTTAATCCTGTGGTTTAGCGCGTAGCGGAAAACGCCGCCGTACTAAAACAAAAAAGAGCGGCACAAAAAAGATCGCCAGCAGCGTGGCGGTCAGCATGCCGCCCAGTACGCCTGTACCCACAGCGTGCTGGCTACCAGAGCCAGCTCCGCTGCTGAGCGCCATCGGCAGAACACCAAACATAAACGCCAGCGACGTCATCAGAATAGGGCGCAGCCGCTGACGCGATGCCTCCAGTGTGGCATCCAGCAGTTCACGACCTTTGCCATTGATCTCATTGGCAAACTCCACAATCAGAATGGCATTTTTTGCCGACAGACCAATGACCGTCAGTAAGCCCACCTGAAAATAGACATCATTTTCCAGTCCGCGCAGCCAGGTAGCCAGTAGTGCGCCCACCACGCCCAGCGGCACAACCAGCATCACTGAGAAAGGAATTGACCAGCTCTCATAGAGTGCCGCGAGGCAGAGGAATACTACCAGCAGCGAGAGCGCGTAGAGTGCTGGTGCCTGCGATCCAGAGAGCCGCTCCTGATAGGATGCGCCGGTCCACTGCAGGCCAACACCTAACGGGAGTTGCGCTACCAGCTTTTCCATCTCATCCATTGCAGTGCCACTACTGACGCCGCTGGCAGCCTCACCTACAATCTCCAGTGATGCGTAGCCGTTATAACGCTCCAGTCGCGGTGAGCCGGTTTGCCAGTGGCTGCTGGCAAAAGCAGAGAAGGGCACCATACCGCCGCTGCTGTTGCGCACATACCATTTATCGATATCATCCGGCAGCATACGGAACTCAGGCGCTGACTGGACATAGACCTTCTTTACCCGGCCACGATCAAGAAAGTCATTTACATAGCTTGAGCCCCACGCAGTGGTCAGCGTCTGGTTGATGGTATCCAGGGAGACGCCCAGAGCCTGGGCTTTGCGCTGATCGACATCAATCTGCAGCTGGGGCGTATCATCAAGACCGTTGTGGCGAACGCGCGATAGCGCCGGGTTGCCAGCTGCCAGCTCCAGCAGCTTATCACGCATTGCCATCATCTGAGTGTGACCAATGCCGCTGTGATCCTGGAGCTGTAAATCAAAGCCGGAAGAGCTGCCCATGCCGCTGATGGCGGGCGGGCTGCTGGCGACAACGCGCGCCTCAGCAATTGACTTAAATGCATGGGTGGCGCGATCGATAATCGCAAATGATGTCCGGTCGTCTCCCGGACGTTCGTCCCAGGGTTTCAGACGCACAAATAGTCGCGCAACGTTCTGACCGTTACCGCCAGGCCCGGCACCAATCGTAGCGAAGACGGAGCTGACATTCTCTTTTTCAGCAGTGAGATAGTAGTGCTCTACTTTTTCGGTCACACGTGAGGTTTGTTCCAGCGTGGAGCCGGGGGGCAGCTGGATTTGCGTGAGGAATATCCCGCGATCTTCCAGCGGCAGGAACGAGCCAGGAAGGCGCAAAAACAGAAACGCCATTACGCCAATCAGCGCAACGTACAGCACTATCCAGCGACCACTCTGGCGCAGCAGGCGGGCAACGCCATTTTCATAGCGCAGGGTACTGGCAGTAAACAGGCGATTAAACCAGCCGAAAAATCCACGCTGACCATGATGCTCACCTTTTTTAAGCGGTTTCAGCAGCGTGGCGCAGAGCGCGGGGGTCAGTATCATTGCAACCAGTACTGAGAGCACCATGGCAGAGACAATGGTAATAGAGAACTGCCGGTAAATCGCTCCCACTGTGCCGCCAAAGAACGCCATCGGAACAAATACCGCAGACAACACCAGCGTAATGCCGACCAATGCTCCCTGTATCTGACCCATTGATTTACGCGTCGCGGCACGCGGCGATAATCCCTCTTCACTCATCAGTCGCTCAACGTTCTCCACCACCACAATCGCATCATCAACCAGCAGACCAATCGCCAGAACCACTGCAAACATGGTCAGAGTATTAATACTGAAGCCGCAGATATAGAGCACGGTAAAGGTGCCCAGCAGTACCACCGGAACGGCAATGGTTGGGATCAGCGTGGCGCGGAAATTCTGTAAAAACAGAAACATCACCAGAAACACCAGCAAAATTGCTTCCAGCAGCGTCTTCACTACATCTTTGATTGAGGCTTTAACAAAAGGGGTGGTTTCATAAGCGACTTTGGCTTCCAGTCCCGGCGGGAAATAGTGTGACAGTTCATCCACGCGGGCGCGTACCAGTTTATCGGTGTTCATCTCATTGGCGCCAGAAGCCAGTTTGATCCCCAGACCTGATGCAGGCTGTCCGTTGTAGCGGCTGAGATAGTCATATTTCTCTGCACCAATTGCGACGCTGGCAACGTCGCCCAGCGTCACCACAGCGCCATTGCTGCTGCTTTTGAGCGTAATCGCGCGAAACTGCTCGGGTGTCTGCAGCATCGACTGAGCATTCACAGTCGCGTTCAGCGCCTGTTTTTCGACGGCGGGCAGGCCGCCGACCTGACCCACGGCAACCTGGGTATTTTGCGATTCAATGGCCTGTACCACATCGGCGGTAGTCAGCGCAAAGCGGGTAAGCTTGTCAGGATCGAGCCAGATACGCATTGCATACTGCGAACCATAAGCATCCACCTGACCCACACCATCAATGCGGCTTAGCGGATCCTGAATATTACTGGCGACATAATCAGAAATATCCTGTTTATCCATGCTGCCGTCGGTGGAGACAAAAGCAATCATCAGAATATTGCTGTCGCCGGTTTTATTCACATTCACGCCCTGCGCCTGTACGGCAGCAGGAAGTTTGCGCAGCGCACTCTGCAACTGGTTTTGCACCTGCTGACGGGCTTCATCGGGATCGGTTCCGGCTTTAAAGGTCAGCGTGATTTGTGCCTGCCCGGTATTGCTGCTGTTTGAGGACATATACATCAGATTATCGATGCCGGTCATATTCTGCTCAATTACCTGAGTAACAGTGTTCTCCAGGGTCTGCGCAGAGGCACCGGGATAGCTGGCAGTAATCCGTACATTGGGCGGGGCAAGATCGGGATACTGCTCAACAGGCAGCGAGCTAATAGCCAGCGCACCACACAGCGAGAGTAAAATTGCCAGCACCCATGCAAAAACCGGGCGGTCGATAAAAAAGTCAGACATAGCGGCAATACTCCTTAGCTGCGGATTTTCTCATTATCAGCGTGCACTGTTTCTCGCAGGCAGAACGGGCAGGTGTTCTGAGGTGCCGTCTGGCGTCTACTTTACGCGGTACAGTTCAGAGAAACGTGGAGTAATTATGGAAAAAATGTAAATTTCAGCTGTCACGCAGGCAGCACTACTGGCTCCGGCGCAGCGGCACTGCAAACTCTCAGGCGTTAACAAAAATAGTGTTAATAGTTTATGCAGCAGAACGCAGATATGCACTGTTGCCTTTTTCTGCCAGCAGAGCGGATAGTGACGCACGCTTTATGGCAGGCTGAAGCAGCCGTGTGGTCGTCAATAATGCAACAGTATGGCGTAAAGGCGATCAGATGCTGAAGCGATAAGCGAATAGCGCAACCGCAGAGCTACGCCAGCTGCGTTTTTAATAGCGCACCTCTGATTCTGTCAGCAGGTTTACCTCTCATTGTCAGCATATTTGCCATGTCATCGTGAGCATAATGATACTGAATCAGCAGGACGGGTTGATAAAACCGGTCAATCGCCATCGGCAGGCACAGCTTTTCTGTAACAGAGACAAACCGACGCTACTTTACATTCCCCAGGCTTTCAGAGAACAGGATAAGCGAAACATTAACTATGTTTACCTGATACCAGGCCTGGTTTGCATAACCTTGTTAATACTTTTCCTGTAACGCATATCCATCCCGCAACACAGGAGCCAGTCATGAAACAAAATTTTGCTATTTTCAGTGCGGCACTGCTTGCCATGCTGAGCCTGAACAGCACAGCGGCGATGCCATTGAGCGATGCTGATGCGCAAAATCTGCAATCTGCTGGTACAGTATCGGTCAGCGGCGTGCGTGGCACGCTGGATGATGCAACACGTGAGCTTTCACAGAAAGCCGCAGAACAGGGAGCCAGCCATTATCGTGTGATTGGTGCGCAAAACCCGGGCGACTCCAGCTTGTGGAATGGAAGTGCAGAGATCTATCGCTGAGAGATGCTTTCTCCGTTTTAAGTAAGCACTGTTTATTTTGTAACTTATTGTTTACCAGAGTGATTAAAACCGGTCATATTGCTGACCGGTTTTTTTGTGCGTTATAGCAGATTCCTGCACATCAGCCGCGTAAGCCAGCCAGTATATTTTGCTTCGTTCGGGGAGAACGGGTAGGATTCATCGCCGTAATTTCCCGGGTTCTCGTCTGGCATCGTTCCGCCGTGATGTACCGGTTTTACTCCATTTCGCACTGCTGGCGCAAACGTTTGGTCAGATGGTGATTAGTGGTCAGGATAAACAGGAAAGCTATGAAATCGACAAAAAAAACGCCAGACCAACAGCGTGCCGCAAGAAGGCGCTGGCTGAACTCGCACGATACGGGTTACCACAAGGCTATGGGTAACCGACAGGTACAAATGATCGCTATTGGCGGTGCTATCGGCACTGGCCTGTTTCTGGGGGCGGGTGCACGTTTGCAGATGGCAGGGCCAGCGCTGGCACTGGTTTATCTGGTATGTGGCATCTTCTCCTTCTTTATTCTGCGTGCGCTGGGTGAGCTGGTATTGCACCGCCCCTCCAGTGGCAACTTTGTTTCCTATGCACGTGAGTTTCTTGGCGAAAAAGCCTCCTATGTTGCGGGATGGATGTATTTCGTTAACTGGGCAATGACCGGTATCGTCGACATTACTGCGGTAGCGCTCTATATGCACTACTGGGGCGCGTTTGGCGATGTGCCGCAATGGGTATTTGCTCTGGGGGCGCTGGCGATTGTCGGCACTATGAACATGATCGGCGTGAAGTGGTTCGCCGAAATGGAGTTCTGGTTTGCTCTGGTTAAAGTGCTGGCAATTGTGATTTTCCTGATCGTCGGCGTGGTGTTTCTTGGCAGCGGTAAACCGCTGGATGGAAATGCGACCGGCTTTCACCTGATCACTGATAATGGCGGATTTTTCCCGCATGGCTTACTGCCTGCTCTGGTGCTGATTCAGGGAGTCGTGTTTGCCTTTGCCTCAATTGAGCTGGTGGGTACTGCTGCCGGTGAGTGTAAAGATCCCAAAACCATGCTGCCAAAAGCGATCAACAGCGTGATCTGGCGTATCGGACTGTTCTATGTCGGTTCTGTAGTGTTACTGGTGCTGCTGCTGCCATGGAACGCGTATCAGGCCGGACAGAGTCCGTTTGTCACCTTCTTCTCAAAGCTGGGTGTGCCCTATATTGGCAGTATCATGAATATTGTGGTGCTGAGCGCTGCACTCTCCAGCCTTAACTCCGGGCTCTACTCCACCGGTCGTATTCTGCGCTCTATGTCGATGGGTGGTTCTGCACCGCAGTTTATGTCGAAAATGAGCAAGCAGCAGGTGCCTTATGCCGGCATTCTGGTCACGGTTGCGGTCTATGTTATCGGCGTGGTGCTTAACTACTATGTGCCGTCACAGGTGTTTGAGATTGTACTGAACGTGGCGTCGCTGGGGATTATCTCTTCATGGGGCTTTATTGTGGTCTGCCAGATGCGTCTGCGTAAGGCAATCAAAGAGGGCAAAGCTGAAGAGGTTGGCTTCAGGCTGCCATGGGCACCGTTTACCTCCTGGCTGACGCTGCTGTTTCTGGTGAGCGTGCTGGTGCTGATGGCGTTTGACTACCCGAATGGCACTTATACCATCGCGTCTATTCCGCTGATTGCTGTTGTACTGGTGCTGGGCTGGTTTGGTGTACGTAAGCGCGTTCATGCTGAAGCGATGAAAGAGCATGAGCATCATGATGACAATGATGATGCTTCTCCGGTACTGGCAGAAGAGAATTCGCGCTAGCAGGAGCGATTTTAGTTTGCGGGGGCCACTGGCCCCCATTTTTTTGCCGGGCGGGTGCTGCCGCTAACCAGCCAGAGTCCAGTCAGCGCTGCTGACCTGCCGGGGTCGCATTCACAGTGTCAGCGTGATTATCCAGAGCGTCTGCATCCGACGCAGGTCAGTGCCAGCTGCTGTAACGGCAATGCACATATCCGCCACTGCAACGAGTTTCAGATAGTTATTCCCTCCGGCTCATTCTATTATTTCAGGCTCCCTTACTCACGCAGCGGAGCGGTCATGACATTTAAAATCAACCTGATTAAAAACAAGATCCTGTCAGAAAACTGGTTTGTGCTGCGTAACTACACTTATGAACTTGTTCATCACGATGGCGAAGTGGTGCGTCATAAGCGTGAGGTTTACGATCGCGGTAACGGTGCCACTATCCTGCTCTATAATCGTGAAAAGAACAGCGTCGTGCTGATTCGCCAGTTCCGTATCGCCACCTGGGTCAATGGTAATGAGAGTGGTGAGCTCATTGAAACCTGTGCCGGGCTGCTTGATGATGACAGCCCGGAAGAGTGCATTCGCAAAGAGGCGGTAGAAGAAACCGGCTATGAGGTAGGCAGAGTGGAAAAGCTGTTTGCTGCCTATATGTCTCCTGGTGGCGTCACGGAACTGATCCACTTTTTTGCCGCAGAGTACACCGACGCCATGCGCTCTAACGCGGGTGGTGGCGTCGATGATGAAGCGATCACTGTGCTGGAACTGCCATTCCCCGAAGCGATGGCGATGATAAAAGATGGGCGGATCCGCGATGGTAAAGCGATTATGCTGCTGCAACATGCCGCGCTGGCGGGATGGCTTAAAGCCTGATCCCGGGCGATCGCCCGGCTGTAACAGCCTCCAGGCGCGAGTAGTGATGCTGCCTCAAACAAGCACCCGTACTCACAGACCGTTGCCTGACAGGTGAGAGTATGCTGTCAGGCAAAATCTCAGACCAGCGCTGCTGCGATCTCTTCAACCACACACTCCGGATGTGCCTGCAGCCGCGCCAGCGCTTCTGCATAAGAGGGCATGGAGTCAGCTGCACCAGAGCGTTCTACGCATAGTGAAGCAAAGGCGGCAGCAAATCGCGCGGCCTGTTCAAGCGTATCACCAGAGGCGAGACGGGCAGCGAGTGCACCGTTAAACGCATCGCCTGCGCCTGTGGTATCCCGCGGCTGAGCCGGAAACAGTGGAATACGCTGCTGGCCGGCGCTGGTCGAGAGCAGGGCTCCCGCCATGCCCAGCGTGATAATGACCTGGCGTGCGCCTTTGCGATGCAGCACATCGGCGGCGTGACGCGCGCTGGTAATATCGCTCACGGTGACACCGCTAAGCTGAGTCGCTTCTGTGCTGTTGGGCGTCAGCAGATCGATCTTTTTCAGCAGCGCGTCGCTGATTTTCTGCCACGGAGCCGGATTGAGTATAACAAAGGTGCCGCTGGCGCGGGCGTTATCAATCATGCGCTGAATAGCGCTCAGATTATTTTCCAGCTGTACCAGCAGAATATCAGCGGCGGCAACTGTGGGCTGGCAGCGAGCGACTTCTGCGGCTGTGACAGTGGTGTTAGCACCGGGATAGACAGAAATCATGTTCTCAGCATCATCGCCTGCCACATAGATCAGCGCATTGCCGGTGGGCTTCTCTTTGCAGGTAAACAGCGTAATGGCGTCAAACCCCGTTTTCTCCAGGTGTCGCCGGGCAAAAAGGCCGAAATCATCGTTACCCACTTTACCGATATAGTGCACCCGGGCACCCGCCCGTAATGCGGCGGTCGCCTGATTTGCGCCTTTGCCGCCCGCACCCATCATGCTGTGATGTGCCGTCAGCGACTCACCCGGCAGAGGAAAGCGGTTCATCACGGCCACGACATCAAGATTAAACGAGCCAAATACACACACTTTTCCTTTCATTATGCGCTCCCAAACAGGCGTTCTGCAGCGAGACAGGCACCACGACAGCCGGTGTAGTCGGTTGAATGACTGAAAATAATTTTCAGACCTTCGCGGGTTACTGGCGGCCGCAGATGTTGCTGAATCTGACTACGCAGTTGCGCCAGCGGAAAATCAGCCATTGCCAGTACACCGCCGCCAAGAATGAGATACTCCGGATCAAGAATATTCATTTCAGTGGCGATAAGTGCGGCCAGCCGCTGAACAAATGCCTGCAACTCTGGCTGCTCACCATAGCGGGTAAACAGTGCGGCCATCGGGGTATCGCTGGCATGAACTGCGGCCCAGCGGCTCAGCCAGTGGCCTGAGGTAAGCGTCTCCGCACAGCCGGTATTGCCACAGGGGCAGGAGAGGGTATTTCCCGCCATTGGCACATGTCCCAGCTCGCCTGCGCCGCCATGCTGACCGTGATAGAAGCAGCCATTCAGCCACAGGCTATTGCCCATGCCTGTACCGGGATAGAGGCCCACGGCGTTATCCGGCAGCTGTTCCAGCTGTAGCAGATCCCATAACATCAGATGATTCACATCTTTGTCCATCGCCACCGGGATGCCCAGCAGCGCACCCAGTTGTGCTGCCACGGGTTGATTATCCAGCGCCTGAATAAAGGGCAGCGAAATCACCTGCTGACGATCGCGGCTGAGAATGCCCGGCAGACCGAGCATAATGCCGCTGACAGGTTGCTGCTCCAGCGTTTCACGAATTAGCTGCGCCAGTGCCAGCAGCGCATCGCTTTGCTGCGCCCAGCTGGCAGTAGGCACCTTACGGAAGCTGCTCCAGACACCTCCCTGTTCCATTAGCTGTAGCCGGGTTCCGGTGCCGCCGATGTCGATACCGAGCCAGCGCGCTGTCATGCGGACACCTGCGTAAGTCCCTGAGCTTCATCGATACTGTCGCGCATCATCTCCCATGCCGTCGCTAAATCAGCATGAATATTAAACAGCCCGGAAGTGCCCACGATAAGCACTTCGGCACCTGCGCCAATCAGCTGGTTATAGGTACGGGTATTACAGGAGCCGTCAATCTCAATCAGGTAGCGGTAGTTATGCTGCTGCTTCAGCGCTTGCAGCTCGCGTACTTTTTCCACCATCTCCGGAATAAAAGGCTGACCGGCATAGCCAGGATCCACGGTCATTACGGTGATTTTATCCAGCAGATGAATATAGTGCTGAATAAAGGCCACCGGCGTTGCAGGATTAAGCACCACGCCCACTTTTTTACCGTAACTGCGGATCAGGTTGATCACGCGAAATGCATCGCGGTTGATGGTTTCTGCATGTGGGCAGATATAGTCAGCGCCCGCTTTCGCCACCGCATCAATAAAGTTGGTCGGCTCTTCCACCATTAAATGCACATCGATCGCCACGCGGGTATAGGGGCGGATCTGCTCAATAAAAAAGGGAGAGAGCGTAATATTTTTAACATAGTGACCATCCATGATATCCACATGAAGAAAGTCAGCGCGGGAGTCGAGAACCTGTAGCTGGTGCTTGATCTCCATCAGATTCATACACATCAACGACGGGGAGATTTGAATACGCATCATACTTCCTTCTTTTCAGGCAGAGGATTAAGCACCGCGGCCAGCTTGCTGAGCTTTACCGCACGGTGTTCGTTGAATCGGGTTTTCAGTTGCTTAAACGCCAGTACCAGAATCAGTACAGCGCCCCACATTGCCAGGCTGACGTGCTGGCTGATGTTCATCAGGTTGAAGCCGGTAGAGAGGATCTGCAGCGCAATCAGCGCCAGCACCACGCCGGTGACGCGCCCAAATCCGCCGTTGGGATCGGTGCCCCCCAGGATAATGGCCAGCACGGTCAGAAGCAGATAGGCATCGCCGTATCCCATACGCGCGGAGTTAAAGCGCGCCATCATAATCAGACCAGCCAGTACGCAGAGCAGACTGGAGATGATATAGACCAGCATCACCATGCGATGGGTATTGATGCCGCTGAACCAGGTTGCGTTGATGTTGCTGCCACCCATATAGATGCATTTACCGGCGCGGGTTTTACCCAGAAACAGCGCCAGCAGCGTGGCGGCAATCAGAAATACCCAGAGCGGCAGTGGCATACCCAGTAGCGTATTTGCGCCCAGCGCCTGTACTACCGGCGGCATACCACTTACGGCAGCGCCTCGTGTCAGCCAGATCCCTATGCCGTTCAACGTCATCATAGTGGCCAGTGTCACCAGAATCGGATGCGCGCCAATGCGTGTAACCATAATGCCGGTAATGGCACCAATCGCTGCCGCAATCAGCATGGCACCAGCGACGGCGATAAACAGCCACAGCAGCTGCAGCGCCATGCTGGCGTCGGCGGGCAGGGCGCTCATCAGCGTCCAGGCAATAAAAAGTGCCGTGAGATTGGCTGTAGCGATAATGGCGAGATTCAGTCCGCCGCTAAGAATGGCGATAAACATAGCCAGCGTCAGCAAGCCAAGTTCGGGCAGCTGAAAAGCCATACTCATAAAGGTTGAGTCAGTGAGAAAACGGCCCGGCAGCATCAGGGTAAAAATGGCGAGTGCCAGCGCAATAAGCAGCATCAGGCCAATATTGGTGCCGTCGGGGCGGATTGCAGTCAGTGATTTCATCATCAGTGCCCTCTGTCACACGAAACTGACATCAGTTTCTTTGCGTTTTTTATAGTGCGTAACGGCAATAGCAATCATGATCACGCCGCCTACCACAATATTCATGAAGTAGTTCGAGACGCCCACCAGGTTAAGACCGTTTTTCAGGATGGCGATCAGAAATACGCCCATCAGCGTGCCACTGACCGTGCCTTTACCGCCCATCAGACTGGCACCCCCCAGCACAGTTGCAGCCAGCACATCAAGTTCACCGCCAACCAGCGCATTAGGAACAACCTCTCCCATGCGATAGACCTGCACCAGGCCACCAATTGCGGCCATTGCGCCCAGCCAGCCATAGGCAAAGATATGGATCAGCCCGACACGAATACCGATACGGCGCGCCGATTCAGCATCGCCACCCACGGCATAGAGCTGGCGACCAAGGTTGGTTTTATTCAGCAGCAGCGCAGTCAGTCCGGCAATCACCAGCATCGTGACCAGCGGCAGACCGATCTGAAAACTTTCACCGTGCCAGCTGAATGGCAGCACATTGCGCAGTGTGATCCACCACTCCGGCAGCGAATAGAGACTGCGGCCACCGGTAACCCACATCAGGAGTCCAAACAGCAGCGACTGCATACTGATAGTGATAATGATGGAGACCACCCGCAGTGTGGTGATCAGCAGGGCATTGATCACCCCAAACAGCGCGCCACATACCACAGCCAGCAGAATGCTGAGCAGCGCATTATCGAACTGAAACTGTATAAACAGCGTGGCGAGCAGGTATTGCACCACCGAGGCGACAGCGGCAAATGAGATATCGATACCACCGGTGACCAGGACAACAAAGAGTCCGAGCGCGAAGATGCCGGTGACGGCGTAGCTTTCAGCCAGATCCAGCAGGTTCTGTACTGTCAGAAACTGCTCGCTGGCGAGTGAGAAAAACAGAATAAACGCCAGTAGCACCCAGGCAAGCCAGCCCTGGCTGGAGTGCGGACGAAAACGGGATAAATCAGGCATTGATCACCTCCGCCAGCTGCTGCTGTTCCACGCTGTCAGGTTGATATTCGGCATGAATCGTGCCATCACGAAAGTGCAGGATCCGATCGCAGTTGTACCAGACCTCAGGCACCTCGTCGGAGATCAGAATGATCGACAATCCCTCTTTGGCGAGCTCATGGATCAGCTGATAGATACTCGCCTTGGCACCGACATCTACGCCAACAGTGGGGGAGTCCAGGATCAGAATACGTGGCTGCGTCAGCACCCATTTTGCCAGCACAATTTTCTGCTGATTACCGCCGGAGAGAGTGGAGATGGCTAAATCGGGATCGGCCACGCGCACGCCAAGCTGCTGGATCCATTTCAGGATCAGTTTGTTTTTGCGATACTCATCAATCAGATGAAAACGGTTCTGCAGCTTATCGAGAATCGGCAGCACCATGTTATCGGCCACTGACTGCTGCTGTACCAGACCCAGCGTCAGGCGATCTTCAGAGACATAACCAATGCCGGCTTTAATCGCATCTTCATGGCCGCGAAAACGTACCGGTTTACTGTCGAGCCAGATTTTTCCGCTATCCGGTCGGGTCATACCAAACAGCGACAGTGCCAGTTCAGTTCGTCCTGAGCCGAGTAATCCACACAGACCGAGTACTTCACCCGCATAAAGTTTAAAGTTAACATCGTGATACTGACCGGCACGTGTCAGATTTTCGATTTCCAGAATGGCACGCTCACTATTACGCGTGGGCGTTTTCAGCTGATAGTCGAGTTTAAGGCCGGTCATCAGTTCGGTCAGATGGTGAGGCGTCATCTCTCTGGCGGACCAGCAGCCCATTTTGCGCCCGTCACGGATCACCGTGACGCGGTCGGAGATCTCCAGTACTTCATCCAGCCGATGGCTGACAAATACCACACAGATATTTTTATCTTTCAGATAACGCACGGTGCGGAGCAGCTGATTAACCTCGGTACGGGTCAGCGAGGCGGTGGGTTCATCCATGATCACCAGCCGGGCGTCAGCGACCAGCGCCCGGCAGATAGCAACCTGCTGGCGCTGAGCGATGGAGAGTGCTGCGACTTTTTCATCAAGATTAAGATCAAAGTTCAGCTCAGCAACAATAGTGCGTGCAGTTTCACGCAGGCGGGCACGATGATGCCAGCCCAGCAGACCTCTGAGGTTATGCTCAAACGCAATATTCTCTGCCACGCTCAGATTGGGAAACAGCGACAGATCCTGGTAGATCACCTGAATACCAAAGTCACGCGCCTGCCGGGTCGTAAGGCGAGGCAGGGCGGGACCATCGCCAAGCGTAATACGACTGCCGCTATCCGGGGCGTGCACCCCGGAGATCACTTTGATCAGCGTACTCTTGCCACAGCCGTTGGTGCCAGCGAGGCAGTGTACTTCTCCAGCCAGCAACGTCAGAGAGATGTCGCTGAGTGCGCGATTACCGCCGAACGTCTTTGACAGGTTTTCAAGCTCAATCAACGTCTGTGGAGTGACCTCTTGCATATCAAAGCCCCATTTTCACCAGTTTTGGCAGATTCGCTTTATCCAGACTCTCCGTGTTGTTACCGAGAATGGTGTGCGTGGCTTCATCCACTTTCACTTTGCCCAATCCCTCAATCGTCATACCGTCAGTTATCGGTTCATTCTTTTGCATCATGTCGGCAAGACGGACAAACACCTCACCCGCAGTTTGCGGATTCCAGATATAGCCACCTTTGATGGCGTTACGCTGTACCAGTGAAGCGCCCTGGCCCGGGCTGAAAGAGCCAACCACGCAGACCTGATCAATTTTCTTGCGGTTCATCACCGCACGTCCGGCACCAATCGGGCCCTGTGAACCAAAGGCCATAATGCCTTTCAGATCGGGATATTTAGACATCAGCTCGTTAGTGGTGCGGATAGAGTCATCCAGCGATTCACCAACGCCAAACCGGTCAGTCACCATCTGCATTTTTGGATAGTGCTCTTTCTGATAGCTAAGTGCAGCGTCGGTCCACTGTTGATGCAGCGGTACCGTCAGGCTGCCAACATAGACGGCATATTTGCCCTCATCATGCATACATTCCGCCAGCGCTTTCATGTGATTGATGCCGTGCGTGGCTGCATCTACCAGTTCAAAATCCCAGTTCGCTTCCTGCTGGCCCGGTGATTCATGAGTAATTACCTTAATGCCGGCTTCACGCGCCCGCTTCAGCACTGGCTCCAGCACTTTCGGGTCATTAGGTACCACGCCGATGATGTCAACTTTCTGCGCAATCAGATCTTCAATCGCGCGCACCTGTAGTGCCGGATCAGCGGCTGTCGGGCCGACCATCCAGGCATCGATACCGCGCTTCGCTGCTTCACTCTTAATGCCGGTTTCCATAGCGTTAAACCATGGAATACCGCCAATTTTCACCACAATACCCATGCGCAATTTATCTGCGGCCTGAGTGGTAGTGGCAAACAGGGCAAGCAGAGAGCAGGCGATAAGATGTTTTTTCATACAGACTCCTGGTTAATTTTTAATTAGCTGCATGGATTGAGGGCGCTGAGAACAGATAATGACGTTGACACCATTCCACGCCAGCTCCTGTTCCAGCTCTTTATCTTTTAATTGGTCAGTAATAAGAAAATCGACATCACGGTAGTGACAAATACGTGCAAAAGAGGGGCAAAGGAATTTACTGCCATCCATTAACAGATGTTTTCTCTCTGCCGCCAGCAGCATTTGCTGTTTTAAATGCGCGTTATTCTCATTACCCTCGCGTAAATAACCGTCATTACCTAAACTGCTACAGGAAAAAAATATCTTATTAATCTGAAATTCGCGCAGCGGCTGTTCAGCCACCACACCGTGAAAATCTTCGTCGCGATCGGAATATTCCCCGCCGAGACAGATAGTGCGAATACTGCCGCGTGCCGCCAGAGTCTGCACAATACGCAACGAATTGGTTAATACCGTTAATTCAATATCTGGCAGCTGGCGTGCCAGGTACCAACAGGTGGTACTGCTGTCGAGCAAAATACAGTCGCCCGGCGCGATAAAATCGAGAGCACGTTTCGCGATGCTCATTTTTGCATCTGCATGTTCATTAATTCGCTGACGAAAAGATAACTCATGCTCGTTAGCGCTTTTACTATTTATCTGAATGCTGGTTGCCTGTTTTTTTACCGGAACTGCACCGCCATGACTGCGCTGTAATAAACCGCGCTTCTCCAGCAGTGTTAGATCGCGCCTGATGGTTTCCTGTGAAACCTGACAGAGCGTAACCAGTTCAGCAACAATTACCCGACCGTTAATATTAAGTTCATCGATAATTTTCTGCTGTCTTTCAATCGGCAACATAGTTACCCTCCGCTGGATATAAATTACTGGATATAGATTCAGGAAAGTGTGGGCTATACAGGAGTACGCAGAGGTAAAATTCACAACCCCCTAATGAGTGATTAAGTCGCAATATTTTATGAAATAATCTTGATTTAATTTCATAATAAAGTGACTTTGTTCACATAATTCCGCACTGTTATGCCGCAGCGTGCAAAAAATAGTTTGTATTGATTCAACGCTCAGCTCACATTAGCATGACTTTTTATGACCGTTTGTGTGGATTTGACCGTTTTTTCGCGTTCCGATTGTCCGACGAATCCGATTGAGCCACAGCAGAGGGCAGCGGATGATAAAAATGTCGTCTCTGCCCTGCGCGATTGCGCTGAGTAGTTTGTTTTCAGAGAGTTCATTTTGCTTTTCAGACTGCTTCACGCTTCCGGCCTGCTGAACATGCATGCAATGCGCTATGATTTTCTTTACAGAAATTCGGGAACCCGGTTGTTAATGTCGTATTGGATTAAGTCGCTATTCCTGAGTTCGCTGGCAATCGCTGCCAGCGCGCAGGCTGAACCGCTGCAAAAGTCTTTTTCTGACTGGCAGCTCACCTGTAACAACGTGGCCTTTTGCGTAGCGCGCAGCTTTCCTGGTGACAAGGGGCTGGTGATGACGCTGTCACGTCATGCCGGCGCGGACGATCAACCGCTGCTGCGTATCGACTATGGCAGCGCTTATAGCGGCGATTTGCCCGGTGGATCGCTTAAAGATAATTTGCTGCTGGACCGGCGCCGGCTCCGGCCCGATCTCAAACACTGGACGGTAGAGCCACATCATCTCTCCACGACGAATACAATCGCTATTGATGAGTTTCTTGAGCAGACGCTGGATGCAGATACACTGCAGCTCACCTGGCAGGCAAATGCAGTAGTGCCGCTGCATGGTATGAAAGCCGCACTATTATTGATGGATGATGTGCAGGGACGGGTAAATGGTGCCAGCGCCTGGGTGAAACGGGGCGATCGCGCAGAGTGGGATCTTCCACCAGTACCTGCTGCACCGCGTCTGCCGCCTGTGCCGCCATCGCCCACGGCGCTTACGCGCGAAGAAACCAGCGGATTGATCGATTATGGAACCTGGCGTGTCACCACTGACAGCTGCTCGCTCGATCCACTGCGTCGTGAGGTAAGTGTTGCCCCCCTGACGGAGAGCAAAGCGCTGCTGCTGGTCAGCTGCGAAACCGGTGCATACAACGTGATCGATCTGGCGTTTGAGGTGACGCGCACTCAACCTTATGTATCACGCGGAGTAATATTGCATCTGCCGTTTGTTCCGCCATCGCGCAGCGATAGCCAGCTGGAGTTAGTGAATGCAGAGTTTGATGCCAGTAGCAGGATGCTTTACACCTTTAGCAAGAGCCGCGGTTTAGGCGACTGCGGGGTTGCTACGCGCTGGCAGTTTGATGGCGAACGATTTGTGCTGGCAGAGTATGCGGAAGAGCAGATTTGCGATGCCTGGCACAGCAGCGACAGCTGGCCGACGCTGTGGCAGAGTGAACCCGCGCTGTAATGCATTTACTCAGTGCAGCCGGGTAACGGCGATGTCCGCGTTACCCGCCGCGATTGCGGTTTGGTCACGGGATGGCACTGACCATCATCGGTGAGCCATTTTTATTGCCCGCCAGTTCAGCCAGCAGATTATTAACGCCGTCACTCATTGGCGTGAAACGGCTGAGCGGAGAGCGGGTAACCACCACGAAAACGCCAATATTATGTTGCGGCACCATAGCCATATAGGTAATAAAGCCGCCGCCGCCGCCGGTCTTCTGAATAATACCGGGGCGACCCATTTTCGGCGCCATATAAACCCAGCCCATGCCCAGCGCATCTGCACGCCCCGGAACATCCATACCTTCTACTTTGTTGAGCTGATTACGCTGATAAATCAGCGTCTGCAGACGATCAACTTGTGGTGTGCGATGACTGACTGCGGAGTCAAGAAACTGCTGCATCCAGCGTCCCATATCCTCAGGCGTAGAGTAGACGCCGCCACTGCCAATTGCCGCCAGTGTGTTATTGCAGGGACTGGGGCCTTTTTCAGCCACCATCAGCCGCTGGCACTGGTCAGGTGAAGGCGTAAAAGTGGTGTCCTTCATGCCAAGTGGTCGGGTGACCAGGCGCTGCAGCAGGACGGGATAAGGCGTGCCGGCGGCTTTCGCCAGCGCATCTCCCAGCAGATCAAAGGCGAGATTGGAGTAGGCGGCCTGGGTACCAGGCGCCGCTTTGAGCGTAGCGCCACCCAGCCACTGCCAGCGATCGCTTTTGGTTGGCCAGACAAAAACCGGGCGATGCGGTTTGCCTCCCGGCTGCTCGCGCGGCAGGCTACTGGTGTGCGTTGCCAGATTAATCAGGCGAATTGGCTCTCCGTTATAAGCGGGAACGCGCGCACCAGGTGGCGCATACTTACTCAAGGGATCATCCAGCCGGATCTGACCCCGTTCGGCCATCTTAACCATGACCTCGCTGGTCATCAGTTTGCTGAGCGAGGCGATGCGAATCAGAGAATCCTGCTGCGGACGGACGTTGTTGCCTGGCCGGGTTTCGCCAAAGCTGGTAAAGACGCGCTGATTACCATCGATGGCAACCAGCGCCATACCGGTTGCGCCACTGGCATAGAAAATATGTTCGGCATAGCGGTCCACAATCTGTGACGCCAGCAGCGGGTCGGGCGAAAGCTGTGCCATGCTGCTGACAGGCAGCGCCGTAACCATTAAGGCCAGTAAAAATGAGGTCGACTTTTTCAACGGGAGTGCGTTCGCTATCAGAATCGGAAGAGAACTATAGTAGTCAGTTTGTGCAGGACGGGAAGAGGGCAGGCCAATTTTTATCGGCTGAACCGCAAAAAAAAGCCCCTGCCGTCGCTGGCAGGGGCGGTGAGCATCAGACCGGTTTCAGCATTGATTCCGCCTGACTGACGACATTCTCTACAGTAAAGCCAAAGGCCGGGAAGAGTTTGCCAGCTGGCGCTGATTCGCCGAAAGTATTCATGCCGACAATTTTGCCGTCGATACCGACATATTTATACCAGTAGTCGGCAATACCCGCTTCAACGGCCACGCGCGCGCGTACCGCAGAGGGCAGCACTGACTCGCGATAGGCACTATCCTGCTTGTCAAAAATATCTGTGCTTGGCAGTGAGACAACGCGCACTTTATGTCCCGCGACACGAAGTTTTTCTTCCGCACCCAGCGTGATCTCAATTTCTGAACCCGTAGCGATCAGAATGATATCGGGTGTACCGTCGCAATCTTTCAGGATATAGCCGCCACGCGCAATGTTCTCAACCTGCTCAGGAGTGCGCTCCGGCTGCAGCAGATTCTGACGCGACAGGATCAACGCAGTCGGGCCATGATGACGCTCAATGGCCGCTTTCCACGCCACCGCTGTCTCAACCTGGTCGCAGGGGCGCCAGGTGCTGAAGTTTGGTGTGAGACGCAGGCTGGCCAGCTGCTCAACCGGCTGGTGGGTTGGCCCATCTTCACCCAGTCCGATAGAGTCATGGGTATAGACCATGATCTGACGTGCTTTCATCAGCGCTGCCATACGTGCTGCATTGCGGGCATACTCCACAAACATCAGGAAAGTTGCGGTGTAAGGTACAAAGCCGCCGTGATGGGCAATACCGTTAGCGATGGCAGTCATCCCAAACTCACGCACGCCATAGTGAATATAATTTCCGGCTGCATCCTCTTTGATGGATTTAGAGCCAGACCACATAGTGAGGTTGCTGGGTGCCAGGTCAGCGGAACCGCCAAGAAACTCCGGCAGCAGCTTGCCGAAGGATTCCAGCGTATTCTGCGAGGCTTTACGGCTGGCGATTTTCTGCGGATTCGCCTGCAGGTCGCGGATAAATTCGCCGGTTGCCGTTTCCCACGCTGCCGGCATTTCACCGTTCAGACGGCGGTTAAACTCATCGGCCAGCGCCGGATGCGCCTGCTGATAAGCGGCAAATTTTTCATTCCAGCTCTTCTCATGTGCGGCACCCGCCTCTTTGGCATCCCACTGCTGATAGATATCCTGCGGGATCTCAAATGGTGCATAGTTCCAGCCCAGCTGTTTACGCGTCAGGGCAATCTCTTCATCACCCAGTGCAGCACCGTGTGACTCCTCTTTACCTGCCTTGTTAGGCGAGCCAAAGCCAATGGTGGTGCGGCAGATAATCAGTGAAGGTTTATCTGTAACGCTCTGCGCCTCTTTGATTGCTGCCGCTACGGCTTCGGCATCATGCCCGTCTATGCCTTCGGCGCTGCCAATCACATGCCAGTTATATGACTCAAAGCGCTTATGCGTGTCATCAGTAAACCAGCCTTCAGTCTCACCATCGATAGAGATACCGTTGTGGTCGTAGAAACCGATTAGCTTACCCAGACCCAGCGTACCCGCCAGTGAGCAGACCTCATGTGAGATCCCTTCCATCAAACAGCCATCACCCATAAAGACGTAGGTAAAGTGATCAACGATATCGTGACCCGGCTGGTTGAACTGAGCAGCCAGCGTGCGTTCAGCAATTGCCATACCTACAGCGTTTGCCAGACCCTGACCCAGCGGGCCTGTCGTGGTTTCTACGCCCGGGGTATAACCGATCTCCGGATGTCCCGGCGTTTTTGAGTGGAGCTGACGAAAGTTTTTCAGCTCTTCCATTGGCAGATCGTAACCGGTGAGATGCAGCAGGCTGTAGAGCAGCATCGAGCCGTGACCATTAGAGAGAATAAAACGGTCGCGATCGGCCCAGGCCGGATTGGTCGGGTTATGCTTCAGAAAATCGCGCCACAGCACTTCGGCGATATCCGCCATGCCCATTGGCATGCCAGGGTGACCAGAATTTGCTTTTTGTACCGCATCCATACTTAACGCGCGGATCGCGTTAGCCAACTCTCTGCGTGAAGACATAAAATTCTCCCTTGTAATGGGGCATCAGCGGACAAGTTTCAGCTCGTCCGGCATCAACATTGGTAAAATCAGAGACGAGCTGCCAGCACATCTTCCAGTTTCTGCTGGTCAATGGCGAACTGGCGAATGCCTTCGGCGAGTTTCTCAACCGCCATTGGATCCTGATTATGTTCCCAGCGGAATTCCGCTTCTGACAGCGAAGCGGGCTGATGAAAACCTTCCGTGGAGGGTTCCAGCTTGCGCTCAACAGCGGCGTCGCTATTGGCCAGCTCTTCCAGCAGGTCAGGTGAAATAGTCAGACGGTCACAGCCAGCCAGTGCCAGGATCTGCTCGGTTTTACGGAAGCTGGCACCCATGATGATGGTGCTGTAGCGATGCTTTTTGTAATAGTCATAGATGCGGCGTACTGATTTTACGCCCGGATCTTCATCCACCACATAGGGATCGATTGGCTTGCGGCTGTTGTACCAGTCATAAATGCGGCCCACAAAGGGCGAAATCAGATAGACACCCGCTTCAGCACAGGCGCGCGCCTGTGCAAACGAGAACAGCAGCGTCAGGTTACAGTGGATGCCGTTTCGCTCCAGCTCTTCCGCCGCTTTGATCCCTTCCCACGTAGAGGCGAGTTTGATCAGAATGCGTGAGCGATCGATACCATGTTCTTCATAGAGACGTACCAGCTTTTCCGCCTTAGTAACACACATACCACGATTAAAAGAGAGGCGGGCATCGACTTCGGTAGAGACGCGACCCGGCACGCTTTTAAGAATTTCCATACCCAGATTTACCGCGACTTTATCGCTGGCATTAATGATCTGCGTCTCTTTGCTGCCGCCCTGCTTTTTCGCATAGTCGATGGCGTCATCAATCAGATGTTTATAAGCGTCGAGACCGGCGGCTTTCAGGATCAGAGAGGGATTAGTCGTGGCATCTTCAGGGTTGTAATGACGAATGGATTCTATGTCACCACTGTCCGCCACTACGGTGGTGAACTGTTTTAGTGCATCTAGCTGGTTCATCGCTTAACTCCTTGATTAGCAATATTGTAGGCAAAAGAATGCCGGGCAACCGTCGCCTTATCTGCGCCCTTTGCTGTGAATAGGGAGGTCCACACAGTGCTACAGACATTCGCTGAAGAAAATGCGTTTTCTCTGATTATGGCGTTGTGGCGCGTTGCGAAGAGAGAGGCGGCATAATCGGTTAGCCATGTTTTGCCATCTTCAAGCATAGCAGCTTGCGCTAAAGGCGCAGGCGAGGCGGTGACAATCTGTTGCCACAGAGAACAATTAAACAATTAACTATTAAAGCGGTGACGTCGCACCGCTATCTGATTGCTGCATCAGGCAGCGGCTACGCCAGCCACTCCCGTACCGGTAAAAAGTCAGTATAGAGCGCGGCTTCCGGCGATCCCGGCTCAGGCTGATAATCATATTCCCAGCGTACCAGCGGTGGCATTGACATCAGAATCGATTCGGTGCGCCCGCCGGTCTGTAAACCAAACAGCGTGCCGCGATCCCAGACCAGATTAAACTCTACATAGCGTCCGCGACGATAGAGCTGAAACTGACGTTCACGCTCACCCCACGGCAGCGCCTTGCGCCGCGCCACAATTGGCAGGTACGCCGCCAGATAACCCTCTCCCACCGCCTGCATAAAGTTAAAGCAGTGGTCAAAGTCCGGCGTGTTGAGATCGTCATAAAAGAGTCCACCGATGCCGCGCTGTTCGTTACGGTGCCGCAGATGAAAGTAGTCGTCGCACCACTTCTTGTAACGCGGATAGTAGTCGTCGCCAAACGGCTGACAAAGATCGGCCGCCGTCTGATGCCAGTGCCGCGCATCTTCACTAAAGCCATAGTAGGGCGTCAGATCAAAACCACCACCAAACCACCAGACCGGATCGGCACCGGGTTTTTCGGCGATAAAAAAGCGCACATTGGCATGGCTGGTTGGCACATAGGGATTTTCCGGATGTACCACCAGCGATACGCCCATGGCTTCAAAGCTGCGGCCTGCCAGCTCCGGGCGATGCGCAGTCGCTGACGCAGGCATCTCTGCGCCATGCACATGGGAAAAATTGACGCCAGCCTGTTCAAATACTGCGCCATTGCGCAACACACGACTGCGCCCGCCGCCGCCGCCCGGACGCTGCCAGCTATCCTCAGCAAATGTCTCGCGACCATCTGCCGCTGCCAGTTGATTACAGATCTCATCCTGTAGCGTCAGCAGAAACGCTTTAACGCGGGAAATATCGGGATTGCTCATGCGTCACTCTCTCGGTAAATGTCCAGCCAGTTTACCATAGCAGAGGGTTACGCCTGACGGCGATCGTATTCGGCAAAGTAACTCTCGATACCATCCGCAATTGCGCGGGCAATTTTCTGACGAAACGCTGTAGTACCCAGCAGCTGCTCTTCGCGTGGATTAGTAATAAAAGAGGTTTCGACCAGCACTGAGGGGATAGAGGGCGACTTCAGTACCGCAAATGCAGCCTGCTCAGTATGCTGACTATGCAGGTGATGTACCGGACGGATCTGATCCAGAACATGTTTGCCCAGCGTCAGGCTGTTGCGGATGGTGTCGGTCTGCACCAGATCAAACAGAATTTCATTCAGATAGTGATCTTTTTGCTGCACCGCTGCACCGCCGGCTTTATCGGCATCATTTTCCCGCTGCGACAGATAGCGCGCCATTGCGCTGCTGGCCCCGCGATTGGAGAGCGCAAACACCGAGGCGCCGCTGGCATCCGGGCTGGTAAATCCGTCAGCATGAACCGACATAAACAGACTGGCACCGTGCTGATGAGCGATCTCCACACGCTGGTAGAGCGGAATAAAGTGATCGCTGTCGCGCGTCAGCCGTACTTCAATATGGGGATGCGCTTGCAGCAGCGTGCGTACCGTACTGGCGATCTCCAGCACGATATGCTTCTCCTCAGAGCCTTCCTGCCCAACCGCGCCGGAATCAACGCCACCATGCCCCGGGTCGATCATCACAATACGTTTGCCGCTGGTAATGGGTTTTGGTGCGCTATGGCGTGATGCAGTGGTTATCTCTGTCTCTTTCTCTCTGGCCTGAATAGCACGCGGCGAAAGGACAGCCAGCGCCAGACCGGAGAGGATCAGCTGGCGACGATTAGTCAGGCGCGAAAGCAGTGAAATCTTTTTCATTTACAGGTCCCTGGCGGAGAAATCAGCCCAGTGTTATAACGTAACCACCGCATAACAGCGACCCCACAACCATTTCAGCGTATTACTTTGTATTTCACCGTGCGAACCCGCCTTTATCCGCTTTTTTCAGCCATTAGGGAACGGGAGGGTTGCACCACGCAAAGAATGCGTGATAATCAGCGAATTATGCCGATCAGCAGGATACATCGATGGAAATTCGCTCATTCCGCCAGGAAGATTTTGATGAAGTCATTACGCTCTGGGAGCGTTGCGATTTATTACGTCCGTGGAACGACCCGGAACTTGATATTGAACGCAAAATGAACCACGACGCTGAGCTGTTTCTGGTGGCTGAGGTTGGCGGTGCAGTGGTGGGAACGCTGATGGGAGGCTATGACGGGCATCGCGGTTCCGCCTACTATCTGGCGGTACATCCCGACTATCAGGGACGTGGCTTTGCCAATGCGCTGATGAATCGTCTGGAAAAAAAGCTGATTGCGCGCGGCTGTCCGAAAATTCATCTGATGGTGCGTGAAGAGAACGATCAGGTCGTGGCGTTTTATGAAAAGCTCGATTATGAGCCAGTTGATGCGCTACTGCTGGGCAAGCGTCTGATTGAAGATCGCGAATATTGATAGTGGACATCAGCTAAACTTTTTTCGGCTGCGCGACTCCAACAGGCATGATTTTTATAAAAAACTATGGAGTTTGCATGAGAGCTGTACGTTTTGCCGCCCTGGCTGCGGCGCTGGCACTGACTGGCTGCGCCAGTTCCGGATCGGCACCTGGCAATAGCAGTGAGGAGAGCCACTGGTACAATCCGCTGAGCTATCACTGGTCTGCCCTTAATCCATTTAGCTGGTTTGGCGGTACGCTAAAAGTCACAGAACAGGGCGTTGCGGGTCTGAACCAGAGCACGCCGATGAATCAATCAGCCATCGCCGCGGCACTGAGCAGCGATTATCAGCTACGTCAGGGGATGCGTACTGAACAGGGGCAGGTCGTTGACTTCTGGCAGGCGCTCAACGATGGCGAGGTTAAACTGGTGATCAGCGGTAAGTCGCAGGTTGAGCGCATCGACGTGCTGGATCGTAAAGCTGAGAGCAGTAGCGGCAGTAAAATCGGCGATCGGTTCAGTGATACTTTCCACCAGGCATTTGGCAACTGTCAAAAAGCGGCAGGCATTGATGCCCGTGATATAGCGTGCCAGGCGCCGGGCAGTCAGCATATCTTTTATGTCTACAGCGGCGACTGGCATGGTCCGGTTGCGTTAATGCCATCGGATGACACGCTGAAAACGTGGAAGCTGAGTAAAATTGTCTGGCAGCGCTAGTGCCTGGGGCCGCTGACACGCGGTCCTGCTTTGCCAGCATATTTCTGAATTGTGGCATTGCTCTGCTATCTGCTTATGCCATTTTCGACTTTGAAATCCCCAAACGATATATAAAACCGTTACTGGTTTTTGCAGAGTTATAAATACACTGACAGCATCCAATAGCTCGGGCTTGATCTCTATTTATCAGGGTGCTGCATGACACTTCCGGTTTTAAAAACATGGCTTAGCGGAGTGGCGCTCACACTCTCTCTGGCTACGGCGGCTCACTCAGCTGAGTTGCTTAACAGCTCTTATGACGTGTCGCGCGAACTTTTTACCGCGCTGAATGCACCGTTTAAGCAGCAGTGGGACGCGGCACATCCTGACGACAAAATCACAATCAAACAATCTCATGCAGGTTCCTCAAAGCAGGCGCTGGCTATTCTGCAGGGGCTGCAAGCCGATGTGGTGACCTACAATCAGGTCACTGATGTTCAGATACTGCACGATAAAGGCAACCTTATTGCGGCAGACTGGCAGAGTCGCCTGCCGAACAATAGCTCTCCCTTTTTCTCCACCATGGCATTTCTGGTGCGTAAAGGTAATCCAAAGCAGATCCATGACTGGAGCGATCTGGCGCGCAGTGGCGTAAAGCTGATTTTTCCGAACCCAAAGACATCGGGCAATGGTCGCTACACCTGGCTGGCAGCATGGGGCGCAGCGGATAACGCTGACGGGCATGACGCAGCTAAAACCCGCGCCTATATGCAGCAGTTTTTAAAGAATGTTGAGGTATTTGATACCGGTGGTCGCGGCGCCACCACGACCTTTGTTGAGCGCGGACTGGGTGATGTGCTCATCAGCTTTGAGTCTGAGGTTAACAATATCCGCAATCAGTATGGCAAAGATGATTATGAAGTGATTGTGCCGCATACCAACATTCTGGCGGAGTTTCCGGTTGCCTGGGTGGATAAAAATGTGGCGCATAACCAGAGTGCAGATGCGGCCAAAGCCTACCTTAACTATCTCTATACGCCAGCGGCACAGGAGATTATTACCCGCTACTACTATCGCGTGAACAATCCGCAGCTGATGGCTGAACAAAAAGCGCGCTTTCCGCAGGTTGCCCTGTTTACTGTTCAGGATACCTTTGGCGGCTGGGATCAGGCGATGAAGACGCATTTCGCCAGCGGTGGTGAGCTGGACAAATTACTGGCAGCGGGGCGCGGGTGATGTTTGCAACGGCACAAAAACGTGTGCTGCCAGGATTTGGTCTGAGTCTTGGCACCAGCCTGCTATTTACCTGCCTGATTCTGCTACTGCCAATCAGCGCGCTGCTGATGCAGCTTTCGAAGATGACGCTGGCGCAGTACTGGGAGGTGATCTCCAGCCCACAGCTGGTCGCGGCTTACAAAGTTACGCTGCTCTCCGCAGGCGTGGCTTCACTGTTTAACGCTGTGTTTGGCATGCTGATGGCATGGATCCTGACCCGCTACCGTTTTCCGGGGCGTACACTACTGGATGGCCTGATGGATCTGCCGTTTGCGCTGCCTACAGCGGTGGCCGGACTCACGCTGGCCGGGCTCTTCTCAGTTAACGGCTGGTATGGGCAATGGCTGGCTCATTTTGATATCAAAGTCTCCTATACCTGGCTGGGCATTGCGGTAGCGATGGCCTTTACCAGCATTCCGTTTGTCGTACGCACGGTTCAGCCAGTGCTGGAGGAGCTGGGCCCGGAGTATGAGGAAGCGGCTGAAACGCTGGGTGCCACACCGTGGCAAAGCTTTCGTCGCGTAGTGCTGCCAGAGGTAGCACCGGCACTGCTGGCAGGTACAGCACTCTCTTTTACCCGCAGCCTGGGCGAGTTTGGCGCGGTGATATTTATCGCCGGTAATATTGCCTGGAAAACAGAAGTCACTTCGCTGATGATTTTTGTTCGTCTGCAGGAGTTTGATTATCCTGCTGCCAGTGCGATTGCCTCGGTGATTCTGGCGGCATCGCTGCTGCTACTGTTTGCCATCAACACCTTACAGAGCCGCTTTGGTCGTCGCCTTGGAGGTCACTAATGGCTGATATTTCAGATATTAATCAGCGGCACGAGCCGGTTAACTGGGCAAAATGGTTGCTGATTGGTACAGGCGCACTGCTCTCTGTTCTGCTGCTGCTGGTGCCAATGGTCTCGATTTTCTGGGAAGCGCTGGCGCAGGGGGCAGGGGAGGCGTTCAGGAATCTGCGCGATGCCGATATGCTGCACGCCATCTGGCTAACAGTGCTGGTGGCATTGATTACGGTGCCGGTAAATCTGGTGTTTGGCACGCTGCTGGCCTGGCTGGTAACGCGCTTTACCTTTCCTGGACGGCAGCTGCTGCTCACGCTGTTTGATATTCCGTTTGCGGTATCGCCGGTGGTAGCGGGCCTGATGTATCTGCTGTTCTGGGGGATCAATGGGCCGGCAGGCAGCTGGCTCGATGCGCACAATATCCAGATTATGTTCTCCTGGCCCGGCATGGTGCTGGCGACAGTGTTTGTCACCTGTCCGTTTGTGGTACGTGAGCTGGTACCGGTAATGCTCAGCCAGGGGAGTCAGGAGGATGAGGCGGCAGTGCTGCTGGGCGCTTCAGGCTGGCAGATGTTCCGCCGCGTGACGCTGCCTAATATCCGCTGGGCACTGCTTTATGGCGTAGTGCTGACCAATGCCCGCGCCATCGGCGAGTTCGGTGCAGTGTCAGTGGTATCAGGATCGATTCGCGGTGAGACCTACACCTTACCGCTTCAGGTTGAATTACTGCATCAGGATTACAACACTGTGGGGGCGTTTACCGCTGCTGCACTGCTGACCCTGATGGCAATTGTGACACTGTTTCTGAAAAGCGTGGTGCAGTGGCGCCTGGAGCATCAGCAGGCGCGCCAACAGGAGGAAAATCATGAGCATTGAGATTAAACAGATTAATAAAGCCTTTGGCCGCACCCCGGTGCTGAATGATATCTCTCTGGATATTCCTGGCGGCAAAATGGTTGCGCTGCTGGGGCCATCCGGTTCCGGTAAAACCACGCTGCTGCGCATTATTGCCGGGCTGGAGCATCAGAACAGTGGTCAAATCTCTTTTCACGGTAACGATGTCAGCCGTATGCATGCCCGTGACCGACAGGTAGGGTTTGTGTTTCAGCACTATGCGCTGTTTCGGCATATGACAGTGTTTGACAACATCGCCTTTGGTTTAACGGTACTGCCGCGCCGCAAGCGTCCGGCAGCGGCTGAGATCAAACAGCGCGTGATGCGTCTGCTGGAGATGGTGCAGCTGGCACATCTGGCAAACCGCTTTCCGGCTCAGCTCTCTGGCGGGCAGAAGCAGCGTGTTGCCCTGGCGCGTGCGCTGGCAGTAGAGCCGCAAATTCTGCTGCTGGATGAGCCGTTTGGTGCGCTGGATGCACAGGTGCGTAAAGAGCTGCGCCGCTGGCTGCGTCAGCTGCATGAAGAGCTGAAATTTACCAGCGTGTTTGTTACCCATGACCAGGAAGAAGCGATGGAAGTGGCTGACAGCGTCGTGGTGATGAGCCAGGGTAATATTGAGCAGGTGGGCACGCCGGATGAAGTATGGCGTGAGCCGGCAACCCGCTTTGTGCTTGAGTTTTTAGGCGAGGTTAACCGCTTTGACAGCGAGGTGCATGGCTCACGCTTTCATGTTGCTGCGCACAACTGGCCTTTGGGTTATACGCCAGCTCAGCAGGGCGCAGTCGAACTCTTCCTGCGTCCATGGGAAGTGGATGTCTCCCGGCAGAGCAGCCTCGAGACACCTCTGCCGGTACGGGTGCTTGAGGTTAGCCCGCGTGGCCACTTCTGGCAGCTGGTTGTTCAGGCGTCTGGCTGGCACGCTGAGCCATTTACTGTGGTATTTGAAGGAGAGCAGGCGGCCCCGGTTCGCGGCGAAGCGCTGTTTGTTGGCTTGCAGCAGTCACGTCTCTACCAGGGTAATACCCCGCTGCGTCCGGTTGCCTTTGCCGAAAGCGCCTGATATTTTGACACCTCTTTAACAGGCGGGACTCTCCCGCCTCTGTTTATCGCCCTTTCTGGCCCGGGAAATAGTGTGATCACTCTGGAACATACCATTGGCAATACACCGCTGATCAGACTGCAACGTCTGACGCCTGACAATGGCAGCGAAATCTGGCTCAAACTGGAGGGTAATAATCCTGCTGGTTCAGTAAAAGATCGTGCTGCCTGGTCGATGATTCATCAGGCGGAGCAGCGCGGAGAGATCACACCCGGTGACAGGCTGATCGAAGCCACCAGTGGCAACACCGGTATTGCCCTGGCGATGATTGCTGCCCTCAAAGGCTATAAACTGCGTCTGCTGATGCCGGAAAACATGAGCCGGGAGCGTCAGGATGCGATGCGCGCTTATGGTGCTGAACTGGTGCTGGTTACGCGTGAGCAGGGTATGGAAGGCGCGCGCGATCTGGCACAGGCAATGGCTGAACGCGGTGAAGGCAGGGTGCTGGATCAGTTTAACAATCCCGATAATCCGCTGGGACACTATCTGACCACTGCGCCGGAGATCTGGCAGCAATCCGGCGGTCGCCTGACGCACTTTGTCTCCAGTATGGGCACCACAGGCACCATCAGCGGTGTAGGCCGCTTTTTAAAAGAGCAGGCGCCCGGTGTAAAAGTGGTGGGACTGCAACCGCAGGAAGGCAGCGCTATTCCGGGGATTCGTCGCTGGCCTGCGGCATATTTACCGGGTATCTACCGGCCGGAGGTCGTGGATGAGGTGATTGATATGGGCCAGCAGGAAGCGGAAGAGACCATGCGTGCGCTGGCACAGCGTGAAGGCCTGTTTTGCGGCGTTAGTTCGGGCGGCGCTGTCGCAGGTGCGCTGCGCATTGCCCGCGCGCAGCCGGGCAGCGTAGTAGTGGCTATTATCTGCGATCGTGGCGATCGTTATCTCTCAACCGGCGTATTTCAGCCATCTCTCTGAGCAGCTGTAAACCGATCCTTCTGTAAGGATCGCGTAAATCCAGCTGCGTTTCTCCGGCGAACGGCACAAAATAGCAGCACTTTAGCTGAGAGAAACTCATGAAAATCCTGCTTGTTGACGATGATGTTGAGCTTGGCACTATGCTGAGCCAGTACCTGATTGCGGAAGGCTTTGAAACGCAGCTTGCTCTGACGGGCAGCGCAGGCATTCAGGGCGCGCTATCGGGCGACTACAGCGCTATGATCCTTGATATTATGCTGCCCGATATGAGCGGCACCGATGTGTTGCGCCAGGTGCGTCAGAACAGCCGTTTGCCGGTGATTATGCTGACCGCCAGGGGCGATAATATCGATCGCGTTATTGGGCTGGAGATGGGTGCAGATGACTATGTGCCTAAACCCTGCTATCCACGTGAACTGGTGGCGCGTCTGCGCGCCGTTCTGCGTCGCGTTGAGGAGCGGCCAGTGGTTGCTGACAAAAAAGAGCCGCTGATGCTGGGTGATCTGATGCTCGATCCCGCTACCCGCGCCTCTGAGTGGCAGGGCCGGACGCTGGAACTCACCGCCTCTGAATTTAATCTGCTGCAGCTGCTGATGCGTGCTCCTGATCGGGTGGTATCCAAGGATGAGCTCTCTGAGCAGGGGCTGGGACGTCGTCGTGAAGCTTACGATCGCAGTATTGATGTGCATATCAGCAATATTCGCCAGAAACTTACAGCGCTTACGGCTGAAAGTATCACTATTGAAACCGTGCGCAGTATTGGTTATCGCATTCGATGAAACGCAGCTATCGCGGGCGCATGTTCTGGAAAATCTTGCTGGGGTTCTGGCTGGTGTTTGTCATTATCAGTCAGCTGCTGTGGCTGGGATTTGCGCTGTCCGGTAACCGTCATGAGCCGCCGGAGATTGCTGCAATACGCCGTATTGTTGATGTACAGATGGCTTCAGCCGCCGCGGTGCTGGCGCGCGGCGGGTCGGCAGCACTTAACGATATGATGGCTGGCTGGTCAGCAGAAGATCGTCAGTTTTTTTCGGTAACTACGCCGCCAGACAGGCGTGATACGGCAGAAAACCGCGCGGAGCGGAGTGGCGCACCACCGTTGCCGGATGTGGTTGCACGCCGCGTTACCGGTGCAGATGGTCATCTTTATGAACTGCGTTACGATGTCAGCGCACTGCTGAGCACCAGCCGTATGGATCAGCGACCACGTCGTATTCTGAATATCCCGGAACCGATGTTTATGTTTGCCGGGGTTCTGGGACTGCTCTTTAGCCTGCTGCTGGCATGGAATCTGACGCGGCCGATGCGTCAGCTGCGTGAAGGTTTTGCGCGCGTGGCGAATGGTGACCTCTCTGTGCGGCTCTATCCGCTAATGCGGCGGCGTCACGATGAACTCTCCAGCGTTGCACAAGATTTTGATGCCATGGTAGAGCGTCTCAGCACGCTAACCAACGCACGCGAAGAGTTGCTGCATGATATCTCGCATGAGCTGCGCTCACCACTGGCGCGGCTGCAGCTGGCGACCGGGCTGGCTCGCCAGACGCCAGCTACGGTTGAGTCGTCACTCATCCGCATTGATGAGGAGGCGCGCCGGCTCGATAAAATGATTGGAGAACTGCTGACGCTCTCGCGTGTCACTCATGAGAGTGTGCCAGGTGAAGACTATTTTGATCTTATCGGGCTGCTGCAGGCAGTGGTGACCGATCTGCGTTATGAAGCGCAGTTGCCGGGTGTTATCGTGGAATTTACTGCTGATGAAAGTGCAGATTATACCGTGCGTGGCAGTGCTGAACTGATCCGGCGCGGGGTTGAAAATGTTCTGCGCAATTCGCTACGCTTCTCTCAGCAGGGACAGACGATCCGCATAAGCCTCCGCGCGGAAGCCGCATGGCTGGTGATACGCATTGCCGATCAGGGGCCTGGCGTAGATGAGGCAAAGCTCTCCAGCATTTTTGATCCATTTGTGCGGGTTAATTCCCCACTGATGGGTAAAGGCTACGGGCTGGGGTTATCGATAGTCCGCAAAGTTATTCTGGCGCATCATGGCGAAGTTCAGGCGACAAATGGCGTTGAGGGCGGGCTGGAAGTCACACTGAGATTGCCGCACTGGCAGTCAGCGTAGCGCAAAAAAATGGCACCCGGTGGGTGCCATTTTTACATGTCAGAGTGCTTATTTTTTGATGCGAATAACCGGCGTTTCGCCTACTGTAACCTGACCGGACAGCTTGGTGAGATCTTTGATCTCATCCATATTCGAGATCACAACCGGTGTCAGGGTTGATTTCGCTTTCTCTTCCAGCAGCGGCAGATCGAATTCGATCACAACGTCGCCTTTTTTCACTTTCTGACCCTCTTCGGCAATACGTTTAAAGCCTTCGCCTTTCAGCTCAACCGTATCGATACCAAAGTGGACAAACAACTCAATGCCGTTGTCTGACTCAATAGAAAAGGCGTGATTGGTTTCAAAAATTTTGCCGATAGTGCCATCAACCGGTGCAACCATTTTGTTGCCAGTCGGTTTAATTGCGATACCGTCACCGACGATTTTCTCAGCAAACACCACATCAGGTACGTCTTCGATATTTACGATTTCGCCTGACAGAGGCGCAACAATATCGATACTCCCTGACGCGCTTTCTGATTTGTCGCCAAAAAGTTTAGAAAACAAACCCATGATCTTCTCCTAAGCAGTAATTTGGGGCCAGCGTCTCGTGGATCAGCAGAGCGTTTTTTCTTTGATAAACTTGTTAACCAGATTCATCAAATCTTCCGCTGTAGGCTGAGCCAAGGCCTGCTCTGCCAGAGCCTTCGCATCTTCGTAATTAGTATTACGAATAATTTTCTTGATGCTTGGGATCGAAATGGCACTCATGCTGAATTCATCCAGCCCCATTCCCAGTAACAGTAGTGTAGCACGTTCATCACCAGCCAGCTCACCACACATGCCGGTCCATTTCCCTTCGGCATGTGATGCGTCGATCACTTGCTTAATGAGGCCAAGTACTGATGGCGTCATTGGGTTGTAGAGGTGTGAAATCAAATCATTACCACGATCGACCGCCAGAGTATACTGCGTCAGGTCATTTGTCCCAATACTAAAGAAGTCGACTTCTTTCGCCAGGTGACGCGCAATTACTGCTGAAGCGGGCGTTTCAACCATGATGCCGACTTCAATCGACTCATCAAAGGCTTTGCCCTCTTCACGCAGCTGGGCTTTCAGTGTCTCCAGCTCAGCTTTCAGGATGCGTACTTCCTCCACGGAAATAATCATCGGGAACATAATACGTAGTTTGCCGAACGATGAGGCACGCAGAATAGCGCGCAGCTGAGCATGCAGGATCTCTTTACGATCCATTGCAATACGGATAGCACGCCAGCCCAGGAAGGGGTTATCCTCTTTTGGCAGGTTCATATAGGGCAGATCTTTATCACCACCAATATCCATGGTGCGCACGATCACTGCCTGTGAACCTACTGCTTCGGCAACAGCTTTATAAGCCTGGAACTGCTCCTCTTCTGAAGGCAGTGAGTCGCGATCCATAAACAGGAATTCAGTGCGATAGAGGCCAACGCCTTCAGCGCCATTGCGCTCAGCACCTGCAACATCGCGTACCGTACCGATGTTGGCACAGACTTCAACCTGGTGACCATCCAGCGTAATCGCTGGCAGATCTTTGAGTTTAGCCAGCTCATGCTTCTCAGAGAGATATTGCGTCTGAATCGCTTTCAGCTCTTCCTGCACATCGTCAGTCGGGTTGACATAAATTTTATTGTTTACGCCATCCAGAATCAGGAAGTCGCCGTTTTTAACGGTTGTGGTCACGTTACCGGTGCCCACAATGGCTGGCAGCTCAAGTGAACGCGCCATAATTGACGTATGGGAAGTACGGCCACCCAGATCGGTGATAAAGCCCAAAACCTTTTTCAGGTTGAGCTGAGCGGTTTCTGATGGCGTCAGATCTTTTGCGACCAGAATAGCTTCGTCAGCAATTGAACCAAGATCAACGATATGCAGGCCAAGAATATTTTGCAGCAGGCGCTTACCGATGTCGCGAACGTCAGCCGCGCGCTCTTTCAGATACTCATCATCCAGCTCTTCCAGGGCCTTAGCCTGACCTTCGACCACTGAGTGGGCCGCGGCATCTGCGGTGACGTGATCTTTTTTGATCAGGTCAATGATTTCCTGCTCCAGCTCTTCGTCTTCCAGCAGCATGATATGACCTTCAAAGATCGCCGCTTTCTCTTCACCGAAGGTTTCACCGGCTTTGACGCAGATGGCCTGAAGCTGCTCTGCCGCTTTGCTACGGCCATCAAGGAAGCGCTGAACTTCCTGATCAACCTGGTCGTCACTAATTTTTTTACGGTTGATGACGATCTCATCCTCTTTCAGCAGCAGTGCTTTGCCGAAAGCGATACCCGGTGATGCTAAAATGCCTGAAATCATAACCCTACCTTTTTATCACGATGGCTCGTTGACCCGATGCATAACCATTGTCATAGAGCAATACGCTAATGAAGCGATATCGCGGACAGTGGTCCGCGATTAAGATAGTTGCACTCAATGGGGCAAAGGAGTCGATTTTGTGGTGACTGTGCTGATTTACTCGAGCTCAGCCATCAGCTTAACCAGATGTTCAACCGCCTGCTGCTCATCTTCACCCTCTGCAGAGAGTGTTACCACGGTTCCCTGAGTCAGACCCAGTGTCTGCAGTTTAAACAGGCTCTTGGCGCTGGCAGATTTGCCGTTAGAGGTCACAGTAATTTCTGACTGGAACGCTTTGGCTTCTTTAACGAACTGTGCAGCGGGACGAGTGTGCAGACCGTTAGGTGCGGTAATGGTAACTTCTTGCTGAAACATGCTATTTCCCCAACTTTTCAGGTTTGGTGTTATGGATCTAAAGTTTAGCCTGGAGCTTCGACTTTAGCCTGTATAGGTGCGCTGGTATGGCATTACGCTGACCAAAAAATGCGCGCTGATGAATAAGCCATCTTAGCAATGACGGTTCAACCACTGCGTTTGTTAGTCACCTGGTTAATTATGCCGTGATTCGCCATTTAGCCAAATCAGTAAATCTGTTCAGCTTGATCCACTTCAAAGGTGGATTAATTTCAGGCACCGAAATAATTGGCAGCTTAAATACCAGAGCGGCGTCACTGAAATCAATCTGCCCGGTAATGAAAGTGAGATCTGCGCCACAAAAAAGCACCCTTCCGGGTGCTTTTTTCGACACTTTAGGAATTTGGCGCTTACTGCTGCAGCTCTTTTTCAGTGAAGAGATCGGCAAAGAGTGCTGTGCTGAGATAGCGCTCGCCAGAGGAGGGCAGGATCACCACAATGTTCTTGTTAGCAAAAGCTTCGTCCTGCTGCAATTTCAACGCTGCGGCCACAGCGGCACCAGAAGAGATACCTGCCAGAATACCTTCTTCTTCCATCAGCTGACGTGCGGTGCTGATGGCCTCATCGTTGGTAATAGCGATCACGCGATCAACCAGCTGCAGGTCAAGGTTGCCAGGAATAAAACCGGCGCCAATGCCCTGGATCTTATGTGGACCAGGTTTGATCTCGTCGCCAGCCATCGCCTGAGTAATCACCGGCGAATCGGTCGGCTCAACCGCCACGGTAATCAGATCTTTTTTGCCTTTGGTATTTTTGATGTAGCGACTGACGCCAGTCAGGGTGCCGCCAGTGCCGACACCAGCAATAAATACATCCACTTCGCCATCAGTATCTTCCCAGATCTCAGGGCCAGTGGTTTTTTCGTGAATTTCCGGATTTGCCGGATTGCTGAACTGCTGCAGCAGCACATATTTGTCGGGATCGCTGGCGACAATCTCTTCTGCTTTAGCAATTGCGCCTTTCATGCCTTTTGGTCCTTCGGTCAGCACCAGGTTTGCACCCAGCGCTTTCAGCAGCTTGCGGCGCTCAATTGACATGGTTTCCGGCATGGTCAGCGTCAGCTTGTAACCGCGTGCCGCAGCAACATATGCCAGCGCAATACCGGTATTGCCACTGGTAGGCTCTACCAGCTCCACGCCAGGTTTCAGAATTCCGCGTTTTTCTGCGTCCCAAATCATATTGGCACCGATACGGCACTTGATGCTGAAGCTCGGGTTACGCGACTCAACCTTTGCCAGGATACGTCCGTTACCGATGCGGTTCAGTCGAACCAGCGGCGTATGACCAATTGTCAGCGAGTTGTCTTCATAGATCTTACTCATTGCCCGTCCTTAACTGTATGAAATATTGGGAACCCTCTGAGGATACCTGTTCTGTCCCTGTGCGGAAGTAAAGAAATCGTATATCTATATAGCCCCTGACCATAAGCGTCGAAATAAAAAGCATAAGCCAGTGTTAACGGCACTAATTAGCTGCCAGATCAGTGCGATAGCGATCAACCCACATTGCTGTTGCCCCGCAAACCGCTACCGGCATAATCACCAGATTCAGAATGGGTAGCATGGTAAACAGGCTGACCATGGCACCGAACTGCATATTGGCGACTTTATGCTGGCGCAGCGCAGAGCGCATCTGGGGAAAGCTGACTTTGTGGTTATCGAAAGGATAGTCACAATACTGTATGGATAGCATCCAGGCGCTAAACAGAAACCATAGCACCGGTGCCACTGTCTGCCCAAAGCCCGGGATAAAGTAGAGCAGCAGCAGGCCCAGCGCCCGAGGCAGGTAGTAACCAAGCTTCTGAAATTCCCGTTTCATAATCCGCGGAATATCGCTTATCAAACTAATCCAGCCACTATCGGGCAGCACTTTGCCGGTGAGTCGTCCCTCCAGCTGTTCAGCCAGTAGACCGCAAAAGGGGGCAGCAATCAGATTGGCAATGGTGGAGAAAAAATAGCCAAACACCAGCACAATCGAGATCACTGAAAGTGGCCAGAGCAGATAGCTCAGCCACTGCAGCCAGTCAGGAACATGTGTCAGTAATTGAGGGATCCATTCTCCCAGCCGCTGGAACAGCCAGAAAAATGCGCCGCCCAGCAGCAGCACATTGACCAGTAGCGGTACAATCACATAGCGGCGAATACCGCGCAGACGCACCAGGCTCCAGCCGCGGACAAAATAGTGAAGACCATTAAACGTTGAAACTGCATTCTTCGCGGGCATAACACGCCTTTCTCGTTTGGATGTTAACGCACATCATAACCTGACTTTTCTCTGTCAGCAGGCCTGCATTGAGTGAAAAAACAGCGAAAAAGCGCGATGCGGCGATCTTATTTGTTAGAAAATAGTGCGCAGACTTGCACTTGTGTAGCAGGGCAAATACAGTTAGAGGATAAAGTTTGCCGTGGTGGCAAGGTATTGGAACAACAGAGAATACAATGATGCAGGATTTGCGTCTGATATTAATCGTTGTTGGCGCGATCGCCATAATAGC
>CAJYKU010000025.1 GCA_913775175.1 uncultured Pantoea sp.
GCGTACAACTGTTCGCTAATATTCGGGCTTCACTAAAAGAAGGCATATTGAGAACATGGTAGATAAACGCGAATCCTATAGCAAAGAAGACCTGGTTGCCTCAGGTCGCGGCGAACTGTTCGGCGAAAATGGACCACCGCTTCCCTCTGACAACATGTTGATGATGGACCGCGTGGTCAAAATGACCGAAGATGGCGGCAACTTCGACAAAGGCTTTGTGGAAGCTGAACTGGATATTCGTCCTGACCTCTGGTTCTTCGACTGTCACTTCAAAGGCGACCCGGTTATGCCTGGCTGTCTTGGCCTGGATGCAATGTGGCAGCTGGTTGGCTTTTATCTCGGCTGGTTAGGCGCGGAAGGCAAAGGGCGTGCGCTGGGCGTGGGCGAAGTAAAATTCACCGGCCAGGTGCTGCCTACTGCGAAGAAAGTAACCTACAAAATTCATTTCAAGCGGGTGATCAATCGCAAGCTGGTAATGGGTGTAGCGGATGGTGAAGTCTTTGTTGATGGTCACCTGATCTATACCGCAACTGACCTGAAAGTGGGTCTGTTCAAGGATACATCAGCGTTCTGATTCTGCTTAACAAAACCTCCGCAGTCGCGGAGGTTTTTTCCCTTTGCTGAACATCCGGCAGGGCTAGGCCACCGCCGACCTGTCCTCCATGGCTTGTCGCCAACCTCCCAACCAGTGAGACCGCGCATCGATCATTTGATAGGGGCATAGCTCCTTGGAGCGGCCGGAAATGCCAGCCTGATAGCCTCGTGAATGTGCTCGTTCTAAACGGTCTCTCTTCTGTCTCTTCATACCGCGTTTCCCTCATTTCGGGTCTGGTGGAATCTGGTGGAAAGATAGAGTGGCTAATTAATGCTCAGCCACCCTAAAGTTCTAAACCTAAAAGATGAGAATTGCAACGCGCAAAATTCACGCCATTGTCATTAGTTTGATCTTAAAATGACATAAAGAAACGTCAGAGAATTATCTATCTGGCTGATATAGATAATAAAAAGCCCCTGATGCTTTAATGGTGTGACCACAAAGAATCAAGGGCTTAGCGCTGTCTTAATATAAATCTTAATTTTGCGCAGCAACACCTTCTGCTATCTGCTGCGCAGTTTGCTGCCAGCCAGTAGCCAGCGTGCGTACCATGGCATCATAACCATCTTCTGTCTGCGGTATTGTCAGACTGAAGCTACGTTTTATCAGCCGATCGTGATGCTGTAGTAGCCACTCGCCGCTCACCACAACCTGACCATCATAGCGCCCCTGAAAGCCCGTCACGCTGACGTTTAACGTGTCATATCCCTCGCCATGAGGCGAGAGAGCAACCACACGTCCGGGCAGTGCCCGGCCCAGATTCGTAACCAGCGTCTGTTGCAGCTGTTGATCAAGCGGGCTGGCCCAGAGGTTGTTTGTCGCAATAACATATTTAACGTCACTGGTTTGATAGACCAGACCGTTACCTGCCAGATAGTCTGGCACATTCACATGCTCAACCCACAGCATTGGCTGCGCGCCACTGATATTGCTGCTGACGCGTACCGGGTTGCTGCCTGCCGGCAGCTGATAGTAAGTGGTATCAATGGTGGAGCTGCAGCCTGCCAGCAGCAGCATAGCACCTGCAATCATGGCTTTTTTCACTGTTTCGCCCTCTTTGGCTGCGGATCCTGGCCTGGTTTTGCCTCAAATACCAGGGCATTACTTTTTGCATTCAGCGTTTTCAGTACAGGCTGGAGTTCGCGCAGTACCTGATCAAGCCGCTGCATATCTCCCACCAGTTTGTTATAGGCTGGCGATCCCGGCTGCAGACCTTTCATACTGCGATTGAGTTCGCGCAGCGTCTGTTGCATATCTGCTGGTAGCGTTTTCATCGCCGGACTGCCGGTGATCTGATTAAGATTATTCAGCGTGCTCTGCAGCTGACGCAGTGTGCGCTGGCTCTCTTTCAGCGTATTAGTTGCTTCACTGATCATTGGATTGAGCGGCAATCCATTGATCTTATCGAGTGCTGCCATCAGCTTCTGCTGAATCTGACTCAGTCCGCCGCTGACCGTCGGGATCACTTCCAGACCAGCCACCTCCTCTGGCCCTTTATAGGCCGGGGCTTTGTCATAGAAGTCGAGATCGACAAATAACGCACCTGACAGCAGATTGCCGGTTTTCAGCGTACCGCGCAGTCCACGTTTTTTACCATCCTGCAGATGCTGCTCCAGATTGAAATCGCTTCCCAGTCGGGAGGTGAAGCGATCTGGCTCAATACGGATCAGTACCGGCACGCGATAATCAGTATTGAGTGCCTGATTCATTCCTGGGATCATATAAGGAACCTGCGCCACGGTTCCGAGCCGGATACCACGAAACTCCACCGGCGCCCCAACCTGCAGACCGCGAATAGAGTCGCTGAAGAACATCAGGAAATCAGTATGTTTGGTGTAGAGTGAATCCTGAATACTGCGCTGATCGTCAAACAGATGATAATCTGCTTTGTTCTGCGCAACTGCGCCCTGATCCCAGCCATCCGGTACATCAAAGCTTACCCCACCGCTAAAGAGTGTGGTCAGCGACCCCATCTCCACCCGCATCCCGGCGGCAGACATATCTACGGCAATACCGCTATCTTTCCAGAAACGCACATTGGTCGTGACCAGGCGGTCATAAGGCGCTTTGATAAACAGCTGATAGGTCATCATACGTTTTTCGGTATCAAAGGTGCTGGTTTCCACCGTACCGACACGATAACCGCGAAACAGTACCGGATCGCCTGGATTGAGCTGGCCCGCTTTGTTGCTATCGAGCACAATCCGCACGCCTTTGGCATCAGGCGACGCCAGCGGTGGTGAATCCAGCAGTTCGTAGCGCTCTGGCTGTTCACCCTTTTCGCCCGGCTGCAGCTCAATATAGGCACCAGATAACAGCGTTCCCAGGCCTGTAATACCTTCGCGCCCAACCTGCGGCTTAACTACCCAAAAAACGCTGTCTTTATGCAGCAGTTTCTCCATGCCAGCATTCAGACGAGCCGTAATCTCTACATGATGCAGATCGTCAGTCAGCACTGCGCTTTCAACTGTACCGACATCAACGCTGCGGCTTTTGATTGTGGTTTTACCTGCGACGATCCCCTCAGCACTCTCCGTGATCAGTGTGACGACCGGCCCCTGATGGCTGAAGTGATAGAACAGGATCCACCCGCCAATCAGCAGGGTAACGATGGGAACGATCCAGACCGGCGACCAGCGTTTGATCTGATCAACCTTAGCAGTCCCGTGATTGTTGTCCGTCAAGACGCGACTCCTCAAGTTCAGTTTCCTGTTGTCGATCCCAAATCAGACGCGGATCGAATGTAATTGCGGCAAACATAGTTAATATCACCACCAGAGCAAATAGCAGCGCGCCTGGCGCAGGGTAAACATTCATCAGCTGGCCCATACGCACCAGCGCTGAAAGCACAGCGATTACAAAGACGTCAATCATCGACCAGCGCCCCACAAACTCAACGACTTCATAGATCAGATGCATTTTTTCACCGTCACGCTGACCGCGACCGCTGCCATGCCAGCAGAGCCAGCCAATCGCTAGCATTTTCAGCGACGGCACCATGATACTGGCGATAAAAATCACCAGAGCCACTGGCCATGAGCCCTCACTCATCAGCAAAATCACGCCGCCCATAATTGTCGAAGGATATTGCGAACCCAGCGTCTCCGTTACCATGATTGGCATGATATTAGAGGGAATATAGAGCATGACCGAAGTGAGCAGCAGCGCCAGTGTCCACTGCAGACTATGCCTGCGCCGCGCCCCTGCCGAAACGCCACAGCGACTGCAGCGTAGCTGCGCGGCTGGCAGAATAGCGGTACAGCAGGGACAGCTGCGCAAGCCCTGCTGCAGACCACTTTTCCCCGCCACTGGCATCAGCGGTAGCGCGGGCAGAGCATCAATACGTTGCCAGACCCAGCGCCGATCCACGCACTGAAACGCACGCAGCTGTAGCAGACAGAACAGGCACCAGGGCCAGAAGCTGCTGCCCAGCCCAATCTCTCCATAGGCCATTAGCTTGACAAAGCTAACCAGCACGCCAGCCATAAAAATTTCCGCCATGCCCCAGCTACGTAGCTGAAACAGAATGCGTGCCAGCCACAGACGCAGGTTATGCGGGAGATTGATCCGGTTAACCAGCAGCACTATTGCCACCATGCAGAATGCGGGAATACCCTGCACAAACAGCAGAAACATTGACGCCAGACTGCGGTAATCCTCGCTCACCATAACGCGTGGAATTTCCGGCAGCGTTATACGGCTGGTCAGGCCAGCGACCTGCATATCAATAAACGGAAACAGATTGGCCAGTAACAGCATAAACAGCGCCGCCAGCGCATAACCGGTTGGACGCCTGCGTGGTTCATGCCAGTTCGCCAGCAGCTGCGTATGACAGCGCGGGCAACGGGCACGGCTGCCCGCTGGCACAGCAGGCAGCTTTACGGTTAAATCACACTGTGGACAGAGCATCCACTGCTGCGCCTGCGGCGATGTTGCGCACATGCCCTTTTCCTCTGCGTTACGCGCCGTTTTTCAGCGCTTCCAGCTCTTCCCAGCGGGCAAAAGCGGTCTCCAGCTCCTGCTCTGTCTGCGCCAGCGCATCCAGCACAGGCTGTGTTTTATCATGAGGCTGGCTAAAAAAGTCAGGATGGCTCATTTGCGCCTGCAGCTCACCGATCCGTGCTTCCAGCTGCTCCAGCTTTTGTGGCAGCTGTTCCAGCTCACGTGTCAGGTTATAGCTTAGCTTGCCTGAGCTGCGTTTAGGGACTTCATTTTTTTCTGCCGCTTTTACCGGGGCGGCAGCAGCAGGTGCGCTGCGGGTCTGCTTATAGGCCGCCCGCTGCTGCTGCGCATCATGATAGCCACCAACAAACGCACCAATTTCGCCATTACCTTCAAAAATCCAGCACTCGGTAACCGTGTTATCAACAAACTGTCGATCGTGGCTGACCAGCAGTACAGTGCCCTGATAGCCATCCACCAGCTCTTCCAGCAGTTCCAGCGTCTCGACATCCAGGTCGTTGGTCGGTTCATCCAGAATCAGCAGATTACTGGGCTTGAGAAAAAGACGTGCCAACAGCAGACGGTTACGTTCACCACCGGATAGCGCACGCACCGGCGTCATTGCCCGTTTAGGATGGAACAGAAAGTCCTGTAAATAACCCAGCACATGGCGTGGCTTACCATTGACCATCACCTCCTGCTTGCCCTCAGCGAGGTTATCCATCACAGTTTTATCCGGATCCAGCTCTGCACGATGCTGATCAAAGTAGGCGATTTCCAGTTTGGTTCCACAGTGTACCCGGCCGCTATTCGCCTTTAACTGACCCAGCATCAGCCGCAGCAGTGTGGTTTTACCGCAGCCATTAGGGCCAATCAGGGCAATTTTATCACCGCGCTGTACCTGTGCAGAGAAGTCGCTGACCAGCGATTTACCCTCGATACCGTAGTTCACATGCTCCAGCTCAAAGACAATCTTTCCGGAGCGCGCTGCTTCGCCAACCTGCATATTGGCTTTGCCCATGACATCGCGACGTTCAGAACGCTCACGACGCAACGCTTTCAGTGCGCGAACACGCCCTTCATTACGCGTGCGGCGTGCTTTGATACCCTGACGGATCCAGACCTCTTCCTGTGCCAGCTTGCGGTCAAATTCGGCGTTCTGCATCTCTTCAATGCGCAGCGCCTCCTCTTTACCCAGCAGGAACTGATCGTAATCACCTGGCCATGAAACCAGCTTGCCGCGGTCAAGATCGACAATCCGTGTTGCCATATTGCGGATAAAGGAGCGGTCATGCGAGATAAACACAATGCTGCCATTGAAGGTTTTCAGAAACGCTTCCAGCCAGTCAATGGTTTCTATATCAAGATGGTTAGTTGGCTCATCCAGCATCAGCACGCGCGGATTACTGACCAGCGCGCGACCCAGCGCGGCTTTACGCAGCCAGCCACCTGAGAGCGAAGAGAGCTCGGTATCTGCCTGCAGGCCAATCTGCTGCAGGACATCATTGATACGGCTATCGAGCTGCCAGAGATTCTGATGATCCAGAATCGCCTGCAGCCGCCCCATCTCATTCAGGTTTTTTTCGCTGGGATCATCCATGACTTTATGCGATATCGCATGGTAAGCCTTCAGATGCTCAGCCTGTTCGGCAACGCCCTCTGCAACAAAGTCATACACTGAACCCGTGATATTGCGGGGTGGATCCTGCTGCAGACGTGAAACGATCAGATCCTGCTCATAAATAATGCGCCCATCATCCAGCGGCTGCTCGCCGTTGATGATTTTCATCAGGGTAGATTTACCGGCACCATTGCGGCCCACCAGACAGACGCGCTCGCCCTCTTCGATGTGCAGTTCGGTATTATCCAGTAGCGGCGCATCGCTGAATGAGAGGTAAGCGCCATGAATACTGATTAATGACATAAATTATTCCTTACCGGCGTGGCTAACCAGCCAGCAGTTGTGAATTTGACGATTACGGGCAAAATCGGGCGACAACGTTTTTTGCGTGATCTCCTGCGCCTGCAGACCGAGTCGCTGCAGCCCTTCCAGATCCATTTTGAAGCCGCGTTTATTGTTGGAGAACATAATGGTGCCGCCGCGACGCAGCATACGCTTCAGATTTTGCATCAGCATCAGGTGGTCGCGCTGCACATCAAAGTCCGCCTCCATCCGCTTGGAGTTTGAGAACGTGGGCGGATCGATAAAAATAAGATCGAACTGCTCATCGCTTTCGCGCAGCCAGCTCAGACAATCAGCATGCAGCAGCCGATGCTGACGACCTGTCAGACCATTAAGCCGGAGATTGCGCTCGGCCCACTCCAGATAGGTGCGCGACATATCCACTGTGGTAGTTGACTTCGCGCCGCCCAGTCCGGCATGTACGCTGGCACTGCCGGTGTAAGAGAAGAGATTGAGGAAATCTTTTCCTTTACTCATCTCTCCCAGCATACGCCGTGCAATACGGTGATCCAGGAACAGCCCGGTATCAAGATAGTCGGTCAGATTCACCAGCAGTCGGGTATTAAACTCCTGCACCTCAAAAAATTCGCCTTTCTCACCCAGCTTTTGATACTGATTCTTACCTTTTTGCCGCTCGCGGGTTTTCAGCACCAGACGGTTGGCCGGGATCTCCAGCACGCTCAGGGTAGCGCTGATAACGTCAAACAGGCGCTGACGGGCTTTAGCAGGGTCAATGGTTTTCGGTGGCGCATACTCCTGCACCACCACCCAGTCAGCGTAACGATCCACCGCCACGTTATATTCAGGCAGATCGGCATCATACAGGCGATAGCACTCAATGCCGGACTGCCGCGCCCACTTCTCGAGCTTTTTGAGATTTTTACGCAGACGGTTAGCAAAATCTTCCGCAATCTGCGCACTGCCTGCTGCACCAGTGACAGCAAGCTGATAGTTTTTTTGCACGCACTCCAGCGGGCCATTTTTTGCTTTGAACTGTCGCTCTGCACGCAGTTGCAGGCAGCTGAGCAGATCGGGTGACGCGCTGAACAGCGACAGGCCCCAGCCGCCAAACTGCTGTTTCATAATCCGCCCCAGCTGGCTGTGCAGGGCAATCAGTGCTGGCTCGCTCTCCAGACGCTCACCATAAGGTGGATTGCTCAGAACCGTGCCGGTAATCGTCTTATCCTCCAGCGGATTGCTCAGCTTCAGCACATCCTGTTGTGCAAAGGTAAAGAGGTCGAAAACACCTGCCCGACGGGCATTTGCACGTGCCCACTCCAGCACCCGGCCATCGTTATCATAGCCATAGAAACGGGCGCGGGTAGCTGCGGTACCAGCCCGCGCACGCTGTAATGCCTCACTACGCAGCTCCTGCCACAGTGCGGCATTATGCTGCTTCCAGCGGCTAAAGCCCCAGTGTGAACGCAGAAGGCCCGGCGCCCGATCGCAGGCGATCAGCGCCGCTTCAATCAGCAGCGTACCGGAGCCACACATCGGATCCAGCAGCGGTGTCTCGGGCTGCCAGCCGGAACGCATCACAATGGCAGCGGCGAGATTCTCTTTCAGTGGTGCCTGACCCGTCTGCTGACGATAGCCACGCTGATGCAGTGCCGTACCGCTGAGATCCAGCGCGATACTGACGCGATCTTTATTCAGCCAGGCATTGATACGAATACCAGGCTGTTCGCGATCCACGCTGGGACGCGGCAGGTTCTGACGCGTAAAGCAGTCAACGATGGCATCTTTGATACGCAATGCACCAAACTGGCTGTTACGGATCGCCTCGTTAGTGCCGCTGAAATGAATGGCAAAGGTGGTCTCACTGTCAAACAGCTCACCCCAGGCAATGCTCTGCGCGCCGACATAGAGATCGAGGTCGCTCCAGACGCCAAATTCTCCCAGCGGCAGCAAAATACGCGAAGCCAGGCGGCTCCACAGCAGGCTTTGATACATTACGCGATCGTCGGCACGGAAGTGGACGCCGCCCTGCACCACCTGCAAATCCTGCGCGCCCAGTGCGTCCAGCTCAGTTTTTAACAGCTCTTCGAGCCCACGCGCCGTACTGGCAAACAGAGAATTCATATCGTCACTTTTACTCTTGCTAAAATTGTCGCGCATTATAGCGAATCGGCGTCCTATGTCATAAAGTTAGCTTCTGTTTGTCTGCATGGAACTGAGATGATCACCTTATCCCGTCTTTATATTCACCCGGTCAAATCGATGCGCGGTTTGCAGCAGTCATATGCATCGGTATTGCAGAGCGGCCTGGCATTTGATCGCAGCTTTATGATCACTGAACCTGACGGCACATTTATCACCGCCCGCCAGTTTCCGCAGATGGTGCGTTTCACCCCCGCTCTGCTGCCGGAGGGGTTGCTGATTAATGCACCGGACGGGCAGCAGGCGCTGGTGCGTTACGCTGATTTCAGCACAGAGCAGGCTGATACCGTGGTGTGGGGCAATCAGTTCACTGCCTCTCTTGCACCTGAGGCGATTAATCACTGGCTGAGTGGCTATTTTCCGCGTCCGGTTCAGCTGCGCTGGACAGGCGAAAATCCCACGCGACGCGTGAAGCGCTTTGACAGTGTTCCACTTGGCTTTGCAGATGGTTTTCCCTTTTTGCTGGTGAATATCGCCTCACTGCAGGATCTGCAGCAGCGCTGTCCGGCTGGCATACGACTTGAGCAGTTTCGCCCTAATCTGGTGGTCAGCGGCGCAGCGGCGTGGGATGAAGATAGCTGGCAGCGTCTGAAGATTGGTGAGGTGGAGTTTGAGGTGCCAAAACCGTGCAGCCGCTGTGTCTTTACCACTGTCGGCACGGAAAGTGGGGAAAAACATCCGGGCGGTGAGCCATTAACTACCCTGCAGGGATTCCGGACTGCTCAGGATAGCAGTGGCGATATCGATTTCGGCCTTAATCTGATTGCGCTGAACAGCGGTCTGCTGCGCACGGGTGACAGTGTGACTATCCTCGCACGTCAGATGCCACGCAGCTATGGTGCTGGTGCAGTCACGGCAACACTGGTTCCAGGGACAAAGGCGCATAGCGAAGTCACTATTACCTGTCAGGGTAAAACCTTTAACGGTGACAACAAACAGGTGTTACTTGAACAGCTGGAGATGCAGGGATTTCGTATCCCTTATTCATGTCGGGCAGGATTATGCGGCAGCTGCAAAATGACGCTGGTGTCGGGTAGCGTTACCCCGCTAAAACAGAGTGCTATACGCGCAGACGGTACTATTCTCAGCTGCAGCTGCATTCCTGCTGGCGATATTGAAGTAAGCTAGTGCTCAGACTGCCCGCGCATAGTGGGTAGCCAGTTCCAGCGGCTGCAGGCGATCGTTCATGATTTTGATCGCATCGCCCAGCTGCATCGCTTTGCCCGCCACAGATAGTGTATGTTGTGCCAGCAGACAGAGCGCAGCGTTTTCTCCACTCTCCACCACCAGCAACTGAGCCTGTTCGCCGCTCTCAGCCAGCGTGGTAGTAACCATATCCCCTGCTGCGGGCTGCCAGCTATGTTTGTGGCTGATAAAGTGCCAGCTTTTCGGCATCAAAGGTTTAAGAAAACGGCTGGCCACCAGTGCATTTAAAACCAGTTCAGCACGCTGATGGCTGGTTAATTCACTCTGGCGACAGCGATCCTCAAAACTAAAATAGAGTGCTGCATCATCGACACAAAATCCGCTTGCATTAAATGCGTCGGGCGTCAACATTTTGCGGGAGAAACGTGAGCGGAATAACATACCATCAGCCAAATCAAGCATCATACGGTCATGCTCGGCGTCGAAATACCAGCGCCAGTTGTCATCGGGTTTGATTTTCATGATGTGCCCTGTGGGTTTCTGCTGCGCTAAACGGCGCCTGAAAATAAAAGAGTGCTTTAAGGAAAAGCTGAAAAATGAACAACAGGACAAAATATAAACGAGCCAGAAGGAGAAATAAACCCCCCGGCCCGGGAAAGTGAGATATGTCTTAGAGGTGGGTCACGATATCTTTAATTAACGCTGGCCCCTGATAAATAAAACCAGAGTAGATCTGTACCAGCGTTGCGCCAGCCGCTATTTTTTCCCGCGCCGCAACCAGCGAGTCAATACCACCCGTGCCAATGATGGGCAGCTCTCCTTTCAACTCCTGCGCCAGACGGCGGATCACTTCAGTACTGCGGTTCTGTACCGGACGACCGCTTAAGCCACCCGCTTCATCAGCATATTTAAGGCCGCTGACCAGCGTGCGATCCAGCGTGGTATTGGTGGCAATAACACCGTCGATATTATGACGCATCAGACTATCAGCAACCTGAATTAATTCCTCTTCTGACAGATCTGGCGCTATCTTCACCGCCACCGGTACATATTTAAGATGGCGCTGCTGTAACTCCTGCTGTTTTAATTTGATCGCTGACAGCAAATCGTCCAGTGCGTCACCATATTGCAGCGAGCGTAACCCTGGCGTGTTAGGCGAGGAGATATTTATAGCAATGTAACCTGCATGGGCATACACCTTCTCCATACAGATCAAATAATCCTCTTTTCCCTGCTCCACAGGCGTATCTTTATTTTTGCCAATATTGATGCCCAGTACACCCTTAAATCGGGCTTTTTTCACATTCTCAACCAGGTGGTCAACGCCGAGGTTATTAAACCCCATCCGGTTGATAATGCCGCCCGCCTCAACCAGACGAAACATGCGCGGTTTATCATTGCCGGATTGCGCCCGTGGAGTCACCGTGCCAACTTCAACAAAACCAAACCCCATTGCGCCGAAAGCATCAATACACTCTGCATTCTTATCCAGTCCGGCAGCCAGCCCCAGCGCATTAGGAAATGTCAGCCCCATACAGCTTACTGGTCGCGCCAGCAGTGACTGGCGAATCAGTCCCTCCAGTGGCGTACCGCTGATAAAACGTAATTGCTGAAATGTGAGCTCATGCGCGCGTTCGGGATCAAGTTTAAACAGAGCGGGCCGGACCAAGGAATACAACATGCACTCTCCTGAAAAGCAGAAAGAAAAAATACCGGGTGCACGAGAAAATGTGCGCCAGAATGGTAAGGTGCTCTGACGCAAAAGTAAATTAATGCAGCGTTACAGAGCGTGATCGCAATCAACGATGCGCTGAATAGCGCTTAATACGATTACGGCACGCCTGGAGGCCATTGAAGAGAGCGGGACAGTACCATAGCAGTTTCAGGCGGCTGTTGTGCTGCAGCACACGCCGCACCAGCTGATTTACCCGCAACTGCCACTCAGCCGGCACCGTAATACGGTGTTTGCGGATCTGCGCCAGACAGCCATGCATAATAGTCTGATAGTAATCATCCAGCAGGGCGTCATCCTGCGGCAATTGTTTCTCGCGCATAAACTGTTCACTGCTGTCGCGCGCAATAAAGTAGTTTTTCACCCATGAAAAATCGCGGGTGCTCTGCGAAAGCGAACTCAGCATAAACCGTTTGTAATAATAGCTGTGACTGGTGCAGTAAAAACTCTGCGCCTGCATATAGAGCGCAAACATAAAAGGTGCATCTTCGTGATTCTGAATCGGCAGAAAGCTCAGTGCCAGCCGATCAATCAGGCGACGCGAAATGATACTGCTCCAGATCACCCGATGCGCAGACTGATGCTGCATCAGATGGCGCAGGCTGGTGCTGCCCCCCGGCAAGAGGCCGCTGATATGTCGCTGATGAATGGTCTGATAATGACGCTGTGCCGCAGGCACATCAAAAAACATTTTTGCGCCAAAGCAGAAGAGTTCAAGCGCCGGATGCTGTGAGTATACCTGCCGAAAATCGGCAAACAGATCCCCTGACACAAAATCGTCAGCATCCATAAAATAGACAAAATCACCGCTGGCCGCCGCCAGCCCTTTCATACGTGCCGCACTCACACCGCCACGATTGCCGCGTAACAGTTTAAGTTGTGGATGCTGTGCTGCAAAGGCGGTAAGCCAGGCCACACTATCATCACTGGAGCCATCATCAATAACGATAATCTCATCTGCAGGCGAGCGCTGGCGCAGCAGCGACTGCATGGTTTCTGGCAGCCAGGGTGCGCAATTCCAGTTTGGAATAATCACCGACAGGGTTGGAGCGCTGCGCGACGTCATACTTATCCTCTCTTCTCAGCATTCACTACAGGAGCGCGGTACAGACGCTTCAGCACCAGGCTGTGCAGCAGCGAACAGACACCGAGATTAACGGCACCAATCAGCGCCAGCCATAGCAGGTTGATCCAGCGATTCTGATTCCACTCAATTGGCAGCAGCGTGCTCAATCCGGCAACCGCTGCTGAAACCAGCCAGATCAGCGCAACATCACGCGTCAGCCAGCGGAAATGGATACCCGGCGCAAAACGACGATGCACCAGCCATGCCCAGCCCACCAGATAGAAGATATTTTGCGCCAGCCAGAGCCAGCCGGTGCCCAGCGCGCCATAGTGAATAGCACACCAGATATTGAGAGGAACCAGCAGAATGGCAAACAGCGTAAATCCCTGCATATGCAGTTTGAGATTGCCATTCACATATTGCAGATGATAAAGCAGCCCACAGATGGCCTGAACACCGCTGCCCAGCGCGTAGAGCGTCAGCACAAAAGCCATCTCATCAACGATTTCGCTCTTCTGTGTCCATGCCCATAGCAGCGGGCCAGCGTAGCACGCGATAGTAATGCTCAATGGTGCCATAAAAATCGCCACTGCCTGGGTGGTGTAACGATAGAGCTGCAGTGCATCTTTATCGCCGCGCTTCTGCGTTTTCATGCCGGTCATGCGTGGCACAATAGCCTGCATAATCGGGCTGCTCAGCAGCAGGATGCCAGTGGCAGCGGTAGCCACAACGGTAAATGAGCCATACTCACTGAGCGGCAACGTTTTTGATAGCACCAGACGATCAATCTGCGAGATAAAGGTCCAGATAGCGCTGGAAAATGCGGCGCTGAGAGCAAAGCGAATAAACGGCTTCAGCACCTCTTTCAAATCACCCCGCTGCTCTTTGCGAGCCGCGCGGGGTACCAGCTGATACGCTTTGCGAATACAGCAGGCAGCTTCGGCGATTGAAACCAGCAGTTGCCAGACAAAAAAGGTGATAACCGGATTAGCAAACAGCTGTATCACCAGCACTGCGCCAAAAGTGCGCAGCGTGGTGATCGTCAGATTAACGCCGTTAAGCCATACCTGATGCTCAAAGCCAATGATCACACTGCGATATGGAGAGGTGCGCCAGCGAATTGCCGCTGTAATCACCATAATTGCCACGGCAGTCACTAAATCTTCTGCCGGAAGATGACGCGCATCCAGCCAGTGGGTCGCTATCCAGGGCGTCGCCAGCCAGCCCAGTACCACCAGCACCAGTGTTGAGAACAGGAAAAAGCGTGTTAACGCAGCAAACAAGGCCGGAAACCAGACAAATTCAGTCTGATTTGCCCGATAGCGCGCCGCTTCGCGCATAAGCGTGGTTGAGACTCCGGCATCCAGAAGCTGCAACCAGGTCAGCAGAATCGAAAAGAAACCAACCAGACCATACGCCTCCATACCCAGATGCTGAATATAGAGAGGAACCACTAAAATGCCTGACAGCGTCAGGTAGATCTGCCCAACATAGTTGGCAATCGCGTTACGTTTGATAGACATAAAAATAAAGGCGTCTGGATATTTTTCTCAATGTCTTCAAGCGTGACACAAAAATGTGACAGCGCCCACAGGAGTTATTCTTAAAATTTCCTGACATTAACTCAGCGGCTTTTTCTTATTTTCATTAAAGAGAAATAGAGATCTGGCTGTTTCAGCAGCAGCTTTTCCATCGCGCCGTTTGCCGGAAATTGATCGGAAAAATATCTGATGGCATCGCGAAGCGTGACCGAAAGCCGGGGCTGCTGACTTAATTCCTGCTGTACCAGCTGCAATACACCATAACGCAGATAACTCTGCCGATAGCTATTTCGCTCCGGAATAAAATGGGACAAGCGCGTTATCTTCTCTGTCTCACTAATAAACTGCTGCCAGGTAAGCGGCGGATTACGGGTAATGACGCCTCTTTCGCTCTCTGCATTAATCAGCCAGGTTGTTTGCGAAGCGAGCAGTCCGCCGAGCAGTGCATCCTGTATGCGTAGTATGGGAGCCGCAGCTATTGCCATATCCGCGCGCATAATGACGGCAAAATTATTCTGCTGCCAGAGACGCTGTTGCTGCAATTGCTGAAACAACTGCAGCGAACCGTTCAGGCCTTCGCTCAGCGAACGCGGTGCCTGTGAAATAAGGTAACAACGTAATTCCGGGCGCTGCCGGTCAAGGGCTGCCAGCTGCTGTAGCAGTGCGGCGGTTGGGGCAAAATCAGCTTCACAGAATAGCAGAAACTGGCTGCTGTCAGCAGGCAGATTGTGCCACTGTGTCATCAGGGTAGCAGTAAACCCGTCAGCGCCGTTCTCTTTCTGCAGCAGGTAGCATTGCAACGCAGAGATGCCTTCTGACGATGCAAAAGGCGGTAACGTGCTGGTGAGCGATCGGTCTATTACTGAATGTTCCATATTCTTCTCCCTGAAAAGAGCTCAGTTCCGCAAATAAACCCTTTATCGGCGAAACTGGTAAATAGCATTTTTATTGTCTTGCTGCTGATTATAAAGATTTCATCTTATACCACCCGATTAAATATCGGGTAAGCATTACAGAATCTGTGCGGCACTGTTCAGCACATCTTATATAGTTGCACATTATCTCTGCAAAAAACGTATCCGCGTGTTACCGGATGCGTAAAACAGTTTTAACGGATAGCTATTTTTTGCTGACATGCGTTATTTTTTTCATCACAACCGGGCCGTGACTTAGTAGAGTTTTTTCAGGTATTACCATCCACTTTTAATTCAGTAACTAATGAACAGGAAAGAATATCACTGTTTTATCTGTTTTTTATTAGGTGAAGATAAGAGGTGCGTTGCGCCAGCCGCCCTTTTTATTTGTATAAATCTATTAATAATGTGTCACAGATATTATGTTTATCGCGAATGGCGCTGGCGGGTCGCGATTATTAATCAAAGCATACCAGATTTACCCCGATTTTCAGACTAACCTCACCTCCGGTAGCGTTATTTGCTGCATCGCTTTTACACAATTTCTCTTTGCCGGTTTTTAACTTTTGATTTCCAGATAAATCATTTACGCCTTTTCATCCGCTCTGGCAGGATCGCTCAACAGGTTCTTAATTTATATCTATTGATAACTTTTTGATATAAGGAGCAATTATGCGCATTATTACGCTGGCGGGTAGTCCCCGTTTTCCTTCGCGTTCAACAGCCCTGTTGACGCTATGCCAGCGCCTTCTGGAAGCGCGCGGTATTGAGGTAGTTGCCTGGAATATTCATAACTTTCCGCCAGAGGATTTACTGCACGCCCGCTTTGACTCGGCGGCAGTTCAGGCTTTCAGCGCCGATGTCGCCAGCGCTGCCGGCATTATTGTCGCGACGCCGGTTTACAAGGCTTCGTTTTCCGGTGCCCTGAAAAGCGTGCTGGATCTGCTACCTGAGCGGGCGCTGGAGGAAAAAGTAGTATTGCCGCTGGCAAGCGGCGGCAGCGTGGCTCATATGCTGGCGCTGGATTATGCCCTGAAACCCGTGCTAAGCGCGCTTAAAGCTCAGGATATCCTGCAGGGTGTCTTTGCGCAGGATCAGCAGATTACCGATTACGATCGCCAGCCGCAGTTCGATCGCAGTCTACTGACGCGTACTGAGGATGCACTTGATAGTTTCTGGCTCGCACTGCAGCGGCGCCATCTGCCTTTTGCACAGGCGGTCTAGGGAGAAAACTGAATGAAACGCTATATCACTGCTCTGCTGCCAGCGCTGGCCGCACTCTTTTCACTGACTGCTCAGGCCGCGCCAGCCGACACGCCAGCACAGATCCGCATCGGCTATCAGAAAGGCTCAGTCAGCATGGTACTGGCAAAGTCACATCATCTGCTGGAGCAACGCTTTCCCGCAACAGATATCCGGTGGATTGAATTTCCTGCCGGGCCGCAGATGCTGGAAGCGCTTAATGTAGGCAGTATCGATCTCGGGAGTACCGGGGATATTCCGCCCCTGTTTGCGCAGGCCGCAGGTGCCGACCTGCTCTATGTAGGCTCTGAACCGCCCAAACCCAAAGCAGAAGTGATTCTGGTGCCGCAGGCGAGCGCAATCAAAAGCGTGGCCGATCTGAAAGGCCATAAGGTGGCGTTTCAGAAAGGCTCCAGTTCACATAATCTGCTGTTGCGTGCCTTGCAGCAGGCGGGTTTAAGCTTCAGCGATATCCAGCCGGTGTTCCTCACTCCGGCGGATGCGCGTGCCGCGTTTCAGCAGGGTGATGTGGATGCCTGGGCGATCTGGGATCCCTATTATTCTGCAGCGCTACAGCAGGGCAATGTGCGGGTACTCACCGATGGTAGTTCACTGAACCTTACCGGATCGTTCTACCTTGCCACTCGCAAATTTGCCGAAGCCAATCCAGAAACTGTGCAGCAGATCCTGGCTACTTTCAGCGCGGCGGATGCGCTGACGCAAAGCCAGCGCGAGCAGAGTATCGCTCTGCTGGCACAGGCAATGGGTCTGCCGAAACCAGTACTCGCCAGCTATCTCGACCATCGGCCGCCCACAGCTATTACGCCGGTCAGTGCCCGCACCGCTGCAGCTCAACAGCAGACTGCCGATCTGTTCTACGCCAGCCATCTGCTGCCCGTCAAGCTCACTGTTGCCGATCGTATCTGGCAACCTCGCGCAACCCAATAACGAGGATTCATACAATGAGCATATCTGTTTTCTGGTTTCTGCCGACTCATGGTGATGGCCACTATCTGGGTACCGCTGAGGGCGCGCGTCCGGTTGATCATGGCTATCTGCAGCAGGTCGCACAGGCAGCCGATCGGCTGGGGTTTGGTGGTGTACTGATCCCTACTGGTCGCTCCTGTGAAGATGCCTGGCTGGTTGCCGCCTCGCTGATCCCGGTTACTCAGCGCCTGCGCTTTCTGGTGGCACTGCGTCCCGGTGTGATCTCACCCACTCAGGCGGCACGTCAGGCAGCAACGCTGGATCGTCTCTCAAACGGACGTGCGCTGTTCAATCTGGTGACTGGCGGCGATCCGGAAGAGCTGGCGGGAGATGGTGTGTTTCTTGACCATAGCGAACGCTATGCAGAGTCCGCAGAATTTACCCGCATCTGGCGTCGGGTCTCTGAAGGGGAAACGGTGGATTATGAAGGTAAACATGTGCAGGTTCGCGGTGCACGCCTGATGTTCCGTTCGGTGCAGCAGCCGCGTCCGCCGCTCTGGTTCGGTGGTTCTTCTGATGCTGCTCAGGATCTGGCTGCGGAGCAGGTAGATGTCTATCTGACCTGGGGTGAGCCGCCGGAGCGGGTTAAAGAGAAGATTGAGCAGGTACGCGCTAAAGCAGCAGCACACGGGCGCAAAGTTCGTTTCGGCATTCGCCTGCATGTGATTGTCCGGGAAACCAATGCAGAAGCCTGGCAGGCAGCAGAACGGCTGATTTCACACCTTGATGATGCCACCATTGCCAAAGCTCAGGCCGCATTTGCCCGCACCGACTCGGTTGGTCAGCAACGTATGGCAGCGTTGCACGGTGGTCAGCGTGACAAGCTGGAAATCAGTCCTAATCTCTGGGCGGGCGTCGGTCTGGTACGGGGAGGTGCCGGAACCGCCCTGGTGGGCGATGGCCCTACAGTTGCAGCACGAATGCGTGAATATCAGGCGCTGGGCATTGAAACCTTTATTCTGTCTGGCTATCCGCACCTTGAAGAAGCGTATCGCGTGGGTGAGCTGCTGTTTCCGCATCTTGATCTGGAGGTGCCGGCTATCCCGCAACCGCGCACTGTTCAGGCGCATGGAGAGGCCGTCGCCAACGACTTTACTCCCCAGAAAGTGGCGCAGAGCTAAGGAGTCGCTATGACTGACAAGATTAAAGCGCTGCGTCATGCGCTGCTGCCGTGGCTGCTGCCGGTGTTGCTGGTGACACTCTGGCAGATCGCTTCACAGCAGGGCTGGCTCTCAACGCGTATTCTGCCCGCGCCAGAGCGGATTGTGACCACTTTCTGGCAGCTGACCGCCAGTGGCGAACTGTGGCAGCATCTGGTAATCAGCAGCTGGCGTGCGCTGACAGGTTTTGCTATCGGCGGCAGCCTGGGTCTGGCGCTCGGTCTGATTACCGGTACATCCAATAGCGGAGAGCGTCTGCTGGATACCTCGCTACAAATGCTGCGCAATGTGCCGCATCTGGCGCTGATCCCGCTGGTTATCCTCTGGTTTGGTATTGATGAAGCAGCCAAAATATTTCTGGTCGCACTGGGTACGCTGTTCCCTGTCTATCTCAATACCTATCACGGCATCCGTAATATTGATCGCGGGCTGGTTGAGATGGCGCGCAGCTACGGTCTGTCTGGCTGGTCACTGTTTAGCCAAGTGATCCTGCCCGGTGCCCTGCCCTCAATTATGGTTGGTGTCCGCTTTGCGCTCGGTCTGATGTGGCTGACACTGATTGTGGCTGAAACCATCTCCGCTAACTCTGGCATTGGCTATCTGGCGATGAATGCACGTGAGTTTTTGCAAACGGATGTGGTGGTAGTGGCCATTATTCTCTATGCCCTGCTGGGCAAACTCGCTGATGTTGCCGCTCTTCTGCTGGAGCGTCTCTGGCTGCGCTGGCATCCCGCCTATCAATTACAGGAGAGCAAAGCATGAGCAATGCGACGCAAAATCCGGCACGCCTGAGCCGTGGCACCCCGGTGGGTATCAATAATCTGTCCAAGCAGTTTGGTACGCGTACCATTCTCGATCAGATCGACCTGCATATTCCGGCTGGGCAGTTTGTCGCCGTGGTCGGTCGCAGCGGCTGTGGCAAAAGTACATTGCTGCGGCTGCTGGCGGGGCTGGAGAGTGCCACACAGGGCGAATTACTGGCAGGTAACGCGCCTCTGACTGCGGCTCATGACGACACCCGCCTGATGTTTCAGGACGCACGTCTGCTGCCATGGAAAAAAGTTATCGACAATGTTGGCCTGGGTCTGAGCGGTCGGACGTGGCGCAGTGCCGCATACGAAGCGCTGGAGGCAACAGGTCTGGCCGAGCGGGCTAATGAGTGGCCGGCTGCACTGTCGGGCGGGCAGAAACAGCGTGTGGCGCTGGCCCGGGCGCTGATTCATCGTCCCGGCCTGCTACTGCTGGATGAGCCGTTGGGTGCACTGGATGCGTTAACGCGTATTGAGATGCAGGGGTTGATTGAATCGCTCTGGCAGCAGCATCACTTTACCGTGCTGCTGGTGACGCATGATGTCAGCGAGGCCGTTGCGCTGGCCGACCGGGTATTGCTGATTGAGGAGGGGAAAATTGGCCTCGACCTGCATATCGATCTGCCGCGTCCGCGTCGCAAAGGCTCAACCCGACTGGCTGAGCTGGAGGCACAGGTGCTGGAGCGGGTAATGAAGCCTGGCAGCACAGAATCAACACTAAAATTCGTGCAACAGCGCTAGCGCCCTGCCCGCTAGCGGTCAATCAGAGCCAGCTAGCGGGCAGCACGATTAATGATGCAGCAGGTCGTCAACAATCTGCTCTTTGCTTAACTGATAAGGAAAGAAGGTTGGCCAGTTTTCCAGCTCGGCAAACAGCGCTTCCTGAGAGACGTTGCCAGTAAAAATATGGAAATGGGAAGATTTCCGCGGGCTGATAATATGATCGCTAAACTGCACAAAACGGGGTGCCTTGCTGTTTTTATCACTGCATTCAAACAGATAGCGCACGCCCCGTTTACCGGAAACATAGTTCAGCACCTTGTAGCCTTTATAGGCATAGTGACAGCTGCTTACTGCACCTTTCTCTGTAAATTCCATCACACCATTCTCAATACCAATATCCGTGATATCGCTGGCGTAGCCGGTCAGATAGTAATCTTTGATTTTATTAAATGAGCTGTTTTTATCCGCCGCAGCTTTTTTACGAAACACCGGATCCAGCGTGCCATCTTTTGCGTAAGGATAGATTGACTGCCAGACGCCATCCCAGTCAGAAAGCGAACGATCCTGAATATCCGCATCGGCAAAGACGCCTTTGGCGGCATTTATCTCTTTTTCACTCAGCGGTGCGCCGTGTGAATGTCCACTATGAGCAAAAGCCTGTGTTCCACAAGCAAGTAGCAGAAATAGTGCGTAATGTCCTGATTTCATCTCGATAACCTCTGTTGTTTTTTGTATGTTATAACATAACAATAAATCAGGCGTAACCCCTGTGCTGATTTTCCTGGTCAGTGCTATCTGCAGGTCAGCGGTTTTACCCGGTTATTAACTGAAAAAACGCCCGCTCTATGCCAGAGCGGGCGTGGGGAAGGGTCGTTACTGAGCCGCTGCCGAAAACAGCAGCCCTGCTGACTCAGGCATTCAGTGCTTTGGTAATTTTCTCATAGAGATCGCCAGAGAGTTTATCCAGCGCTTTAAGCTGCTGCAGCGCCTGACGCATAAGTGCCTGACGTCCTGCATCGTAGCGCTTCAGACGAATCAGTGGCTCAATCATACGGGCGGCGACCTGTGGATTACGCGTGTTCAAATCGGTCAGCATCTCGACCAGGAACTGATAACCGCTGCCATCCTGCGCATGAAACGCTGCCGGATTGCCCGCAGCAAACGCGCCAATCAGCGCCCGAATACGGTTCGGGTTGCCCATGGTAAAAGAGCGATGGTTCAGCAGAGCGCGTACGGTATTCAGCACATCAGGTGCCGGACTGGTCGCCTGCAACATAAACCATTTATCCATCACCAGACCATCGTGATGCCAGCGCTCATCCCACGCCGTCAGCAGCGCATCGCGACAGGGCAGCTGCGCGCTGACGGCAGCAGAGAGCGCTGCCAGCGCATCAGTCATATTGGTTGCCTGCGCATACTGCGCCTGTACCAGCCGATCAGCCTGCTCAGCATCACTCAGCGCCAGGTAACTCAGACAGACGTTTTTTAGCGCGCGTTTGCCAATTTCTGCATGCTCAATACGATATTCGCTGCTCTGACTGGCCAGATAGAGCGCGTAGCACTCATCGTGTAGCTCTTTTGCCAGCGTGCGCATCAGCGCATCGCGTACAGCAGCGATCGCCTGAGGATCTATAGTTTCAAATAGTTCTGCCATTTCGTTTTCTGATGGCAGCGAAAGGATCAGCGCCATCAGCGCCGGATCGCCCTGCTCATCCAGTAATACTGCCCGGAACGCATCAGCAACATGCAGCGGCAGCGACAGCGGCTGTCCCTGCTGGTAGCGTGCCACATTCAAACGAATGTAGGTTGCCAGCAGGCTTTGCGCCGCATCCCAGCGGGAAAACTCGTTGCGGGCGTGGCGCATCAGGAAGGTCAGCTGCGCATCGCTCCACCGGTAATCCAGCTTCACTGGCGCAGAGAACTCCCGTAGCAGCGACGGTACCGGCTGGAAATAGACGTTATCAAACACAAAAGTCTGGAAAGCCTGAGTGACGTTCAGGACATGATGTACCGGATGACCATTGTGCTGCAGCGGGATCACCTTGCCTTCATGGTCATAGAGTTCGATATCCAGTGGAATATGTAGCGGCAGCTTTTCCGGCTGGTCGGCAGTTGGCGGCGTATGCTGAGTCACATGCAGCGTATACTGCTCCAGCTCCGGGTTGTAATCATCGCGAATCGTCAGTACAGGCGTTCCTGACTGACTGTACCAGCGGCGGAACTGGGAGAGATCAACACCAGACGCATCTTCCATCGCCTGTACAAAATCATCACAGGTTGCCGCGCTGCCATCATGCCGCTCAAAATAGAGCTGCATCCCCTGCTGGAACTTCTCTTCGCCCAGCAAGGTATGCATCATGCGGATCACTTCTGACCCCTTTTCATAGACTGTCAGGGTATAGAAGTTATTCATTTCAATCACCTGATCCGGACGGATCGGATGTGCCATTGGGCTGGCATCTTCGGCAAACTGTGCACCACGCATCACCCGCACATTGTCGATACGATTAACCGCACGTGAGCCAAGATCGGAGCTGAACTCCTGATCGCGGAACACAGTTAACCCCTCTTTCAGGCTCAGCTGGAACCAGTCGCGACAGGTGACACGGTTACCAGTCCAGTTATGAAAATATTCATGACCGATTACCGCCTCAATGCCGAGATAATCTTTATCTGTGGCGGTTTCCGCTTTAGCCAGAACATATTTGGAATTAAAGACGTTTAGGCCCTTGTTCTCCATCGCGCCCATGTTGAAAAAGTCCACCGCGACAATCATAAAAATGTCGAGGTCATATTCCAGTCCGAAGCGCTCTTCATCCCATTTCATACTCGCTTTGAGCGAGGTCATGGCCCAGTCAGCGCGATCCAGATTGCCGCGATCGACAAAAATCTCCAGCGCAACATCGCGCCCGGAACGCGTTGTAAAGCTGTCACGCAGAACATCAAAGTCTCCCGCCACCAGCGCAAACAGATAACAGGGTTTCGGGAATGGATCCTGCCACGTTACCCAGTGGCGTCCATCTGCCAGCTCACCACTCTGCTGTTTATTGCCGTTGGAGAGCAGACAGGGATAGCGTGAGGCATCAGCACGCAGTGTCGTAGTAAAGCGCGCCAGCACGTCCGGACGATCCAGGTACCAGGTGATATGACGGAAACCTTCCGCTTCACACTGAGTACAGAGCGCATCGCCTGACTGATAGAGCCCTTCCAGCGCACTGTTTTTATCAGGATGGATCAGGTTAACGATACGCAGCGTGAAATGATCGGGCAGCTGGCTGATAATCAGTGCACCCGCCTCTTCGCGAAAGTGTGGCCAGGGTGCGCCATCGATCTCCAGCGAAACCAGCGTCAAATCTTCACCATCCAGCTGCAGATCAGCGCCAGCCGCGCCAATACGCTTAAGCTGGCTGACCGCAGTGACGCGGGTTTCTGCCGCGTCCAGATCAAAGGTCAGGTCAATATCGGTGATGGTAAAATCGGGCGCACGGTAGTCGTGGCGATATTTAATGTGTGGCTGTTGCGTCATATATCCTTCTCGCATCGTTATTATGGTGGGGCCATTTTGCTGCTACAGAGTAAATGCCCGGCTGACTTTCTCAAAGTCTAAGCGGCCTGTCAGAGAGTTGCCACGTCCAATGCGTCGCAGCGCAAAAAAGGCTACAATTCAGTAACAGTGACATAAAATTCACGCGATCTGCCACCTGCAAATGTGGTGTGATCACAGAGATTACTGTTTTATACTCCTGCATCATTAGGATTTTGTTAAACACCGGGCTCTGCTCCGCGGAAGAGGATGCTGAAACGCACCATGACTGGACACGCTTCCCCGATTTTGACCACGCTGCTTGATACCGATGCGTACAAGCTTCATATGCAGCAGGCCGTATATCATCGTTACTACGATGTCCCGGTTACCGCAGAATTTCGCTGCCGCAGCGATGAGCTGCTGGGCAAATATGCTGGCGAAATTCGCGCGCAAATCGATTCCCTGCAACATCTGGCGCTGAGTGACGATGAGTTCACCTGGCTTAGCAGGCTGCCTTTCTTTCAGCAAGACTATCTCAACTGGCTGCGCTCATTCCGCTTTGATCCGGCGCAGGTCAGCGTGCGCGATGACCATGGTCAGCTGAGGATTCAAATTCGTGGCCCGTGGCGCGAAGTGATTCTGTGGGAAGTGCCGCTGCTGGCGCTGATCAGCGAAGTCGTGCATCGCCATCGCACGCCGCAAATCGTTACCGCCCAGGCTGTTGATCACCTGCAACAAAAGCTGGATGTATTCCGTCATCAGGTCGCTGATCTTGATATGTCACGCTTTCAACTGATGGATTTTGGTACACGTCGCCGCTATTCACAGTCGGTACAGGAAGCCATCGTTGGCACGCTGAAAGCTGATTTTCCATGGCTGGTCGGCACCAGTAACTACGATCTGGCGCGACGGTTGCAGCTAAATCCGGTCGGCACTCAGGCGCACGAATGGTTTCAGGCACATCAGCAGATTAGTCCGGTACTGGCTAACAGCCAGCGCGCGGCACTGCAATCCTGGCTGGATGAGTATGACGATAAGCTGGGAATTGCCCTTACTGACTGCATTACTATGGATGCTTTTCTGCGTGACTTTGGCCCGGGCTTTGCCCATCGCTATCAGGGGCTGCGCCACGACTCTGGCGATCCGGTTGAGTGGGGAGAAAAAGCGATTGCGCATTATGAACGTCTTAACATCGATCCCAGAAGCAAGACGCTGGTTTTCTCCGATAACCTTAATCTTGATAAAGCACTGGCGCTCTATCGCCACTTTGGTGCGCGCGCCAACGTCGTATTTGGCATAGGCACGCGTCTGACCTGCGATATACCCGGCGTAACCCCGCTTAACATTGTTATCAAGCTGGTGACCTGCAACGGCAAACCGGTGGCTAAACTCTCCGATAGTCCCGGTAAAACTATCTGTCAGGATAAAGCCTTTGTACGCGCACTACGCAAAGCGTTTGACCTGCCGCTGGTGAAACGCGCCAGCTGATCATCTCAGGCAGGGGCCTGCCCTGCCTGCTGTCAATAAAATCACTCTCTTCCGGCAATTTTGCTTGTTTCCTGATGGCTCACAAGTAACATAGCAGCACCCCCGAAAACGGGAGAATGAGCTGTTTCCGTCAGAGCGACATGCCGGCAATTGCGTCAGCAGGTCTGGACGAAACACCCTTATCGTTTCATCTATATATAGAGAGATTTTTATGAGCGTAGTGCCTGTAGCGGATGTACTGCACGGCCGGGTCGCGGTTGACAGTGAAGTCACCGTGCGCGGTTGGGTGCGTACCCGAAGAGATTCCAAAGCCGGTCTTTCCTTTATCGCCGTTTATGACGGTTCCTGCTTTAATCCCGTTCAGGCTGTCGTCAATAATTCTCTGAATAATTATCAGGATGAAGTGCTGCGTCTGACCACCGGCTGCTCGGTAATCGTTACCGGAACAGTTGTGGAATCACCCGGTCAGGGCCAGGCGTTTGAACTGCAGGCAACCCGCATTGAGGTCACCGGCTGGGTAGACGATCCTGATACCTATCCCATGGCCGCTAAGCGCCATAGCATTGAGTATCTGCGTGAAGTTGCTCACCTTCGTCCGCGCACCAACCTCGTGGGCGCAGTTGCCCGCGTTCGCCATACCCTGGCGCAGGCTCTGCATCGCTTCTTCCATGAGAATGGTTACTTCTGGGTTTCCACACCGCTGATCACCGCCTCTGATACCGAAGGTGCCGGTGAAATGTTCCGCGTCTCAACGCTGGATATGGAGAACCTGCCACGCGATCCGCAAGGCAACGTTGACTACGACAAAGATTTTTTCGGCAAAGAAGCCTACCTGACGGTATCCGGTCAGCTCAATGCAGAAACTTACGCCTGTGCGCTGTCAAAAGTCTATACATTTGGTCCAACCTTCCGTGCTGAAAACTCCAATACCAGCCGCCATCTGGCTGAATTCTGGATGCTGGAACCAGAAGTTGCCTTCGCCACGCTGGATGATGCCGCAGCTCTGGCTGAAGCGATGCTGAAATATGTGTTTAACGCGGTGCTGGAAGAGCGTGCTGACGACATGGCTTTCTTTGCTGAGCGCGTAGATAAAGATGCTGTCGCGCGCCTCGAGCGCTTTATCACCACTGACTTTGCCCAGGTAGACTATACCGACGCAGTTGACATTCTGCTAAAAAGCGGCCAGAGCTTCGAAAACCCGGTTTCATGGGGCGTGGATCTCTCATCTGAGCATGAGCGCTACCTTGCTGAGAAGCACTTCAAAGCGCCGGTGGTGGTGAAGAACTATCCAAAAGATATTAAAGCCTTCTATATGCGTATGAATGACGATGGTAAAACCGTGGCGGCGATGGATGTACTGGCGCCGGGTATTGGTGAAATCATCGGAGGTTCACAGCGTGAAGAGCGTCTGGATGTGCTGGATGCGCGCCTGGCAGAAATGGGCCTGAACAAAGAAGATTACTGGTGGTATCGCGATCTGCGTCGCTATGGCACTGTGCCCCATGCTGGCTTTGGTTTAGGATTTGAACGTTTAATCGCGTATGTCACTGGCGTACAAAATGTAAGAGACGTTATCCCCTTCCCACGCACCCCGCGCAGTGCGAATTTCTGATATTCAGAATTAAATATAAGAAATTCATATATATATCAAGGTCGGCTCTGCCGGCCTTTTTTTATTTTTGTAAATTTTGAGATAACTCACAAAGTTCCGTGATTATTACAAATTGTCACACAATTTTTCGTTTTGATACGCAATTAGGAGATTTGAATCATCTTCGGGCTAGAAATAGCAACTGTGGAGTGAAAAGATGCGTGCAGACATATGAGACACCAAACTTCTCTCAGGGTTCCTGTAAAGTTTTCCTGACGGCAGTGGCAGGTGTCCAGATAACTCCAATGAGGGTAATAAATAATGATGAAGCGCAACATTCTTGCAGTGGTTATCCCTGCTCTGTTAGCTGCCGGTGCAGCAAATGCAGCAGAAATCTATAACAAAGATGGCAACAAACTGGACCTGTACGGTAAAGTTGATGCACGCCACACTTTTTCTGACGACGCCGGCAGCGATGGCGATGCCAGCTATGTGCGCTTCGGCTTCAAAGGTGAAACTCAGATCACCGACCAGCTGACCGGTTACGGCCAGTGGGAATATAACATCCAGGCAAACGTTGCTGAATCTCAGGGCACTGAAGGTTCCAAAACCCGTCTTGGCTTTGCCGGTCTGAAATTTGGTGACTACGGCTCATTCGACTACGGCCGTAACTACGGTGTAGGTTACGATCCACTGGCATGGACCGACGTACTGCCAGTATTTGGTGGTGACTCTGGTCGTTCAGACAACTTTATGCTGGGTCGTTCTAACGGTCTGGCAACCTACCGCAACAGCAACTTCTTCGGTCTGGTTGATGGCCTGGCCTTTGCTGCGCAGTATCAGGGTAAAAACGATGAGCAGACCACCGGACGTAATGTTCGCAATGCGAACGGCGACGGCTGGGGTACCTCTTTAACCTATACCTCTGAAATCGGCGTGGGCGTATCTGCTGCCTATACCGCTTCTGACCGTACCGATGGTCAGGTTGCTAACTTCTACGGCGGCGGCAGCGAGCGTGCAGAAGCATGGTCAACCGCGCTGAAATATGACGCGAACAACGTCTACCTGGCAGCAATGTATGGTGAGAGCCGTAACTCTACCTGGATCACCACTTCTGCTGTTGGTGGCCTGCCTGCACTGGGTGGCGCAGTAAACAAAGAGCGTAAGTTCGAAGCCGTTGCTCAGTACCAGTTCGATTTCGGTCTGCGTCCATCTCTGGCATACGTAGAGTCTAAAGGCAAAGATATCGAAATCTGGGGCGACCAGGATCTGTATAAATACATCTCCGTGGGCTCTTACTACTACTTCAACAAAAACATGTCTGCCTATGTTGATTACCAGATCAACCTGCTGGACGCGAATGACTTTACCCGCGCAGCTGGCCTGACTACTGATGACACCGTAGGTGTTGGCCTGGTTTACCAGTTCTAATCTGCGGATTAGCACGGTGTAACCGCCATAAAACGGAGCCTCAGGGCTCCGTTTTGCTTTTCAGTGACATACCTCGCAATTTCCGGTTCTTTTTTCATCTCTCAGCCCATTTCTTTTTGATCTCAGCGGTTGGCAAGCAGTGCGTCTGACGTTAACCTGATAGCTCATTTCGCTAAAGTTCACCCAAACGGAACTGACTCATGTTTGAATCTATTTCTGCCGCACCTGCCGACCCTATTCTGGGTCTGGCCGATCTGTTTCGCGCTGATGACCGTCTGCACAAAATTAACCTGGGCATTGGTGTTTACAAGGATGAAACCGGAAAAACTCCGGTGCTCACCAGCGTTAAAAAAGCTGAGCAGTATCTGCTGGAAAATGAGACCACTAAAAACTATCTGAGCATTGATGGCCTGGCTGATTTTGCCCGCTGCACGCAGGCGCTGCTGTTTGGTAATGAGAGCCCGATTATCGCGGCTGAGCGCGCCTGTACTGCGCAGACACCTGGCGGCACCGGCGCACTGCGTGTGGCGGCAGATTTTCTGGCCGCGCAGACCAGCGTGAAACGTGTCTGGGTAAGCAATCCAAGCTGGCCAAATCATAAAAATGTCTTTAACGCCGCAGGTCTCGACGTGTGCGAGTATGACTATTATGATGCCGCGAATCATACGCTCAACTTTGACGGAATGCTGGCATCGCTGCAGCAGGCTCAGGCAGGTGATGTCGTGCTGTTCCACGGCTGCTGCCATAACCCAACCGGTATTGATCCAACAGCGGCGCAGTGGCAGCAGTTGGCGGCACTATCGCAGGAAAAGGGCTGGCTGCCACTGTTTGACTTCGCCTATCAGGGCTTTGCCCGCGGTCTGGACGAAGATGCTGAAGGTCTGCGCATTTTCGCTGCCAGCCATCAGGAGCTTCTGGTCGCCAGCTCTTACTCAAAGAACTTTGGCCTCTACAATGAGCGCGTAGGTGCCCTGACGCTGGTTGCTGCCAGCAGCGATGCGGCCAAAACCGCCTTTAGCCAGGTCAAATATACTATTCGTGCCAACTACTCTAATCCACCTGCACATGGTGCAGCAGTGGTAGCAACAATTCTCAGCAACGAAGCACTGCGCTCGGTCTGGGTAGAAGAACTGACAGAAATGCGTCAGCGTATCCAGCGTATGCGTCAGCTGTTTGTGAATACGCTGGCAGAGAAAGGAGCACGCCAGGACTTCAGCTTTATCATCAGGCAGAACGGAATGTTCTCATTTAGTGGCCTGACTAAAGAGCAGGTGATCCGCCTGCGCGAGGAATTTGGTGTCTATGCGGTAAACTCAGGCCGCGTGAATGTGGCCGGCATGACTCCGGATAATATGTCAGCGCTGTGTGAAGCTATTGTCGCGGTGCTGTAACCACTGATACTGTTCCGCTGGCGGAGGAGCGTTTGCACTCCGCCAGCATATCAGCCGGTCAGACCAGGAAAGGATTACTCAGACGCTCACGACCCAGCGTGGATTGCGGACCATGACCGGGTATAAAGGTTACATCATCACCCAGCGGCAACAGTTTGGTTTTGATCGCGTTGATCAGATCGCTGTGGCTGCCCTGCGGAAAATCAGTCCGTCCCACGCCACCACTGAAAATCACATCGCCTGATATCAGCAGCCGGCCATTTCGATCAAAAAACACCACATGCCCCGGTGTATGTCCCGGACAGTGCAATACCTCCAGCGACACATTACCCAGCCTGACAATATCCCCCTCTTCCAGCCAGCGATCCGGTGTCAGAGGCGCACATTCAGGCAGGCCAAACATCTGACTCTGTACTGGCAGATTCTCCAGCCAGACTGCATCCAGCGGATGCGGGCCGATAACCGGGATCCGGTAACAGGCTGCCAGCTCGGCCGCTGCCCCAACGTGATCAAGATGACCATGCGTCAGTAAAATTTGCGCTGGTTTGAGATTACGCTCAGCCAGTGCCGTTTTAATCGCTTCTGCATCGCCGCCCGGATCAACCAGGGCCGTTGCCCCGCTCTCTTCATCCCAGATAACTGAGCAGTTCTGGGAAAATGCGGTAACCGGAATAATGTGATAGTTCATAACGCTCCATGACCGGCATCCGCAGCGCTGCCGGTATCAGGACCAGTGCCTTGCAGGCCCGGTATCTATATGTACGAAGTTGCTGCGTGGGTAATATCCTACACCACCCGCACGCATAGATAACGCAGCTTTGCGCACATGATTCAGAGCAATGCCTTCGATATGAAAATCCATCGCCTGGCCTTTGGTATGGTAGCTATGTTTCGCCACGCCCGGCCCCGATTCACGTAACATATTGTTGGTAGAGAGCGTGCGATAGCCTGAGATAAGCTGTACTGGTTTACGCGTGTCCAGCAGCGTCTGCAGGCGATAAAGCTGGTCAAATAAGTGCGGATCAATACTTTTTACTTTATTCGCGCGGAAATCACGGAAAAAATGGTTTAGGCGCGCCAGCTCATCTTTATCGTAACTTTTACCGTTGAAAAACTCTGTTTTCAGGGTTTCACCGGTGTGCAAATTATTAAGCAGCAGAATGCGCGGGCGCGATGTAGAAACAGAAGCCAGCGCGGAGCCGGGTAGCAGGGAGAGTCCTGCTGCTGCGCCGCCGAGCAGTAATAGACGGCGACGCTGAGAGTCGATATTAGCCATGAAACGAGGTTACCTGAATAAAACACACTGAATGTGTAAAAAGTACACAAGGCCGCACAGTAACGGCAGTGTGGATATCAGTCAACCCGGATTCGCGCGCAAAAATGGCAAAACCTGACCAGAATCAACTTTCCGGTCAGGTTCTGCGATGACGTCAGTATCAGGCAATAGTGTGAAAATCAGCGTCCTACAGCAACAGCTGACCCGCTCTGGCCAGTACCTGACTCCCCGACCGCGCGGTATTATCATAATTGTAAATATCTGTTCGATACTGCGGCTGGCCATCATCGCTGACCCAGGCTGTCAGATAGTAGAGATTGACCGGAATGCGATGCCGAATCGGCACATAGCGCGTATCACCCTGTTTCAGGGTGCCGGAAATACGACTATCGTTCCAGCCCGCATCCTGGAGCAGCAAATTCGCCAGGTCGGACGCCTTGTTCACACGCACACAGCCGGAACTCAGTGCCCGGATATCGCGCTGGAACAGGGCATGATTTGGCGTATCGTGCAGATAGATAGCATCGGAGCTGGGCATATTAAATTTGTAGCGCCCCAGCGAGTTACCGGCTCCAGGTGCCTGACGGATGCGATAGGGGAAGCTGGCCGCAGAAACCATACGCCAGTCAATCATTGAGGGATCGATGACCTCGGCATCTGCGCTCCAGCCTGACAGCAGCGTGTAGCCGTGCCGGTAGAGATAACCCGGATCCTGCTTCACTTTCGGTACAATGTCCTGGCGAACCAGCGTCGTCGGCACGTTCCACGGCGGGTTCAGCACCACGTTGTTCAGCGCACTTCGCATCAGCGGCGTTTTGCGATCGGGACGACCAACAATTACGCGTGACGAGAGTACGGTATTGCCATTGTTGTAATAGGTCAGCGAGTAGTTAGGAATATTGACCATAATCCCGTTATGCATATCATCCGGCAGCAGTCTCAGACGCTGAATATTCAGCGCCAGCAGCGAAGCGCGTATCTGTGGCGATACGTTGAGCCACTCCCGGGTACGTGGACCAATCGCGCCATCGTCAGCCAGCCCCTGCCAGTGCTGGAAGCGTTTGACTCCCTCCACCAGCCCGGCATCATAAATATTGTCAGCGGTGGTAGTTAAACCACTGGTGACATTGCCGGCTGGCTGAGGTGTGACAGTGGCCAGATCGGTCACGCTGGTTGCTGACGGACTCATGGCGGGCTGACTCTGTGATCCAGCCGCTGCGGGCACACTATCTTCATCAGGCGCTGGAGTGGTGCGCTGTGCATCAGCACTCAGCATTCCCGTGCGTTGTAAAATTTCCCGCAGTGCCGGAATATCGTCACTGACCTGTCCGGGACGCAGTGTGCTTTTATCACGCAGCTGTGGCCAGGCTCGATTATTGGTCAGCAACGCTTTCAGTGCGCTATGCATCAGATGATATTGCGGATGCTGCGGCTGCAGTGAGACCACAAAGGCGCGACTGCCGCCCGCATTGACCGCGTTTTGCCACTGATTCACGGCTGACAGTGTTGGCATAGTGAGTTTATAGGGCACATTACTGTAGAGCCAGGTTTCACCCTGTGAGGGGACACCAGACACAAACTGCAGATAGCCAAGCATGGCGTCACTGAGCACCACATCGCGGGCAAAGCCCTGAATCGAAGGATCGGTCAGGCGTTCAACCCAGCGGCTAAACTGCGGCTGTACGCCTGACAGCGCTACTTCAGCCAGCTGCTGCTGAAAAGCCTCCACCGCTTCCCGGTCCTGCCAGATCGGAGCCATATTACGCGCCGCATAGAGACCGGCCAGACCCGGCAGATAAAAGGGGCGATTACTGGCGCTAAAGGCCTGCAGAATTTGCTGCTGGCTGCTGGCGACCGTGGCAGTGCCATGATTGCTAATGCTGCTTGTCTGCGCGGCATAACCTGCGCAGAGTGGCGCGCCCGCCAGCAATAAGCTGAATATCACGGTCGCACGACTCAATCTTAACTGTTTTTTCAGCAACATCCCTGCCCCCCTCGTTACCTGAAACGCAGCATCCGGATGCGCTGCGCAGAACCTGACGTTCCTGTTGAGTATATGTACAAAAAACGGCATTCGCCTCTCAGGGCCAATGCCGTTTACAGAACAAATGTGATTATGCGATATCACGCCGGGCGCGTTTAGCTATTTTCCGCCCCCGCCATCTGCCCGGCTGCCGCGGTTTTAACCGGTGCCGGATCGGCAGAGAAACCGCGCAGACCTACAACATGCACATGCTCCGTATTGTTAAATACTTTACGCACCAGTTTGTAGGTTGTGCCTTTCTCCGGACTGATATTTTCCGGTGCCGCAATCACTAACTGCATCTCCAGACGCTCGCATAGCTCAAACAGCGTGGCGATGGATCGCGCATCGAGACGCGCCGCTTCATCAAGGAAAAGCAGACGGCATGGTGAAATATCTTTGCCACGCAAACGCCGGGACTCCTCTTCCCAGCTCTGCACTACCATCACCAGAATAGACATTCCGGTTCCGATCGCTTCACCGGTTGAGAGTGCACCGCTCTCAGCACGCAGCCAGCCCTCAGAACCGCGGTTAACCTCAACTTCCATCTCCAGATAGTTACGATAATCCAGCAGCTCTTCGCCAATGGTCTGCGGCGTGCGCTGGCCCATATCAATCTGCGGATTCAGACGCTGATAGAGCTTAGCCAGCGCTTCTGAGAAGGTCAGTCGATTGCTGGTAAAGAGATCCTGATGCTGCTCATGCTCTTCTGACAGCGTGGCCAGCAGCGTGGCGTGCGTCTCACGCACGTTGACGTTAAGTCGTACGCTGCGCACCTGACCAAAGCTTACCGCCTGCAGCCCCTGATTGAGCTGACGGATGCGGTTTTGCTCGCGCTGAATGGTTTTACGGATGATATTCGCCGCACTGCGCGAACTGATTGCCAGGGTCTGCTCGCGGGCTGTCAGCTCTTCTGTCAGACGGTTGAGTTCAATCTCCATCTGCTCAATCGCCTCAACCGGATCGTCGGTACGGATAATATCCTGCCGGATACGCTCGCGCAGATGCTGATAAACCGCAATAAAGAACTGGATCTTGCGCTCCGGGCGTTTAGGATCCTCTGACATCCGCAGCACATCGCGCAGATGTTCGTTATCAGCCACTGCCAGACGCAGTGCACCCAGCGCTTTATCGGACATCGAACGCAGCTCATCGCCGCTCATGTATGCCAGCTCTCGCCGATGCAGACGACGCTCTACGCCATTCTCTTTAACCAGACGCAGCACTGAGCACCAGCCCGCTTTGGCGCTGACCACCTGTTCACGCAGCAGGCGGTAGTCACGCTCCAGCTTGCGTAATTTTTTCTGCAGCCCATCCATCTCTGCTTCACAGAACGTGAGCTGTTTCTCCAGCTGATTACGTCGCGCACGGTTATGACTTAGCGCACTGTGCAGCTCATCGCGCCGGATACGGGCGCGCTCTTCGGCGCTGGTATCGGCATGGACGCCAATATCCTGCATCTCCTGCTGCAACTCTTTCAGCATGTCGCGCTTGGCATCATGTGAACTGCGCAGCGAAGCCAGCAGCTGCGAATATTGCGTTAACTGTGCCTGATGCGTACGCAGGCGCTCACGAGCCTGACTGCGCTCACTCTCTGCCTGCTCCAGACGCTGGCGCAGTTTATCGGAGAGATCACTGTTGCCATTCAGCATACCGGCTGAGTCAGCGTAGCTGAAGTGTGCCCGACGCTGCACCACTTCGGTCAGGGCAAAGGCCTGCTGACGGGCGGTAAGTTGCTGCGCCTGAGCCTGCTGATAATCACGCTGCAGCTGCTCATGCTGCTGTGGATCGTTCTGCAGCACCGCAACCAGTGGCTCCAGTTTGCTGAGTTTGCTGCTGTGCTGATGCAGGAAGCGCGCAGCCTCCTGCGCCTCTTCAACGCGCTCACGGATCTCTTCGCAGCGATCTGCCAGCGTATCATCCAGCAGCAGATTAACCCGTGGCAGCAGGCTGTTAAGACGGGCCACGCCGTCACGTGCCAGTTCAAACTGCGCACGCTGCTGCTGATTATCACTTTCATGCTGCGCCAGCGCCCGCTCCAGCTCACTGCGCCGGCTACTGAGCTGGCGGATCTGCGCTTCGGGATCGTCATCAAAGGCTACCGCCAGATGGCTGCCGATAAAGCGGCTGAATGACTGATGCAAACGCTGCGTTTTCTGTACGTCAAAGGAGAGCGTTGCGTACCGCTCTGCCAGTTTGTCTCGCTGGATACCCAGCTGTTCCAGCTGATTTTCCCGCGCCGCGCGTCCAAACAGCGGTATCTCAGGAAAGCGTGAATAGCGCCACTGGCGATCGGCTACTTTCACCACGACCGCTCTGTCCAGTTCATCCACGCTGAATACGCTGTCATCAAACGACTGCGGATCGCCTTCGATCAGATAGAGATCTTCCGGACACTCCTCCAGCCCCGCAAGCTGCTCACGCACCAGTGCGAGATCCGGTACCACAATAGCGTGGCGGGATGGGCCATAAAGCGCTGAAAAGTAAGGTGCATCCTCCAGCGTGACATCATCGTAGATCTCTGACAGCAGCACACCGCCAAACCGCTCTGCCAGCTGTGTCAGACGTGAATCTTCTGCGCCGCCGGGCTGACTGAGACGTTCAATTTGCTGCTCAACCTCGCGTTTCCGCGCCGCAACTTCGTCGCGCTCCACGGTGGTCTCGCGCTCCCGCTCCAGTAGCTGCTGCATAAATGCAGTGATCTGCTGGCTGCTGCTTAGCTGCTCGCCAGTCTGTTCACTAAGCTGCGTCAGAATTTCCTGGGCTGCCAGCCAGTGTGGAGCCCGCGTGGTGAGCGTTGCGATACGTTCGCGCAGCTGCTCCAGCTCCTGACGCATCTGCATCCGCTGTTCGCCAGCATCTGCAACGGTGACATTCAGCTGTTCAATCTGAGCTTCCAGCTCGCGCTGCAGCCCCTCCAGCGCTTCGGCCTCATAATGCTGCCCCTGACGCTTGCAGAACTCTGCCAGCAGACGCTCGGCGTCATGCTGTTCGCGCAGACGCGCTTCAGACTCGTTAAGACGCAGTCGCAGTGATGCAAGCTGATCGGCGTAGTGGCGCTGATTCGCCGCATCACGCAGCAGCTGACGCCCAACCTGCCAGGCGTCCTGACGGCTGACATCACCGGCAATAGCGGTCACCAGCGTTAAAGCCTGCTCAAACTGACTGTGTGCCGCTTCTGCCACGCTTAGCTTCTGCTCCAGCCGCAGCAGTTCGCTCGTCGCTTCCTCTTCGCGAGCCTGGAAGGTTTCCAGCCAGTCAGCCGCATTGTCGATGGTGAGATCTGGCAGCTGACAGCGCGTGCGCGCCTTATCCAGCGCCTGCAGCGCCTGCTGATACTGAATAGAACGGGTTTGCTGCACATCCAGCGCCTGCTGGAAATCTGCCAGCTGGCTTTTCAGCTCATCGACCTCAGTTTCTGCTGCTTCTGCCCGCGCTTCATGCTCTTCCTGCAGTTCGCGTGCTTCCGCTACCACCTCATTCTGCTCTTCAAGGCGATAGACCAGCTCTTCAAGATCGGCATCGTAACGCGCGATCTTCTCCTGCTGACGCAGTGCGGTCTGCACCAGATTGAGATGATCGCTGGCGGCCTGATAGTCGATCTCCAGATCGCTTTCCGCCGCGTTATGCTCTGCCAGTTCGCGCGCCATCTCTACATGGCGATACTGCTCTGATACCAGCTGATTTCGGCTACTGAACAGCTCATTACGCAGCTGCAGCGCGCCATCAAGATGAATACGGCGCTCATTGGCGTGTCGCATATAGTCTGCGGATACATAGCTGGTCGCTTCTGAGATCAGATGCTTAAACAGGTCACGATCGGACTGCGTAACGCGAATCGCTTCCAGCGTCATGCGGTTTTCACGCAGTGCCGCTTCCATATCCTGAAACGCTTTACGTACGCCGCCATTTTCCGGCAGCAGGTAGTCACGCAGTGAGCGGGTAATTGCGCTGGAGATACCACCATAGAGCGAGGCTTCAATCAGACGATAAAATTTGCTGCGATCGCCCGCTGTGCGCAGACGACGTGGCACCACGCCCAGCTCAAACAGCATTGCGTGATAGTCAGTAATGGAGTTGTACTGACGAAACTGGACGCCTTCGGTCGCCTCTACCCGCTCTTTGACTTCCGTCAGCGGTAACACCCTGGCCTGACGGCTGTTAAGTACCTCGGTCAGCATATCTGTTGGCAGCATATCTGCCGCCAGACCATGAATACTGAAAGGTTTAATATCAACTTTCTTGTCGCGCCCGGCAACCTGTTGCAGACGCACGCCGACGACCACCCGCTGATGACGGGAGTTCACTACATCCAGCACCGAATAACAGACGCCGGCGCGTAGCTTGCCATGCAGACCTTTATCCCGTGAACCCGATGTCGCACCCGCTTCCGTAGTGTTACGGAAGTGCAGCAGGGTTAGATCGGGGATCATTGCCGTAACAAAAGCGGCCATTGTGGTGGATTTACCTGCACCATTACCGCCCGAAAGCGTGGTGACCAGCGCATCCAGATCAAATGTCCGGGCAAAGAAGCCATTCCAGTTGATCAGTGTCAGTGAACGAAATTTACCGCGCTCAATCATGCCTGCTCATCCTCTGCGTTATCAGTCGCCTCGCCCGGATTAGAATCATCACTCTCCTGCTCCGCATCCTCTGTTGCTGCAGAAACCGCAGCCTGTTCCAGCGTCATCGCCTCGCCCACACGAATCAGACGCAACTGCGCTTCACGTGGATCGTCGCCGCTGCGCACATCGGCACCAAAACGAAACACCGACTCCATAATGCGGAATTTGCTGCTGTCGTTGCCCATAAACCACACCATTCCCAGGCGGCGCAGGCGACTCAGCGATGCGCGCATTTTCTCCTGTAGTCGAGTGCGATCGAGATCTGATCCGGTCGAACGCTGATTTACCAGCTTAAGTAACCGGTTCTCATCTGCCAGCGACAGCAGCTCATCATAAAGCTCCTGCTGGGTAAAGATCCCCTCGTTCGCCAGACGTTCCGGGCTGAGATAGAGGTAGCAGAGAATTTTGCCCACCATCATATCCAGCTCAGAGAGCACTGAGCGTGGGATCAGTGTGGTCGAGCGCGGGCGCAGATAGAAAAAGCCCTCGGGCGCCCGAACCAGCTCCGCGTTGTAACGGGCGTAAAACTCTTCCAGCCAGGTCTGGTAATCCATCAGAAATGCATGATTATCCAGCTCTTCAATGCCAATATGACGGCCTGCACGTAGCTGACTGTCAAGCGCCGGAAAAAGCGGGTTGGCCAGTGCCAGTGCCAGTTTAACCGGCATCACTTGTTCAATATTTGTCGATGACATGTGCCTGCACCTTGGCTCCGTAATCATTAATGGTCTGCCATTCTGCGGGCAAACCGGCTAAATCTGCTTCGGCAACACCCAGCCGCACCGCCTGATCAATCACGATACGTGCCAGATCAAAATGACGCGCACGCGGATATTGCGCGAGATACTCACGCATCACGGTGGCAAGATGTAGCGGTTTCTGCTCCTGACGATAAACAGCCAGCGCCTCTTCAATCATGGCTGCCAGCTGTTCGCGGATCTCGTTAAACTCTTCATACTCCATCTCTGGCGGCAGCTCACCCATGACTTCATCATTGCGCAGCGTCAGCTCTTCATCACGCATATCAAGCAGGCGATCGGCACTGGCGTAAGTCAGTACCCATGGGTGGTCGAAGTAGTTCTGCACTGACTGGCGCAGCCGCTGTGCAAAGACGCGGTTCTTATCCATATCGATAGCGGTACGGATAAATTTATGCACATGCCGGTCGTAGCCGATCCAGAGATCAATCGCCTGCTGGCCCCAGCTGATAATGCGATCGAGTTTGTTTTGCAGGTCGTAGACCAGTTTATCGACAAAACCGAGATCGGGCGTACTGAGCGTAGCATCCTGAATACGCAGCAGATTTGCCTGCAGCTTATCGCCAGCGGCCTCCAGCGTATCCTGTAGCTCGCGCAACGTTCCGGAGGTCTCGGACAGCAGCAGTTCGCAGCTGGAGATGGCTGCACGCCAGTCTTTATTCAGCAGCGCGGCAATATCATTTTTCACCGTCTGCTGCTGTTCATCCATCAGGCGCTGCGTCATGTCGATACTGTCGAAAATCTCTGCCACAGAATATTTCAGCGGTGCAAAGACGTTGCGATGCCAGTGAAACTCATCGCCATCCTCTTCTGCCGCATCGGCGGCGCGTTTCAGCTCGTGACCAACAATCGAGAGCTGCATAGAGAGACGCAGCGTAGAAAATTCGCGCTGACGAATATAGTAATCGGTGATGCCAATGCCCAGCGGCGTCAGACGGTAGATCGCCTGACCGTCAGAGAGCTCACTCATAAACCGGTTAAGCAGGCGCTGACGCACCAGATCGTTGATCGCGTTGTTAGCACGAACCTGAACGGTTTCGTGCGTCTGTTCAAACGCCTTGCTGACGTGACGAAAAGCGTCAGTCAGTTCACCCTCACTCATCTCACCATCCATACGCTCACCGTTCAGGGTGGCAATGGCCAGTAAAAAGGCCAGACGTTCTACCGGCAGCGCAAGCGAAAAATCATTTTTGCGTGCCCAGGCCACCAGTTCTGGCACCGTCTGGGAAAATTCACTCATAGTTGATCCTTTTACCTGGGTTTGCGTGCCGTCACATGGATATAACGCCCCAGACTTAAAAAGGGCTCCTGACGACAGTAACGCCGTTCCATTTCAATAATCTCTTCCACGCTTTTGCCCGGCCCGCTTTGCGGCTTCATATAATCACTGAATACGCGGATGCCGGTACGCTGCTCAATCACAAAACCACACTCTGTCAGCCACTGATAAACATCCTGCGGATCGCGCGGAAAATCGGGTGACAGCGTACGCTTTTTGCGTTTGGTCATATTGGCACGCAGATAACCGAAATTGCCAAGCGTTAAGGTACGGAATGTCAGGCCGTGAGCGTTGTAGAACATCAGCGACAACACACCACCTGGTTTAAGCGTCCGCCATAGCGCCTGAAGTACCGCCTGTGGATCCGCGACCCACTCCAGCACTGCATGAAACAATACCAGATCGACCGGCGTATCCAAATGTTCGCCTGCCTGCTGCGCACTGATTTGCCGGAACTGCATGTTATGACTGACGCCAGCTTCCTCTGCATGAGCTGCAGCCAGTTTCAGCATCTCTGCGGAGAGATCGCACAGCGTGACCCTGTGACCTCGCGCGGCGAGGCCGCTGGAGATTTGTCCCACGCCACCACCGGCATCGAGAATATCCAGCGGTCCGGCCGGCAACGACGGCAGCAGTGCATCCAGTTCATCCCAGAGAATGGCCTGACGCACCAGCCCTTTCCGGGTGCCATAAATATTTTGCGAGAATTTATCCGCCAGATCGTCGAAATTACGATCCTGCATGGTCTGTACTCCGGTTTGCGGCAGTTAACTTGTGCTATTTTGTCACAGCCTCACCAGGAATGAACCTTTCACGCTGCAGTAACTGTCTGGCTGCTGTTTTTTCGGACAAAAGGAGTTAAAAGGGATGTTATTTGCCTTAAAAAAAATCATCGGCGGGCTGCTTCTGCCCTTGCCACTGCTGTTGATGATAATGGCAGCCGGACTTTTACTGCTCTGGTTCACGCGCTGGCATAAAAGTGCAAAAGTGTTGCTTTCACTAAGCTGGCTGTTATTACTGCTGCTCAGCCTGCAGCCAGTGGCAGATCGGCTGCTATTGCCGCTGGAGAGCCGTTATCCCACCTGGAATGGCGCTACGCCAGTGACCTATATCGTGGTACTGGGTGGGGGATATACGTGGAATCCGGACTGGGCGCCAGGGTCGAACCTGATTGGTAATAGTCTGCCCCGCGTCACAGAAGGCGTAAGACAGTGGCGTCGCTATCCACAGGCCAAAATGATCTTTACCGGTGCCGCCGCAGGCAACAATCCGCGCAGCAATGCTGCAGTGGCAGCCGGGGTCGCTGAAAGCCTGGGTATACCGCATCAGGCGATTATTACGCTTGATGCGCCGAAGGATACCGGCGAAGAGGCGCAGGCGGTGAAACAGATCGTCGGTCACCAGCCTTTTCTGCTGGTGACCTCAGCAAATCATCTGCCACGGGCAATGGGCTTTTTTCATCACGCCGGGCTGACGCCGATTCCGGCACCGGCAAACCAGCTGGCAGTTACCTCGCCACTCAATAGCTGGGAGCGGGCGCTGCCTTCGCCGCTCTGGCTCAGCCATAGCGAGCGCGCGATTTATGAAACCCTGGGTCAGATCTGGCAGCAGCTGCACGGGCAAACCGCCAGTGATAACGAGCAGGCTGAGCAGCACGAATAGCGGCGAAAAAGCAGCCCGCCAGCAGCGGTTTTTCCTGCTGCTCCGGAACCCGCTTAGCTCTGCATAGCTGCGCGGACGCGCTGCAGATCTTCGGGTGTATCGACGCCTGTGCTGGGCACCTGCTGTGCCACTGCAACATGAATTTTTTCGCCATACCAGAGTACACGCAGCTGCTCCAGCAGTTCAATCTGCTCCAGCACACAGGGCTGCCAGGAGACATAGCGGCGAATAAAGCCTGCACGGTAAGCATAAATGCCAATATGACGCAGCAGCGTATCGCCAGCCTGCTCACGTGAGTGGGCGTAGCGCTCACGATCCCACGGAATAGTGGCTCGTGAAAAGTAGAGCGCATAGCCATGCTGATCGGTGACCACTTTCACCGCGTTTGGATTAAACGCCTCTTCCGCCTCAGTGATCGGCACTGCCAGCGTAGCCATACCCGCATCAGCTGTTGCCAGATTTGCCGCGACCTGGCGCACAATTTCTGCCGGGATCATCGGCTCATCACCCTGCACATTAACAATGATGGTGTCATCATCAAGCTGGCAGGTTTCAACTACCTCCGCCAGCCGTTCAGTGCCGGATTGATGATCGGCACGCGTCATGCAGACCTCGCCACCCGCTGCAATAACCGCCGCTGCAACATCCGCATGATCGGTTGCGACGATCACGCGCTCAGCGCCCGACTCCCGCGCCCGCTCCATTACGTGCAGCACCATGGGTTTGCCATGAATATCTACCAGAGGCTTACCTGGCAGGCGCGTTGAAGCATAACGCGCCGGAATAATGGCGATAAAACTCATGGATGGATCTCTTCCACAGCCAGCGTGCGCGCTTCTGTTTGCAGCAGCACCGGAATACCGTCACGCACCGGAAAAGCGAGCCCATCGGGTTTACAAATCAGTTCCTGTTGCTCTTTGTTAAAGTAAAGTTTTCCGTTACAAACCGGACAAGCCACAATCTCAAGTAAACGATGATCCATACTTTTCTCCTTTCAGGATCGCTACATCAGTCAGCATGACCCGTGGGCGGCTGACCATGCTCAGCAATTAATTTCTGTCCGCCGCATGACGGCCCAGCTGTGTGAGATCATCCAGCAGTGGCGCAAGCGCGCTGCCAGCGAGATGCGCATCCACAGGTAAATACCACCAGTTCTTCCGCGCAAATGCACGACACTTCACCGCATCTTTCTCAGTCATCAGCAGAGACTGCTCGCCACGGGTCAGTTCGGCAAGCTCCTGCTCACTATAGGCATGGTGATCGGCAAAGGCGATCTCTGCTACCGCCTGCACGCCCTGCTGTTGCAGCGTAGCGAAAAAGCGCGGCGGATGCCCAATGCCTGCCATAGCGACAAAGTCCGGCAGCGTCTTAAGGGCAGCGGTTTCGCCTGTCACCAGGTTAACCGCCAGACCCGGCTGCAGCGTCATGGCAATTTCACTCTCTGCAGCCACTCCACCATTAACCACCACCGCATCAACCTGCTGCAGACGGTTCGCCCGCTCACGCATCGGCCCTGCAGGTAGCCACCAGCCATTACCAAAGCGACGGATGCCATCTACCACGACAATTTCGCGATCGCGCTGCAACGCGTAGTGCTGCAGACCATCATCGGTAATAATAATATCCAGTGCATGGTTCGCCAGCAGCGCCTCAACCGCCTGGCGCCGCTGCGGTGCAACAGCCACCGGCACACCAGTGCGCTGTGCAATCAGCACCGGCTCATCGCCAGCCTGCGTGGTTGGCGTCAGTGCGGTGACCAGCAGCGGATAGTGCTCTGCTTTGCCGCCATAACCGCGCGATACTACGCCAGCACGCAGACCGCGCGCCTGCAGCGCTTCAACCAGCCAGATGACCAGCGGCGTTTTACCGTTGCCGCCAGCCGTAAGGTTGCCTACAACAATCACCGGGCGCGGCGCACGCCAGCGCTTGCGCCAGCCGCGCTGATAGCTCAGCCTTATCAGCCAGCTGATTGCGCCATAAAGCAGGCTGAATGGCCACAGCACAAGCCATAGCGGGGAACGGCCGCTCCAGATGCGCTCAATCATTGACCAAACTGTAACTTATGCAGCTGAGCATAAGCTCCTTTTTGTGCCAGCAGCAGATCGTGCGTGCCGCGCTCCACGATGCGGCCATCCTCAACCACAACAATTTCGTCCGCTTTTTCAATGGTAGAGAGACGGTGAGCGATGACCAGTGAAGTCCGATTCTTCTGCAGTTCATCCAGCGCAGATTGAATCGCGCGCTCTGACTCAGTGTCGAGCGCTGAAGTGGCCTCATCCAGAACCAGAATCGGACAGTCACGCAGCAGGGCACGGGCAATAGCGATACGCTGACGCTGACCACCAGAGAGCAGCACACCATTTTCGCCAATCACAGTATCCAGCCCATGATCCATTTTATTAATAAAGTCCATGGCATGAGCCATGGTCGCAGCCTGTTCAATTTGCTCACGGCTGTAATGCCCGTTGCGCGCATAGGCGATATTATTGGCAATGGTGTCGTTAAACAGATGAACATTTTGCGATACCAGTGCAACCTGATTACGCAGTGAGCTCAGGGTGTATTCGCGCAGATCGTGATTATCCAGCAGAATTTCGCCAGAATCGATATCATAAAAACGCGTTAACAGGCTGGCCATAGTGGATTTGCCTGAGCCTGAGCGTCCCACCAGCGCCACTGTTTTGCCTGCAGGCAGCGTAAGATTGATATCACGCAGTGCAGGGATTTCGCGTCCCGGATAGGTAAAAGTGACATTACGGAATTCAACATCGCCTTTCACACGTTCTACCACGCGGGTTCCGTTATCTGTTTCCTGTTCACTGTCAAGAATTGAGAACAGCGTCTGGCAGGCAGCCATCCCGCGCTGGAACTGCGCATTAACGTTGGTCAGTGATTTCAGCGGACGCATCAGCGCAATCATTGAGGAGAACACCACAGTAATAGTACCGGCGGTTAACGTCTCCATCACGCTGGGGAAACTGGCTGCATAGAGTACAAATGCCAGCGCCAGCGATGCAATCAGCTGGATCACCGGATCGGAGATAGAGGATGCGGAAACCAGTTTCATCCCCTGTTGACGCATTTTATTACTGACCCGGGAGAAGCGCTCAGCTTCCACTTCCTGTCCGCCAAAAATCAGAACCTCTTTGTGGCCCTTCAGCATCTGCTCTGCGCTGGTTGTCACCTGTCCCATGGTGTTCTGCATATTTCTGCTGATGCTGCGAAAGCGTTTAGAGACGGTGCGAATTGCAAAAGAGACCAGCGGTGCCAGCAGGATAAGGATGAGTGAAAGCTGCCAGCTATAGTAGAACATCATGATAAACAGGCCGATGATCGATGCCCCCTCACGCACCACGGTTACCAGTGCGCTGGAAGAGGATGATGCGACCTGCTCTGAGTCATAGGTAATACGTGAAAGCAGGGTACCGGTGGATTGCTGATCGAAAAACGCAACCGGCATACCCATCATATGGCCGAACAGGCGGCGACGCATATTCATCACCACATTGCCAGACACCCAGGAGATACAGTAACTGGAGATATAGCTGGTAACGCCACGCATCAGCATCAGGCCGATAACTGCCAGCGGCATCCATAACAACACTGATTTGTCCGCTTTACCGAACCCATCATCCAGTAAAGGTTTCAACAGGGAGAGCATTAGGGTGTCGCCTGCTGCATTAAGCACCAGTGCAATGGCGGAGACAATAAGGCCAGCTTTATGTGGCGCTATCATTGGCCAGAGCCGGCGGAATGTCTGCCACGTTGAGAGATCTTTGTCTTGATGCATTATTTAGTCACGCTGTTTGAAATAGCCGCTCATTCTACCTGGAATCATCTTTGACGCCAAACCACTGATGATACCAGCGCGGCTTTATTTGCTCTCGCAACCCCTGAACCTGCCAGCGTCCCTGTTCTATTCGGATGCGGATTTGGCCAGAACGGGCAGTATCGTACCAGCGATAGCCCTGCTGTTGATAACGTCTGACAACTGTCCGGGCAGGCATACGCCAGGCGTTATAGCGTGCCACTGAGGCTATAGCTGCTTCACCAGCAACGCGCCGCAGCAGCAGCGCTGACGATGATGTGCGGCTACCATGGTGCGGCACCTGAAGCAGCGTAGCGCCAGCGTGATCCTTCTCCAGCGCCATCAGTTTTCTCTCTGCTGCCTGCTCAATATCACCGGTGAGCAACAGACTGATCCTGCCATCATCCACCCGCACCACGCAGGAGTCATTATTACCGCCGCTCAGAGCGCGAGACAGAGGCCACAACACGGTAAAGCGCAGGCGCTGCCACTGCCACTGCTGACCGCGCCAGCACGGCAGGTGTGTGGGCTCATTGAGTGGACTCCGTATCGTGACGCCCGGCCAGGTGCGCAGCAGCGTCTTCAGCCCGCCACGATGATCAAGATGTTTGTGGCTCAGGATCACACTTTGCAGCGTACGACCAGTAAAAGTGAGCCAGGGCAGGATAACGCGCTCACCGGCGTCGCTCTGGTGCCATGCCGGCCCGGTGTCATAGAGCACAACTTCCCTGCCCTGCGTGATTGCCACCGCCAGACCATGGCCGACATCAAGAAAATCGATTTGCCACGCACCATTCTGTTTATCGCCTGGTGCAAACAGCAGCGCCAGCGGCAGGCTGCCAGAGAGCGCAACCGTACGGGTAAACAGCCCGGTGCGCCATAACAACAGCCCGCCCCAGATCAGGAGCATCGCGGGCAGCGTCTGCTGCAGGCTTAACCAGCCTGCGGGCAGGCCAGCCAGCCCCTGCATCAGATAATCCACTGAATGATCGGCCAGCCACCAGAGCGGCCGCGCGGCCAGAGGAAGCGGCAGTAACAGCGCCAGCAGCAGTAACGGCACAGTAATAAATGAGATAACAGGGATTGCCAGCAGATTGGCCAGCAGCGCTGTTATGCTTATCCCCTGAAACAGAAAAATTTGTAGCGGGGCCATTAATATCATCATTCCCAGCTGCAGATGAAGCAGCCGTAACAGCAGCCAGCGCCGCTGAGTGCGTAACAACGCAGGTAGCGGGAACCAGCGAAACCAGAGGATAAGCATGGCAACCGCCAGCACTGAGAGCCAGAAACTCTCAGAAAGTACTGCCAGGGGATCCACAGCAAGCAGCAGCGCGACACACAGTAGCCAGATTTGCCAGGCACTAAGCTGCCATCCCGCAATACGAATTGCCGTCCATAGCGTCAGCATGACGATAGCCCGCTGCGCAGGTGCCTGACTGCCGGCTATCCAGCAATAGAGCGCGGCGCAGAGCCAGCCCGCCAGCAGCGGAAACAGCCAGCTGATGCGATGTGCTGGCAGCAGATACTGTATTACACGTGCCACCAGCCAGCCAAAACTGGCCGCCAGCGCGATGTGCATCCCTGAGATGGCCATCAGATGTGCCGTGCCGGTGTCGCGTAATAGCTGGCGCAGCTGCGGCGTAAACTGTGAACGCTCACCAAAGGCCAGTGCCTGCAGAATAGCGGGCTGCTTCAGCCCGGCTAACATGGTATTAGCCTGGGCCATCAGCGCGGCCCGCAGACCGCACTGCTCTGTTACAGGCTGCCGTTGCAGGATGCGTCCCTGTAACGGCGTGTGGTTTGCCACCATCATGCGCTGCAGATCAAAACCGCCTTCGTTAAGGCGGCCATGGACTGCACGCAATCGCAGCCGTAGCCGCCAGCGCTGACCTGCACACCAGTTCTCCTCTGCACTGATATTGTTTATCTGTACAAAGAGTGGCGGGAATTGCAGCCGCTCATCGATACGCCGTAGCTGCACCAGCAGCTGTTTTTGCTGCGGGTAGACGGCGCTGACGCTAACAATGGCCTCAACCGGTGCCTTAGTAAGCTGTGATACGCTGTTTAGCAGCGAGCGCGCCTCCCCCAGAGTCCAGCACAGCAGCAGCAGTGCGACAGCTGTCAGCACCGCAGCGTTAGCAGGCAGGTGTAATAGCAGGAGCGCCACCATAGCCAGTATGATCAGCGTGCTGCGTGATGGGATCTGTGGCAATAACATCAGCGGCAGTGCTGCGGCAATCGCAAGACAGGCAATGCTCATCCATGTAAGACGCATAACTCCCTCCTGTAAACTGCACTATTGTGCGCCAGTATCAGAAGAAGAGCGGCAGCTATCGCAGACTCTGCGTCAGGCCTCTGTTGCTTTTTCAGGGGTTAAGCAGAAGTGTGCAGCAAAGCTGAAGCGGGATCGCAAAGCGGCAAAATTAAGGACAAAAAAAACGACACCCGAAGGTGTCGTTTTATGGTTCGGTAACAGCTTAGCCGTAGATGTTTGCACGGTCACGCAGCTCTTTGCCCGGCTTAAAGTGGGGAACGTATTTACCTTCCAGTTCCACTTTATCGCCCGTTTTCGGGTTACGGCCCGTACGCGGTGCGCGGTAGTGCAAAGAGAAGCTGCCGAATCCCCGGATTTCAATGCGTTCGCCCTGAGCCAGCGTAGTGGCCATGTGCTCAAGCATCTCTTTGACCGCATCCTCAACGACTTTCGCCGGAATATGAGTATGCTGGCCAGCAAGTCTTTCAATCAGTTCTGACTTGGTCATGAATCCTCCGGTTAATCCCTGTTTGGAAAGGTATGACAGCTTTTACCGAAACCGGACGATAGTTATCGTCCGGTGCTTCGGGTCGATTACTCGCCTTTAGCCGCTTTGAACGCTTCAGCCATTGCGTTAGAGAAGTTGCTCTCTTCCTGTTTGGTGTTAACAGTGTTGATTGCTTCTTTCTCATCAGCCTGGTCTTTCGCACGAACAGACAGGCTCACAACGCGGTTTTTACGGTCAACGCCGGTGAATTTAGCTTCAACGTCGTCGCCTACGCTCAGAACCTGAGTCGCGTCTTCGATGCGATCCAGTGAGGCTTCAGAAGCGCGCAGGTAACCCTCTACGCCATCAGCTAATTCTACTGTAGCACCTTTCGCGTCAACTGCAGTGACTTTACCAGTCACGATAGCGCCTTTCTTGTTCAGGGTGATGTAGTTGTTGAATGGATCTTCAGCCAACTGCTTCACGCCCAGAGAGATACGCTCGCGCTCTGCATCAACCTGCAGTACAACGGCGGCAATTTCGTCGCCTTTTTTGTACTCACGCACAGCTTCTTCGCCGGTTGCGTTCCAGGAGATGTCAGACAGGTGAACCAGACCGTCGATGCCACCGTCCAGGCCGATGAAGATACCAAAGTCAGTGATTGACTTGATTTTACCTTCAACGCGATCGCCTTTGTTGTGGGTCTCTGCGAACTGCTGCCATGGGTTAGATTTGCACTGCTTCAGACCCAGGGAGATACGACGACGCTCTTCGTCGATGTCCAGAACCATAACTTCAACAACATCGCCCACGTTAACAACTTTAGATGGGTGAATGTTCTTGTTGGTCCAGTCCATTTCAGAAACGTGTACCAGACCTTCAACGCCTTCTTCGATTTCCACGAAGCAGCCGTAATCAGTCAGGTTGGTTACACGACCGGTCAGGCGGGTGCCTTCCGGATAACGCTTAGCGATAGCAACCCATGGATCTTCGCCCAGCTGCTTCAGGCCCAGAGATACGCGGGTACGCTCGCGGTCGAACTTCAGCACTTTAACAGTGATTTCGTCGCCCACGTTGACAATTTCGCTTGGATGCTTAACGCGTTTCCATGCCATGTCAGTGATGTGCAGCAGGCCGTCAACGCCGCCCAGGTCAACGAATGCGCCGTAGTCAGTGAGGTTCTTAACGATACCTTTGACTTCCATGCCTTCCTGCAGGTTTTCCAGCAGCTGATCGCGCTCAGCGCTGTTTTCAGATTCGATAACAGCACGACGTGAAACCACGACGTTGTTACGCTTCTGATCAAGCTTGATTACTTTGAATTCAAGCTCTTTGCCTTCCAGATGCAGAGTATCGCGAACCGGACGCACGTCAACCAGTGAACCTGGCAGGAACGCACGAATACCGTTCAGCTCAACTGTGAAGCCACCTTTAACTTTGCCGTTGATAACACCGGTAACAGTTTCAGCGTCTTCGTAAGCTTTTTCCAGCGTGATCCAAGCTTCATGACGTTTAGCTTTCTCACGGGACAGCAGGGTTTCACCG
>CAJYKU010000026.1 GCA_913775175.1 uncultured Pantoea sp.
GCCATGACCATCAGCCGTTTGCTACTCATCGGGCACCTCGGGTAAACGCCTGCGCTTTCGCCAGGCGCGTTTCATAATCGATACGCAGTAAAAATACGATGGCGGTCGACATAATAATCAGACTCGAACCACCATAACTAATCAGCGGCAGCGTCAGGCCCTTGGTTGGCAACATACCTGCTGCTGCACCTACGTTAACCAGTGCCTGAAAGCTGAACCAGACGCCAATTGAACAGGCGAGAAAGCCGGAAAAGCGCTGATCAAGCTCCAGCGCCTTTCGCCCAATGGACATCGCACGAAAAGCGACGAAGAATACCATTAACAGGGCTAAAACCACACCGACATAACCCAGCTCTTCACCGATTATCGAGAAGATAAAATCGGTGTGGGCCTCGGGCAGATATTCCAGTTTCTGTACGGAATTGCCCAGCCCCTGTCCCCAGAATTCACCGCGTCCAAACGCCATCAGCGACTGAGTCAGCTGATAACCGCTGCCAAACGGATCTTCCCATGGATTCCAGAATGAAGTGACGCGCCGCATACGATATGGCTCAGCGATAATCAGCAATATCACGGCAAAAATGCCTGAGCCGATAATCGCGAGAAACTGCCAGAGTTTGGCGCCTGCCAGAAACAGCATCGCCAGCGTGGTGACAAACAGCACGACCACGGTGCCGAGATCAGGCTGTGCCAGCAGCAGCACTGCCAGGATAACCATTACGCCCATGGGCTTACAGAAGCCCCAGAAGTTATTGCGCACCTCTTCCACTTTGCGCACCAGATAGCTGGCGAGATAGCAAAACAGCGAAAGTTTCGACAGCTCTGCTGGCTGAATACGCAGCGGACCAAGCGCGATCCAGCGCGAAGCACCATTAACCGAACTTCCCACGACCAGTACAATAAGCAGCATAAGCACCGAGGACACCAGCATTGCGTTGCTGTAGCGCTGCCAGAAGTCCATCGGAATGCGCAATGTTACCAGTGCCATACCCAGCGCCAGCGCAATATAGAACGCATCGCGTTTGGCAAAGTAGAAGGGATCGTCATTCAGACGCTGCCCTACCGGCATTGAGGCAGATGTCACCATGACAAAGCCAATAATTGCCAGGCCAAACGTCAGCCATAGCAGCGTACGATCGTAGAGCACCACGGGTGCATCATCAGCGTCACGCGCGCCCATGACCCAGTCGCGCAGGCGTAACGCAAGATAACGAGCAATAGCGGTTCCGGGTATGCGCATTAACCTGACTCCTTCGCCAGCTGCGCAAAGAGATCACCGCGCTGTTCAAAATTACGGAACTGATCGAGGCTGGCACAGGCGGGTGATAGCAGCACCATATCACCCGCTTTTACCTGCCCGGCAATCTGTGCGACAGCTTGTTGCAGCGTCTCAGTACGTGTTGCCACTTCGGGCCGCAGTGCTGCCAGCGCATCGCCATCGCGACCAAAGCAAAACAGCCGGATATTGTCGCGCTGCAGATGGCGCGTCAGCGGCGTGAAATCTGCCCCTTTGCCATCCCCTCCCAGCAGCAGCCAGAGCGTGCCATCAACCTGCAGTCCCTGCAGTGCCGCTTCTGTACTGCCAACGTTGGTGGCTTTAGAGTCGTTGATCCAGCGTACACCGCCCGCCGCATGTACCAGCTGAAAACGATGCGGCAGACCGCTATACGTTGTTAACGCTTTAAGGCTGGAAGCGCGCGGAATATTAACCGCATCTGCCAGCGCCAGCGCCGCCAGTGCATTGGTGTAATTGTGCTGGCCGGTCAGCTTCATCTCAGCAGTGTTCAGTACCTTTTCGCCACGCACTCTGAGCCAGGTTGCACCCTGCTGCTGTGTCAGATGATAATCACCCAGATTGATACCAAAGCTGATGCAGCGCTTATCCACGCCGCGCACCGGCATTGTCATGCCATCATCGGCATTGACCACACAGGTGGCTGCGTTTTCATAGATACGCAGTTTCGCCGCGCGATATTGCTGCATTCCCAGTGGATAGCGATCCATATGATCTTCGGTGACATTGAGAATGGTTGCCGCCGCCGCTTTCAGGCTATAGGTGGTTTCCAGCTGAAAACTGGAGAGTTCCAGCACATAGAGCTGTGCCGGTGATTTCAGCAGCGTCAGCGCAGGCAGGCCAATATTACCGCCGACACCAACCTGCCAGCCTGCAGCGCGAGCCATCTCACCTGCCAGCGTGGTAACCGTGCTTTTTCCGTTAGAGCCGGTAATCGCCACAATAGGTGCCTGTGCCTCACGACAGAAAAGCTCCACATCACCAACAATTTCAATACCCGCTTCTGCGGCTTCGCTCAGTGCCGGATGGGACAGCGCCATACCCGGGCTGGCAACGATCAAATCGGCCGCCAGCAGCCAGTCGCTGTTGATGCTGCCGGTATGACACGCCACCTGCTCTGGCAGCTTGTCCAGTCCGGGTGGCGACACACGGGTATCCATAATGCGCGGCGTAACGCCCTGCGCCATAAAGAAATCAACACAGGAGAGGCCGGTAATGCCTGCTCCGATAATGACAACCTTTCTGCCCCGGTAGTCAGCCATGATTAGCGCACCTTCAGCGTTGCCAGGCCAATCAGCACCAGCATCAGCGAAATCACCCAGAAGCGCACGATTACGCGCGGCTCCGGCCAGCCTTTGAGTTCATAGTGGTGATGGATAGGTGCCATACGAAAAATACGCTGGCCACGCAGTTTAAATGAGCCTACCTGCAGAATGACAGAGAGGGTCTCAACCACAAATACGCCGCCCATAATCAATAGCAGGAACTCCTGACGCAGCAGTACCGCCAGCGTACCCAGAGCACCACCCAGTGCCAGTGAACCTACATCACCCATAAAGACCTGAGCCGGATAAGTGTTGAACCACAGAAAGCCCAGTCCGGCTCCGACAATCGCCGTACAGACGATCACCAGCTCACCGGCATGACGCAGATAGGGGATATGCAGATATTCAGCAAATTTCACATTTCCGGTTGCCCACGCCACCAGCGCAAATCCGGCGGCAACAAATACCGTTGGCATAATGGCCAGGCCATCCAGACCATCGGTAAGGTTGACAGCATTACCGGTGCCAACAATGACGAAATAAGCCAGCACGACATAAAACAGCCCCAGCTGTGGCATCACATCTTTAAAGAACGGCACTACCAGCTGCGTGGCTGGCGTATCTTTTCCGGCAACAAATAGCGCAAAGGCGACGCCCAGTGAGATCACCGACATCCAGAAATATTTCCAGCGCGCAATCAGCCCGCGGGTATCTTTACGCACCACTTTGCGGTAATCATCAACAAAGCCAATGGCACCAAAGCCCAGCAGTACAACCAGTACGCACCAGACATAGGGATTAGAGGGATAGGCCCACATCAGTACCGAGATAGTGATGGAGGTCAGGATCATAATGCCGCCCATGGTCGGCGTGCCGCGTTTACTAAAATGCGACTCCGGACCATCGTTACGTACAACCTGACCAATCTGCAGCTTCTGCAGCCAGGCAATCAGGCGCGGGCCCATCCATAATGAGATAAACAGAGCGGTCAGCAGGCTGACAATGGCGCGAAACGTCAGATAAGAGAAGACGTTAAAACCGGAATAAAAAGCGACCAGATGTTCGGCCAGCCAGACTAGCATGTTCCTTTCTCCTGTAAGCCCTGTACTACCTGCTCCATGGCGGCACTACGCGAACCTTTAACTAAAATTGTGATCTCAGAGTGCTGAGCAATCAGCGTGTGCAAATGCGAAATCAGTGCGGCTTTAGTAACAAAATGGGTGCCTTTGCCGCTGCTCTCGCTGATAAAATGGCTCAGTTCGCCAGTGCTGAGTACGGCATCAATGCCCGCCGCCTGCGCTGCAGCACCGACCTGCCGATGACAGGCTTCCGCTTCATCACCCAGTTCGCCCATATCACCGACCACCATAACGCGGAAGCCAGGCATATCACCCAGCACCTGCGCCGCCGCGCTCATTGATCCAACGTTGGCATTGTAGCTATCGTCGATCAGCAGCTGTGTGGCAGAGAGCCGGACAGGGAAAAGACGACCAGGCACCGGCTGTAGTGTTTTCAGTCCTGACTGAATGGCGGTCAGCGGTGCATCGACCGCCAGCGCCAGTGCTGCCGCTGCCAGCGCATTCGCAATATTATGTCGGCCCGGTAACGGCAGTTCGATGGCGATATCACCCCGCGGCGTATGCAGCGTAAAACTGGTGATATCAGCACGCTGTACGATATCGCTGGCGCGAAATTCTGCGTCGCTCAGCAGTTGCGCAGAGAAGCGCCATAGAGTTTTACCGGCAAACGCAGGTTGCCAGTTAGCGGCATCGTTGCTTTCTGCATTGATAATCGCAGTGCCATGCAGTGGCAAGCCGGCAAAGATTTCACCTTTGGCTTTTGCCACACCAGCCAGCGATCCAAAGCCTTCCAGATGCGCAGCAGCAAGGTTATTAACCAGTGCCGCCTCCGGACGTACCAGCGCAGTGGTATAGGCGATCTCACCCTGATGGTTAGCGCCGAGCTCAATTACTGCATACTGATGCGCCGGCGTCAGACGCAGCAGCGTCATCGGCACACCATAATCGTTATTAAGATTGCCGGCGGTGTAGAGCGTCTCACCACACTGACGCAGAATAGCCGCCGTCATCTCTTTGACTGAGGTTTTACCGGAAGAGCCGGTAAGTGCGACAACGCGAGCGTTTGACTGCTGGCGCACCCAGGCACCCAGCTGACCAAACGCAATACGGGTATCCGCAACCACAACCTGCGGTACGGCAACCGGCAGCAGCCGCTGAACCAGCAGCGCCTGAGCACCACCGTTAATCGCTTCACTAACAAAATCGTGCGCATCGAAGCGCTCACCGGCCAGCGCAACAAACAGGCAGCCCGCAGTGATCTTGCGGGTGTCCGTGGTGACCTCATTAATCGTTGCATCGCTGCCATGCAGCGTACCGCCGCTGATATCAGCCAGCGTTTGCAAAGTGAGCGCGATCATGCCATTACCCCCAGCAGCCGGGCGACAGTGTCGCGATCGGAGTAATCCAGACGTCGATTGCCAATAATTTGATAATCTTCATGGCCTTTACCAGCCACCAGCACAATATCATCTGGCTGCGCCTGCATAATGGCGCTGGTTACTGCCTGAGCACGGCCAGACACCACACGGGCGCGGCCGGGATCAAGCAGGCCGGTAAGAATATCGTCCACAATCGCGGCAGGCGCTTCGCTGCGCGGGTTATCGTCGGTAATCAGCACGATATCAGCGAACTGCTCAGCAATGGCTCCCATCAGTGGACGCTTGCCTTTATCGCGATCGCCACCACAACCAAACACACACCAGAGTTTTCCTTTGCAGTGCAGACGGGCTGCCTCCAGCGCTTTTTCCAGCGCATCCGGGGTATGAGCATAATCAACCACGACCGTGGGTTTATCCGGTGCACTAAAGACTTCCATGCGTCCGCATACTGGCTGCAGCTCTCCGGCAGTCGCGGTTAAACTCGCCAGCGGATATCCAAGCGTAAGCAACGTAGCCAGCGCCAGCAGCAGATTGCTGACGTTGAACGCACCCATCAGACGACTATCAAATTCACCTTCACCCCAGCTGGAGCTAAAGCGTACATGCGCACCACCATCGTGATACGTCACCTCTGTGGCTTTCAGCCAGCGGCCATGCAGATCAGCCGGCAGGTTATTTTCCATAGTGACCGCCACCGCATCAGGCAGTGTGCGCAGCCAGCGGCGTCCGGTGTCATCATCAGCATTAATAATGGCTTTATCGACCTGATGCTCAGAGAAGAGCAGCCATTTAGCTGACTCATAACCCTGCATATCGCCGTGATAATCAAGATGATCGCGGCTCAGATTCGTAAAGACGGCTGCCGCAAAAGGTAACGCTGCAACCCGATGCTGAACCAGACCGTGTGAAGAGACCTCCATGGCTGTTAGCGTTGCGCCCTGCCGCGCTAAATCCGCCAGCACATGCTGTACATCAACCGCAGAACCTGTGGTGTTTTCCGTTGGCGCCAGCTGACCATACAGACCATTTCCTACTGTACCCATTACCGCGCCGGTTTCACCCAGCAGGCCAGCCCATTGTGCGATCAACTGGGTTGTGGTGGTTTTCCCGTTGGTGCCGGTCACGCCTACCAGTCTGAGTTTATCTGCTGGCTGTTGATAAAAGCGTCCAGCCAGTGCTGAAAGACGCTGCGGCAACTGCGCCAGATAGATCACTGGCACACCATGCACTTCACGGATATCGCCGTCGCTGGCCACGCCTTCCGCTTCAGCAATCACCGCGGCAACGCCCTGAGCAATCGCCTGCGGAATAAAACGTCGGCCATCAGCATGATGGCCCGCGATAGCGATAAACAGATCGCCGGCAGCAGCCATGCGGCTGTCCAGCGTCATGTCACGGAGTGGACGTGCCGGCGCACCCGGCACCCAGGGAGCCAGTAAGTCGCGCAGGTTACGATCTGTCACTTGATGCCTCACTTCTGTTCTTTACTAACTCATTCTTGTCCACGGTGGGCAGTGCGTCCGGTTCAATATTCATCGTGCGCAGTACCCCGCCCATGATGGCTCCAAAGACCGGCGCAGAAACCGCACCACCATAATATTTACCCGCCTGCGGATCATTGATCACCACGACCAGCGCAAAGCGCGGACGGCTGGCAGGAGCCACACCGGCGGTGTAAGCGATATATTTATTAACGTAGCGACCATCAGGCCCTACTTTTTTTGCCGTACCGGTTTTGATTGCGATACGGTAGCCTTTGATGGCAGCTTTAACCCCGCCTCCGCCAGGCAGCGCCACGCTCTCCATCATATGCATGACCGTTCTGACCAGGTTTTCCGGAAAAACGCGCTCCCCCGCGACAGGCGGATCGACTTTAGTGATTGAGAGCGGTCGGTTGATGCCGTAGCTGCCAATTGTTGCGTAGACTCGCGCTAACTGTAACGGCGTTACCATTAGCCCGTAGCCGAAAGAGAAGGTGGCCCTCTCTATGTCAGACCACCGTTGTTTTTTAGGGTATAGGCCACTGCTTTCCCCGACCAGCCCCAAATTGGTCGGTTTTCCCAATCCAAAGCGCGCGTAAGTATCTACCAGCGCTGAGGAGGGCATCGCTAACGCCAGACGTGAAACCCCGACGTTACTCGACTTCTGCAAAACCCCGGTCAGGGTCAGTTCGTTGTAGCGCGCCACATCTTTGATCTCATGACCACTGACGCGGTACGGCACGGTATTCAGTACGCTGTTCTCTTTCACCACGCCATGTTGCAGGGCGGTCATTACCACCATGGGTTTCACAGTAGAACCCGGTTCAAAAATGTCGGTAATGGCGCGATTGCGCATCACATCTTTTGGCGTGTTGCTGAGATTGTTGGGGTTATAGGCTGGACTGTTGGCCATTGCCAGCACTTCACCGGTATTGACATCTACCAGCACAGCCGTGCCTGACTCCGCTTTGTTGAACGCCACCGCATTGTTGAGCTCGCGGTAGACCAGCGCCTGTAGTCGCTCATCAATACTCAGCGTAAGATTATGTGCCGCACGACTGTCTACCGAGGAGATATCCTCAATGACGCGCCCGAAGCGATCTTTACGCACCGTACGCTCGCCCGGCTCACCCGTCAGCCACTTATCGAAGCTTTTCTCAACGCCCTCAATACCCTGTCCGTCAATATTGGTAAAGCCGATCAGATGCGCCGTTACCTGCCCTGCCGGATAGTAGCGACGCGACTCCTGACGCAGATAGATTCCCGGCAGCCGGAGTTTTTTTACATACTCACCGATGGCCGGATTGACCTGACGGGCAAGATAGATAAAGCGCCCTTTCGGGTTGGCATTGATACGTGCTGCCAGCTGATCAAGCGGAACAGAGAGTGCGTCTGACAGCGCTTTCCAGCGACTATCCAGGGTAACGCCGCCATGACTAATCAGCTCTTTGGGATCGGCCCAGATCGCATTGACCGGTACGCTGACCGCCAATGGACGCCCGGCACGATCGCTGATCATGCCGCGCGCTGTGGGTACCTGCTGCACCCGCAGCGAACGCAAGTCGCCCTCTTTAACCAGCTTGTCGGGTTTAATTACCTGCAGCCACGCCACGCGCGACAGCAGCCCGCCCAGCGCCAGCAGAATACAGCCGCACAGCAAAGCAAAACGCCAGCTCACAAAGCTGGCCTTATCTTCCTGTTTTTTAAACTTCAGCGTTTTGCCTGCGCCGCTCATTGAGGTCTGAGATTCCTTATTTCTGCACCACAATATTTTCCTGGGAAGGATCAACATGCTGCAGCTGCAGCTTGTCGGTAGCGATTCGCTCTACCCGACTGTGATCCCCAAGCGCGTTCTCTTCCAGAATCAGGTTGCGCCACTCAATATCCAGCGCATCACGCTCCAGTACCAGCTGCTCACGCTGCGCCGTTAACAGACGCGTTTTATGCGTGGTCGTCACTACCAGTACTGATGACACCAGTACTGCTACCAGGAGCACTACCGGGATCTTGCCAAAGCGCAGCAGATCGCCGCCGATCACACCCGGCAAACTGTGGCGCTCATTGCCTATCATGGTGCCGTCCTTTCAGCAATACGCAGCACCGAGCTACGTGCGCGTGGGTTTTCCTGCACCTCTGCCTCACCCGGAATTAACTTACCGAGCGTTTTTAATTCACGTCCGCCCAGCGCTTTCAGCTGACTCTCTGTCATGGGAATACCGGCTGGTACCTGCGGGCCGCGACTCTGATCGCGCATAAAGCGCTTAACCAGACGATCTTCCAGCGAATGAAAGCTGATAACTGACAAGCGTCCGCCTGGAGCCAGTACTGAAAGCGCACCTTTCAGCGCAGTGTCGATCTCTTCCAGTTCGCTATTGATCCAGATACGGATCGCCTGAAAACTGCGTGTGGCCGGATGCTTGAACTTATCTTTAACTGGCGTAGCCGCAGCGATGACGTCTGCCAGCTCTTTGGTACGCGTCATTGGCTGTTCACGATTGCGCTCGGTAATGGCGCGTGCAATACGTTTTGCAAAACGCTCTTCACCGTAGGTTTTCAGCACAAACGCAATATCGGCCTCTTCTGCCGAGAGTAGCCACTCTGCGGCAGAGTGGCCGCGCGTTGGGTCCATACGCATATCGAGCGGACCATCGCGCATAAATGAAAAGCCGCGTTCAGCATCATCAAGCTGAGGCGAAGAGACGCCCAGATCCAGCAGTACACCATCAATTTTTCCGCTGAGCCCGCGTGCCTCAACATATTCAGCCAGCGCAGAAAACGGACCATGCACAATCGAAAAGCGCGGATCGTTAATTGCAGCGGCAGCAGCTATCGCCTGAGGATCGCGATCGATAGCCAATAGCTGACCTTTTTCGCCAAGCTGCGAAAGAATCAGACGTGAGTGACCACCGCGACCAAAGGTGCCATCAATGTAAATGCCGTCTTCCCTGATATTAAGGCCGTTAACCGCCTCATCCAGCAGCACCGTGGTATGTTTAAAATTTTCCTGCATAGTTATAACGATAAGTCCTGCAACCGCTCAGATAGAGGTTCCTGAGCTGAATGTTCTGCGTCAATATCATCCCTGACTTGTTGATACCAGGTCTGTTCATCCCACAGTTCAAACTTATTGAACTGTCCAACCAGCATCACTTCTTTTTTCAGTGCCGCATGCTGTCTTAGCGTATTTGCCAGCAGCAACCGGCCTGCACTATCCATCTGGCATTCGCTGGCGTGGCCGAGTAACAATCGCTGTACACGTCGTTCAGCCGGATTCATACTCGATAAGCGTGCCAGCTTTTTCTCAATAATTTCCCATTCGGGCAGGGTATAAAGCAGCAGACAGGGCTGATGCAGGTCGATAGTGCAAATCATCTGCCCCTGAGACTCTGCAAGCAGTAATTCACGATAGCGAGTCGGAACGGCTAATCGTCCTTTACTGTCGAGATTCACTAACGTTGCCCCGCGGAACATGCCCGTCTGACCCCTCAGTTTCCGGTTTTTACCACTTTATCCCACTTTTTACCACGAAACGAGTTTACGGAGCCGATGAAATCATTGTCAAGCCGCAACAGCAGGTGAATATCACTCTTTACATCCCGGAAAAATAAGCAAAAAGCAGAATAAAATACTTTTGTATCTGGAAATGAAAAATTAAGCCGATGAATAACAGCATAAAAAAATCGGACTGCTAAAAATATGATTAAACTTACTGCAGATTTGCACAGAGCAGAGTGAAATAAGGTTATGCGACATCGGTGGCATTTTCGGGGATTTCTGAAAGCAGAGTAGCTGAAAGCGCGCATATCGGAGCCAGCAATATGCTAAAGCTGACAGCGATACAACAGGAGAGGAAATTAATTTGTGAGATGTTTTGCTGTTTATTTACGCACTTTTACTTCAGGACGTGCTTAAAAGCGTGCTGCTGCCTGCCGAAGCAAAGCAGCAGAAAGAGCATTAACCTGCCCGGCGGCTTAACTGACCACGATAAAATAAGTTGCGCCGGATACGGGTCAATCCCGGTTTTGGCTTGCGCGGTTCATCCAGCGAGGCGAGTACCAGCTCCAGCACCCGCTCAGCTACATCCCGGTGGCGCTGTCCGACAGCCAGCACCGGACAGTCCAGAAAGTCCAGTAACTCGTGGTCGCCAAAAGTGGCGATCGCCAGATCTTTTGGCAGGCGGCCCTCCTGTTTCAGCGTAACGTCCATTACGCCCTGTAGCAGGCCAAAAGAGGTGGTAAAAAGCGCATCGGGCATGGCATGTTCGCCCAGATAGCCTTCAAATAACGTGGCAGCGGCAGCGCGATCAAAGCTATTACAATAGATAAAGTCGACGTTACGCTCATCTCCCTGCCAGGCTTCGCGGAAGCCCGCCTCACGCAGAAAACTGACCGACAATTCAGGCAGTGCGCCCATAAACAGCACGTTTTTCACCGGTAGCTGACGCAATTCAGCTGCCAGCGTCCGTGCATCATCCTGATCGGCACCTACCACGCTGGTAAAGTGTTCACGATCCAGCGCGCGATCCAGGGCGATAATCGGCAGTGGATCGTGCGCCCAGCGCTGATAAAAAGGGTGCTCTGGCGGCAGCGAAGTAGAAACAATAATGGCATCCACCTGGCGCTGCAGCAGATGCTCAATACAGCGCATTTCATTATCAGGCTCATCTTCAGAACAGGCGATAAGCAGCTGGTAGCCGCGCTGTCGCGCCTGACGTTCGAGATAGTTCGCGATACGCGTATAACTGGTGTTTTCCAGATCGGGGATGACCAGCCCGATAGAACGTGTCCGCCCTGCCCGCAGCCCGGCAGCAACCGCATTGGGATGGTAGTTATACTCCCGTACTACCGCCATTACCTTCTCAACCGTTTTTTCGCTGACACGATACTGCCGCGCTTTGCCATTGATAACATAGCTGGCGGTTGTACGCGATACGCCAGCCAGGCGCGCAATTTCATCCAGTTTCACGATAACACCTTCATGTCGATGAGCCAGAGCAGGCGGAGATATCCGCAATAGCGCTATGGATTAACGCTTTGCGACATCTAACCGCAGAAAACCAGCCTGAGCAACCGCTTTTCACCAGCAAATAACGCTGACACATAAAAAAAAACCCGGCATTACGCCGGGTTAGAGAGCACGGAATAGCTGACGGGCATTAACGCATGATACGTTCGCCACGTGCGACACCCACAATACCGGAGCGCGCCACTTCAACAATTTCTGCAACTTCACGTACGCTGCTCAGAAAGGCATCAAGTTTATCGCTGGTTCCTGCCAGCTGAACCGTGTAAAGCGCAGGCGTGACATCCACAATCTGCCCGCGGAAAATATCGGCGCAGCGCTTAACTTCTTCACGCCCATATCCGCTGGCCTGAATTTTAACCAGCATGATCTCACGCTCAACGTAGGCACCCTGCCCCAGCTCAGTGACGCGCAACACATCCACCAGCTTGTGAAGCTGTTTTTCGATCTGCTCAATAACTTTTTCATCACCCACGGTCTGAATAGTCATGCGTGACAGTGTAGGATCGTCAGTGGGAGCCACGGTCAGGCTCTCAATGTTATAACCGCGCTGAGAGAACAGCCCGACGACGCGAGACAATGCGCCAGATTCATTCTCCAGCAGCACTGATAAAATACGACGCATAATTAAGTCCTCTCCGTCTTGCTGAGCCACATTTCATCCATTGAGCCACCCCGAATCTGCATCGGATAGACATGCTCGCTACCATCAACGGTGACATCGACAAACACCAGCCGCCCTTTTGCCAGCGTATCCAGCGCCAGCTGCAGTTTCTCTTCCAGTTCAGCCGGATGCTGAATCGCAATCCCCACATGACCATATGCCTCAGCCAGGCGCACAAAATCGGGCAGCGATTCCATATAGGATTGAGAGTGACGGCCAGAGTAGATCATGTCCTGCCACTGTTTTACCATGCCCAGGAAGCGGTTATTCAGGTTCAGAACCAGCACCGGCAGATCGTACTGCAGCGCCGTCGACAGCTCCTGGATATTCATCTGAATACTGCCGTCGCCCGTCACGCAGATCACCGTCTCTTGCGGCAGCGCCATCTTTACACCCAACGCCGCAGGCAGGCCAAAGCCCATGGTTCCCAGTCCGCCGGAATTGATCCAGCGACGCGGCTTATCAAAGGGATAGTAGAGCGCCGCAAACATCTGATGCTGTCCTACATCAGAGGTCACATAGGCATCGCCATTGGTTAAACGGGCAATCGTCTCAATTACCGCCTGCGGTTTGATTTTATCACTGCTGCGATCAAACTCCAGACATTGACGGCTGCGCCAGCCTTCAATACGCTGCCACCAGTCGCGCAGACTGTCATGCTCCTGAGCGACCTCGCTTTGTGCCAGCAGCTCCAGCATTTGCACCAGTGTCTGTTTTGCATCACCAACGATCGGAATATCCGCGCTAACGGTTTTGGAGATCGACGTTGGATCAACATCAATATGCATGATCGTTGCATTAGGGCAATATTTCGCCAGATTATTCGTTGTGCGATCATCAAAACGCACGCCGATACCAAAAATAAGATCGGCATTGTGCATTGTCATATTGGCTTCATAGGTGCCATGCATCCCAAGCATACCCACACACTGGCGGTGAGTGCCCGGAAACGCGCCTAATCCCATCAGCGACGTCGTTACCGGAATATTAAGCTGTTCAGCCAGCTGACGCAGTTCCGCTTCACAACCCGATGTAATCGCTCCGCCGCCGGCATAAATCACCGGCTTATGCGCGGCTAAAAGTGTCTGCAGTGCACGTCGGATCTGGCCTTTATGTCCCTGTAGCGTTGGATTATATGAGCGCATACTGACCGTTTCCGGCCAGACATAGGGCAGCTTATTTGCCGGATTAAGAATATCTTTTGGCAGATCAATCACTACCGGGCCAGGACGACCACTCGCTGCCAGCCAGAACGCTTTTTTCAATACCGTGGGGATCTCTTCGGTATTTTTTACCAGAAAGCTATGTTTTACGACCGGCCGGGAGATGCCGACCATATCGCACTCCTGAAACGCGTCGTAGCCAATCAGCGATGAAGGCACCTGACCCGACAGGATCACCAGTGGAATTGAGTCCAGATAGGCGGTTGCAATACCGGTAATTGCATTGGTAGCGCCCGGCCCTGAGGTCACGAGCACAACGCCAACTTCACCTGTGGCGCGTGCCAGACCATCGGCCATATGCACGGCTCCCTGCTCATGGCGCACCAGTACATGGTCAATACCACCGACCGTTTGCAGCGCATCATAGATATCCAGCACTGCTCCGCCCGGATAACCGAACACCTGCTTTACGCCCTGATCGATTAACGAACGGACGACCATTTCGGCTCCTGACAACATCTCCATTTTCTGCCTCCAGGCGTCAGAAACAGCAACGACAGACAGCGCTATCCAGCGCACAGTCTCGCCTCTGTTCCCTTATCGCCAATTAAGATCAAAATCTTATGTTTATGCTCAGAAGAAGGAATTCATTTCCGCCTTCCAGATACAGGGAATCTACCTGAATGAATTCTTTAAAGAGTAGGTCGATTACCATAACCGCAGAGCTTCTGAGCTGCAAATATCTGCCCCCTGCCTGCCACGGTTATGTGACACGGAAGCCTCTGACTGGTCGGTATAGCGCGCGAGTAATAAACTAATCCTCCGCGAAAAGCTCAGAGCAATATGCTGCTTTGATAGTTATTTTTAGCAAGTTATAAGAAATATATTTTTGTTATCGTCAGCGGCTCCAGTCCACAATCATTTTAATATTGAGCTTTCTGGCGTGATTAACCCTAAAACTCCTTTGCAGCATTATATTGTTCTGCCTGCCGGGTTATATCGTATATTTTAAACTGGCACAAAAACAGAAAATAATCATTAAAATCATGATGTTAAACTCAGTTACTGCTGCGAGCGTGCCATTTAATACCGGTTTCTGAATATTGCTGCGCGCTATTTTTTGTTTATCTTCCACAGCGGCTGATATTTACAGAAGATTGCGCTCCTGGCCGAAAAAAAATAACCCTGACGTTAGGGTTGACATCACTTAGCTAATCCAGTACCAATATAGGCATCACACATTTTACAGGGTTTGATTCATGTTCCGTGCATTCCGCCTATCAGGTCTACTACTAAACGCATCCAGTTTGCGCGGTAGACTTGTGGGCGAAATCAATAACTGATTCGAACCTGCTGAAAGTTAAAAACCCGCGCCAATGCGCGGGTTTTTTTATGCTCGTAGCACCGGCGACGTTAATCCAAAAGGAAGATACCATGAGCCAGCAAGTTATTATTTTCGATACCACTCTGCGCGACGGTGAGCAGGCATTACAGGCCAGCCTGAGTGTTAAAGAAAAATTGCAGATTGCTTTGGCCCTGGAACGGATGGGCGTGGATGTAATGGAGGTGGGTTTTCCGGTTTCCTCACCTGGCGATTTTGAATCGGTACAGACCATTGCACGCACCATTAAAAACAGCCGCGTTTGTGCGCTGGCACGCTGCGTAGAGAAAGATATTGATGCGGCTTATGAGTCACTGCGTGTGGCTGAAGCATTTCGTATCCATACCTTTATTGCTACTTCGCCGATGCACATCGCTACCAAACTGCGCAGTACCCTGCCGGACGTTATTGAGCGCGCCGTGCATATGATTAAACGTGCACGCAACTATACCGATGACGTTGAGTTTTCCTGTGAAGATGGCGGTCGCACACCTATTGACGACCTCTGCCGCATGGTTGAAGCGGCCATCAATGCGGGCGCCACCACCATCAATATCCCGGATACTGTGGGTTATACCCTGCCAGGCGAGTACGCCAATATCATTGGTCAGCTGATTCAGCGTGTGCCAAATATCGATAAAGCCACGCTTTCCGTCCATACCCATGATGATTTAGGTATGGCAACCGGCAATGCACTGGCCGCTGTACTGGCAGGCGCACGTCAGGTTGAGGGCACACTGAATGGCCTGGGCGAACGTGCCGGTAACTGTGCGCTGGAAGAGGTGATTATGGCGATTAAAACCCGCCAGCAGATCATGAATGTCCATACCAATGTCAATCATCAGGAAATTTATCGTACCAGCCAGATGATTAGCCAGATTTGCAATATGCCAATACCGGCGAACAAGGCAATTGTTGGCAGCAACGCTTTCGCACACTCATCCGGCATTCATCAGGATGGCGTACTGAAAAACCGTGAGAACTATGAAATTCTGACCCCGGAGTCAATCGGTCTGCATAAAATTCAGCTGAACCTGACCTCACGCTCCGGGCGTGCTGCAGTGAAGCACCGCATGGAAGAGATGGGCTATAAAGAGACCGATTACAATCTGGATGCACTTTATGATGCTTTTCTGAAGCTGGCTGATAAAAAAGGTCAGGTGTTTGATTACGATTTAGAAGCGCTGGCATTTATTAATAAGCAGCATGAAGAGCCGGAATTTTTTCAGCTGAACGAGTTCAACGTACAGACTGGCTCCAGTGTTACCGCTACCGCCTCCGTTCATCTCACCTGTGGCGATGAAAGCAAAGCAGATGCAGCAACCGGCAACGGCCCGGTAGATGCCGTCTACCAGGCAATCAACCGCATTACCGGCTTCGACGCTGAGCTGGTCAACTACAAACTCACGGCAAAAGGCCATGGTGAGAATGCACTGGGTCAGGTGGATATCGTGGTCAACTACAGTGGACGCAAGTTTCATGGCGTAGGCCTGGCGACCGATATTGTAGAGTCCTCTGCCAAGGCAATGGTTAACGCATTGAACAACATCTGGCGTGCCAAACAGGTTGAGAAAGAGCTGCAGCGTAAATTTAAACATCAGAAGGAAACTGTGTAATGATGACTCAATCATATCACATTGCAGTAATGCCCGGCGACGGAATTGGCCCGGAAGTGATGGCGCAGGCAATGAAAGTGCTCGACGCGATCCGTACCCGCTTCGACATGCGTATTACCACCAGCGAATATGACGTTGGCGGCATCGCCATCGATCGTCACGGTGAGCCGTTACCGCCCGCCACCGTTGCCGGTGCAGAGCAGGCTGACGCCATTTTATTTGGATCGGTTGGCGGGCCAAAATGGGAGCATCTGCCGCCAGCTGGTCAGCCTGAACGCGGCGCCCTGCTGCCACTGCGTAAGCATTTTAAACTGTTCAGCAATCTGCGTCCGGCTGCGCTCTACAAAGGCCTGGAAGCGTTCTGCCCGCTGCGCAGTGATATCGCCGCGCGCGGCTTCGATATCCTGTGCGTTCGTGAACTCACCGGCGGCATCTATTTTGGTCAGCCTAAAGGCCGTGAAGGCAGCGGTCCGCATGAGCGCGCGTTTGATACTGAGGTTTACCACCGTTTTGAGATTGAGCGTATCGCTCGCAATGCGTTTGAGGCCGCACGTAAGCGCCGTCATCAGGTTACTTCAATCGATAAAGCTAACGTGCTGCAAAGCTCGGTGATGTGGCGTGAAATTGTTAATGAAATCGCCAAAGAGTATCCCGATGTCACGCTGCATCACATGTATATCGATAACGCCACCATGCAGCTGATCAAAGATCCATCGCAGTTTGACGTGTTACTTTGCTCTAACCTGTTTGGCGATATTCTCTCTGATGAGTGCGCAATGATCACCGGTTCAATGGGTATGCTGCCCTCTGCCAGCCTGAATGAACAGGGTTTTGGCCTGTTCGAGCCTGCCGGAGGCTCTGCGCCTGATATTGCCGGACAGAATATTGCTAACCCGATTGCGCAAATTCTCTCTCTCTCTATGCTGCTTCGGTTTAGCCTGAACGCCACCGCCGCCGCTGATGCCATTGAGCATGCGGTCAGCCAGGCACTGGAGGCGGGCCATCGTACCCGCGATCTGGCCGGTAACGGCCCTGCTGTCAGCACAGACGAAATGGGCAGCATCATTGCCGGTTTCATTGCCGGGGGAAAATAAAATGAAAAGCTTATACCAGAAGTTGTTTGATTCGCATGTGGTGCGTGAAGTGCCGGATGAGACGCCACTGCTCTATATTGATCGTCACCTGATCCATGAAGTGACTTCGCCACAGGCGTTTGATGGCCTGCGTGCACATGGACGCCGCGTGCGTCAGCCAGGCAAAACCTTTGCCACTATGGATCATAACGTTTCAACACAGACTAAAGATATCAACGCTTCGGGCGAGATGGCCCGCATTCAGATGCAGGAGCTGATGAAAAACTGTGCTGAGTTTGGTATCCAGCTTTATGATCTGAACCATCCATATCAGGGCATTGTGCATGTTATCGGGCCGGAACAGGGCATGACCCTGCCGGGCATGACCATTGTCTGCGGCGACTCGCATACGGCAACGCACGGCGCCTTTGGTTCGCTGGCATTTGGCATTGGCACCTCTGAAGTGGAACATGTCTTCGCCACCCAGACCCTGAAGCAAAGCCGGGCAAAAACCATGAAAATTGAGGTGCTGGGCACGGCTGCGCCGGGCATCACTGCGAAAGATATTGTTCTGGCGATTATCGGTAAAACCGGCAGCGCGGGCGGCACCGGCCATGTAGTTGAGTTCTGTGGCCCGGCAATCGAAGCGCTGAGCATGGAAGGCCGCATGACGCTGTGCAATATGGCGATTGAAATGGGCGCCAAAGCGGGTCTGGTAGCACCAGACGATACCACCTTTGCCTACCTGAAAGATAAGCAGTTTGCCCCTAAAGGTCAGGAGTGGGAGCAGGCAGTGGCCTACTGGCGCACACTGAAATCTGATCCGGATGCAGAATTTGACAGCGTAGTGACGCTGAACGCCGCCGATATCGCACCGCAGGTAACCTGGGGTACTAATCCTGGTCAGGTAATGGCGGTGGATCAGGCAGTACCTAATCCTGCCTCTTTTGCCGATCCGGTTGAGCGTGCATCCGCTGAAAAAGCGCTGGCCTATATGAATCTGCAGCCTGGCGTGAAACTCACCGAAGTGGCGATCGATAAAGTCTTTATTGGCTCCTGCACCAACTCACGTATTGAAGATCTGCGTGCTGCGGCTGCCATTGCTAAAGGCCGTAAGGTCGCAACAGGAGTGGTTGCCATGGTGGTTCCTGGCTCAGGCCCGGTTAAAGCGCAGGCAGAAGCTGAAGGTCTGGACAAGATTTTTCTGGAGGCGGGCTTTGAATGGCGTCTGCCTGGCTGCTCAATGTGTCTGGCAATGAACAACGATCGCCTGAATCCGGGTGAGCGCTGCGCCTCAACCAGCAACCGTAACTTTGAAGGACGTCAGGGTCGCGGTGGTCGTACGCACCTGGTCAGCCCGGCAATGGCAGCTGCGGCTGCGGTAACTGGCCGTTTTGCCGATATTCGTGATCTGACTGAGGGAGCTTAAACCATGGCGAAAAAATTTACGCAACATATCGGTATAGTCGCGCCGCTGGATGCCGCCAATGTGGATACAGATGCGATTATTCCAAAGCAGTTTTTACAGAAAGTGACGCGTACTGGCTTTGGCGCGCATCTGTTTCACGACTGGCGCTTTGATGATGATGCCGGTACTCAGCCTACCAGCAGCTTTGTGCTTAACAAGCCTGAATTTCAGGGCACCAGCATCCTGCTGGCGCGCGAAAACTTTGGCTGTGGATCTTCCCGTGAACATGCGCCCTGGGCGCTGACCGATTTCGGTTTTCATGTGGTGATTGCGCCCTCTTTCGCCGATATCTTCTACGGCAACTGCTTTAACAATCAGCTGCTGCCGGTCAGACTCAGCGAAGAAGAGGTGGATGAGCTGTTCAGAGTGGTTCACGCCACACCAGGGATGTGCTTTACCGTTGATCTGGAGGCGCAGACGGTAAGCGCCGGCGATAAAATCTATCACTTTGAGATCGACAACTTTCGCCGTCACTGCATGTTAAACGGGCTGGACAGCATTGGCCTGACACTGCAACATGAAGCGGCCATCACTCATTATGAGCAGCAGCAGCCCGCGTTTCTGCGCTAGCTGCTGACGCGCTGCGCCGCCTGCAGGCGGCGCACGCTATCGATCCGCTATTGCTGTAACCGGCTTTACATCCCGCACCCGCGCAACCAGCAGCAGCGCCACGACTGACATCATCAGCGCCGCCATATAGACCGACTCATGCCCAAAGCGCTCGCTCATTATACCCTGCAGCAGTCCGGCAATTATCAGTCCAGTGGAGATTGAAGTGGTAAACAGCGTGGTTGCCGCCCCCGCCCGTCCCGGCATCAGATCCTGAAACCACAGCATACCAATACCAGCGATAATGCCGATAAACGCGGCATTAAACAGCTGCAGCACCATTAGCGCGGTTTTTGAGGTAAAGAGAACCAGCCCCAGAAAGAAAACAATCGCGGCGGCAACGGCCAGCAGCATCGGTATACGCTTGCCAACACGCTTAGCATAAAAACCGGCCAGCAGCATAATCGGAATTTCCAGCCCGGCGGCGGTTCCCATCAGCAGACCTGCCAGCTTCTCTGGTAATCCCAGTGTATTGCTCATATAGAGTGGCATATCAATAAAATACATGGTGTTGCAGGCCCACATCAGCACCGATGCTATAAACAGCAGCATCACCTGCGCATCTTTCCAGGGGCTGACCTGTGTCAGCAGTTGTTCAGGTGTAGCAGGCACGCGTGCTACTGATGGCAACATGCGCCAGATCAGTAACATACTCAGCAGAAACATCCCGGCAACCACAGCAAACAGCGTGACAAAACCGTAGTTCAGCGCCAGCGCAAACGACAGTGGCGGGCCGATAACCCACGCCAGTGAGAGCTGTGCCCGCATAACCGAGCTGAACATCACGACTTCACGCGCTGATGAGTCAGCATATTCACGTGCCAGGGCAAAAATCTGCGGCATCACAACGCTGGCCAGCGCCGAGAGCAGCACGCCCAGCGTCACCAGCGTGACGTAGTGACGATTAAATGCAAACAGCAGTGCATTCAGAATTGCCATCAGGCAACAGAACAGGATCAGATGACGCCGATCGCCCCGGGTATCGGAGCGCTTCGCCACCAGCATGGTGATCACAATCCCGCCAATCGCATTGATGGTAAAAAACAGTCCGACCCAGAAGGGGCGTACCTGAACCTCCCGGGTCAGAAACAGGCTAAGGGTGGGAGCCTGCAACGCGCCTGCCACCCCAACGATAAATGTGACGACCATAAAAGCGAGATAGATCGGATCGGGGCGGCGCTGCCGCATTAACAGCGATTTCATACAGAAATCCCTTTGGCAAAAAAAGACAGGTAGCGAACGAGCGTAGACGATTTCATACCAAAACAAAAAAAGCCAGCAGAGAAATATCTGCTGGCGGTGTAATTGCACCCTACTCAGAAAAGGCTGCAAGCGCAGCGCTGCTGGTTGAGCGCCATCCATGCCGGATGCCTCCCGCTCTTCCATTAATGCGTAGTATGCCTCTAATATAAGGAAGTAAACACTGAGAGAAATTGTCAGGGAGATCCTCTTTTATGTCCTCTGCACGTCTGCAACAGCAGTTTATCCGTCTCTGGCAGCAGTGCGGGGGCCAGGATCAGGCAACCACGCTTAACACTCTGGCCGGGCAGTTACACTGTTCGCGTCGTCATATGCGTAACCTGCTCAATGCAATGCAGGCCGCAGGCTGGCTCACATGGCAGGCTGAGTCTGGCCGGGGCAAACGTTCTCAGCTGCGCTTCTGCTGCACCGGACTGGCGCTACAGCAGCAGCGAGCTGCAGCCTTGCTGGAGCAGGATGGTATTGATCAACTGGTACAGCTGGTTGGAGATAAAGCCCAGGTGCGGCAGATGATCGCTGCACATCTTGGCCGGAGCTTTCGTCAGGGCAGACATATCCTGCGGGTGCTCTACTACCGGCCACTGCTCAATTTGCTGCCCGCCTCACCACTACGCCGCTCGGAAACCCACCTTGCCCGCCAGATTTTCAGCGGCCTGACCCGGATAAATGAGGAAAACGGGGAAGTAGAGCCCGATATTGCTCACCACTGGCAGCAGATCTCTGCACTACAGTGGCGCTTTTATCTGCGTCCGGCAGTGCGTTTTCATCATGGCCGTGAACTGGAGATGGATGACGTGGTTGCCTCACTGCAGCGCAGTTGTACGCAGCCGCTGTTTGCACATATCACGCAGCTGCACTCACCCGCGCCCTGGACGCTGGATATCACGCTGGCGCAGCCCGATAGCTGGCTGCCGTGGCTGCTTGCCAGCGTCAGCGCTATGATCCTGCCACGCGAATGGCCAGAGCTGCCAGACTTCGCCCGTCAGCCGGTGGGGTGTGGCCCCTATAGCGTGGTACGCAACCAGCAGAGCCAGCTGAAAATTGCTGCGTTTGATGACTACTTTGGCTATCGGGCGCTGATTGATGAAGTCTCTATCTGGGTACTGCCGGACGCGGCTGAAGAGCTGGCGTATGCCGGTGTCAGGCTGCAGGGAGATGATACCGATGAGGTTGCCGAGGAGAGTCGTCTTGAAGAGGGTGGCTATTTTCTGCTGTTTGACCAGCGCTCCGTCTGGGGACGCAATGCGCAGTTCCGGCACTGGATAAGCGATCTGCTGAACCCGGCGACACTGCTGCACTATGCCGACCCTGGCTATCAGCGCTTCTGGTTTCCCGCATGGGGCCTGCTGCCGCGCTGGCATCATCGCCGCACCCTGCACAGTGCCACTAAGCCAGAAGGCTTAACCCGCCTGACGCTAAGCTGGTACAGCGACCATGTGGAACACCAGGCGATTGTCAGCGCCCTTGCCCCACTGCTGAAACAGCAGGGCATTGAACTGGTTACGCGTATAGTCAGCTATGAGAGCTGGTTTGCTGGTGCAGGCGAAAGCGATATCTGGCTTGGCAGCGTTAACTTTACGCTGCCGCTGGAGTATTCGCTATTTGCTCAGCTCTATGAGTTGCCACTGATGCATCACTGCATTCCCCTGGCGTGGCAGGATGATGCCGCACGCTGGCGCGATAAACAGCTGCCGCTGGCAGAATGGAGCCGCCAGCTGGTTGAAAACCACTGGTTGCTGCTGGAGGGACAACGAAGTATGCGCGGCGTACGTCTGAATACGCTGGGCTGGTTTGACTTTAAATCTGCCTGGTTTGCGCCACCCGCACTATGACGCTTTCACGTTGTAACGTAAATGTCTACACTAAGCCGTTCTCAACGGGGTGCCTGCATATTCAGGCTGAGATAAACCCGTCGAACCTGATCCGGTTAGCACCGGCGTAGGGATTTGAGATGCCCCACCCTCAGATCCTTTGCGACTCATTTCTATCTTCTCCTTAAGGAGCGCAAAGTGTTAAAAAACGTTCTGCCTGTACTGCTGCTACTCTCTGCACCGGTGTTAGCGGCGAAACCGGTTTTCACGATCTATACCTATGACTCCTTTGCCGCAGAGTGGGGCCCGGGCCCGGCGGTGAAAAAAGCGTTTGAAGCAGAGTGTGACTGTGAACTGAAATATGTCGCGCTGGAAGATGGCGTCTCGCTGCTTAATCGCGTGCGTATGGAAGGCAAAAACAGCAAGGCAGATGTCGTGCTGGGGCTGGATAATAATCTGCTGCAGGCGGCGGAGAACACCGGGCTGTTTGCCAAAAGTCCGACGGCGCAGAGCACGTTGCAGCTGCCGGTTGAGTGGCACAGTGACACCTTTGTCCCGTTTGATTACGGCTACTTCGCCTTTGTCTACGATAAAAATCGCCTGAAAAATCCGCCGCGCAGCCTGCAGGAACTGGTGGAAAGTCCCGAGAAGTGGCGCGTTATCTACGAAGATCCACGTACCAGTACGCCAGGACTGGGGCTGCTGCTATGGATGCAGAAAGTGTTTGGTGAACAGAGCGACGCCGCATGGCAAAAGCTGGCGGCTAAAACTGTTACTGTCACTAAAGGCTGGAGTGAAGCCTATGGTCTGTTTCTTAAAGGTGAAGGCGATCTGGTACTGAGCTACACCACTTCTCCCGCCTATCACATTATTGAAGAGAAAAAGAGTAACTACGCTGCCGCCAGTTTCAGCGAGGGTCACTATTTGCAGGTCGAGGTTGCTGCCCGGCTTGCCAGCAGCAAACAGCCAGCACTGGCCGAACAGTTTATGCAGTTTATCGTCAGCCCGGCATTTCAGCAGACCATCCCCACCGGCAACTGGATGTATCCGGTGATCAAACGCGATCTGCCTGAGGGTTATCAGGCACTCGCCGTGCCGCAAAAAGCGTTGCAGTTCTCACCCGCAGAGGTCGCCTCACAGCGCGCCGCATGGATCAGCGCCTGGCAGCGCGCCGTGAGCCGTTAATGCCTCTCTGGCTGATACCCGGCGCGCTCACTGCACTGCTGCTCTGTGCTGTCGCGCTGCTCGCGTTTGGCGCGCTGATCGCCGCGGCGCCGCTGCCAGCGTGGCGAACGCTGCTGGATGATAGCTATCTGCAGCATGTGCTGCTGTTCTCGTTTGAGCAGGCGCTGCTTTCCGCGCTCTGCTCCGTGCTGCCGGCTATCCTGCTGGCGCGTGCACTCTATCGCCGCCGCTTTCCCGGTCGCACCCTGCTGCTACGTCTCTGTGCCATGACGCTGGTGTTGCCGGTTCTGGTGGCGATATTTGGCCTGTTAAGCGTTTATGGACGAAGCGGCTGGCTGGCGCAGCTCTGCGCGCTCACGGGCGTGGAGTATCGCTTTTCACCCTATGGTCTGCAGGGCATTCTGCTGGCGCATCTGTTCTTCAACCTGCCGCTGGCAACGCGTATGCTGCTACAGGCGCTGGAGCATATTCCCGCTGAACAGCGCCAGCTGGCTGCACAGCTCGGCGTGCGCGGCTGGAACCTGTTTCGGCTGCTGGAGTGGCCGTGGCTGCGACGGCAGATCCTGCCAACAGCCGCGCTGATCTTTATGCTCTGCTTCGCCAGTTTTGCCACAGTGCTGGCGCTGGGCGGGGGGCCACAGGCCACCACGCTGGAGCTGGCGATCTACCAGGCGCTGAGTTTCGATTACGATCCGGGCCGGGCCGCCCTGCTGGCGCTGCTGCAGCTGGGTTGCTGCCTGCTGTTGGTGCTGCTCAGCCAGCGTTTTAGCAAAGCTATTCCAGCTGGTCATCAGACGCTGAAAGGCTGGCGCGATCCGCAGGATAGCTGGCGCGCGCGCCTGAGTGATACATTGCTGATTGCACTGGCGCTGCTGCTGCTCTTGCCGCCGCTGGCGGCGGTTATCGTGGATGGCCTGCGCGGCGGTATTGCCGGTGCGTTACAGCAGCCAGCACTCTGGCAGGCCACGCTGACCTCACTGCGCATTGCGCTTGGTGCCGGTACGCTCTGCGTTATCTTAACCATGATGCTGCTATGGAGCAGTCGGGAGCTGCATCAGCGCCAGCATCCGGTGAGCGCACAGGCGCTGGAGCTGAGTGGTATGCTGATTCTGGCCATGCCCGGGATTGTGCTGGCCAGCGGCTTTTTTCTGCTGTTTATCGCCACCTCTGGCCTGCCAGCGCGGGCTGACGGGCTGGTAATATTTACTAATGCGCTGATTGCGATTCCTTATGCCATGAAAGTGCTGGAAAATCCCATGCGCGATATCGCCGCCCGCTACACGCCGCTGTGCGCCTCGCTGGGCGTCTCCGGTTTCAACCGGTTAAAGCTGATTGAGCTGCGACTGCTGAAGCGACCGCTGGCCCAGGCACTCGCCTTTGCCAGCGTGCTCTCAATTGGCGATTTCGGCGTGGTGGCGCTATTTGGCAGCGCCGACTTTCGCACCCTGCCCTTTTATCTCTATCAGCAAATTGGTGCCTATCGTGGAGCCGATGGCGCAGTGACAGCACTGCTGCTACTGCTGCTCTGTCTGTTACTCTTTAGCCTGCTGGAAAAATTGCCGGGACGCCATGCTGACACTCAATAATCTGACCTATCTCTACCAGCATCTGCCGATGCGTTTCAGCTTTACCGCCGCAGCGGGAGAGCGACTGGCCATTCTGGGTCCCAGCGGAGCGGGCAAAAGCACACTGCTGAGCCTGATTGGTGGTTTCCTGCCTGTTGCTCAGGGTTCGCTGCGGATCAACCAGCACGATCACACCACCAGCGTACCGGCCGCGCGTCCGGTCTCCATGCTGTTTCAGGAGAACAATCTGTTTCCGCATCTGACAGTAGAGCAGAATATGGCGCTGGGGCTGCATCCCGGGCTCAGACTCACCCGCGTTCAGCAGCAGCAGCTCAGTGATATCGCCAGCCAGACCGGACTGCAGGATCTGCTGCCGCGCTTGCCCGGCGAACTCTCTGGCGGACAGCGGCAGCGGGTGGCGCTGGCACGCTGCCTGCTGCGCGAGCAACCCGTACTGCTGCTGGATGAGCCATTTTCAGCGCTCGATCCGGCACTGCGCAGAGAGATGCTGCAGCTGGTTCGCTCGGTATGCGAAGCGCGCGCTATCACGCTGCTGATGGTGTCACATAGCCTGGAAGATGCGCAGCAGATTGCGCCACGCAGCCTGGTCATTGTTGATGGCAGGGTTTACTGGGATGGCGCGACCTCCGCGCTGCTTAGCGGAGAGAGCAGCGCTGCCGCCATCCTTGGCGTTACCGGATCAGGCAAAAAAGACCTTCCACAGCAGCTGTAAAAAGAGTGGCATCATGGGATGAAACAGCAGCGCGATAAACGCAGCAATAGCGATAAGCGCCGCTACCGGTGCCAGCCAGCGCAGACGCGTGACGGGCAGATAGTGCGATAACCGATCACGCGTCTTGTCACTGCGCCACCAGCGCCAGAGCAGCCAGCCTCCCAGCCAGAGCAGAATAGCCACCAGCAGCAGTAACCACTTAAAGCTGTTGCCCTGCGCCTGTGGCACATCAATCGCTACGCCAGCCAGAATACCGGGCAGCAGATATGCTGGCGGCCATAAAACACAGCCGATGATATTGGGTGGCAGAAATTTACGTACCGGCAGCTCCAGCATTCCCGCAGCCAGCGGGATCAGCGGTCGCGTAGGGCCGACAAAGCGCCCTACCAGAATAGTAAACATACTGTGCTGATGCAGAGCGTGTTCGGTTTTGTTAAGCAGGCTTTGATACTTTTTCAGATATTTCCAGCGATGCAGTGGCCCCTGAAACTTCCAGCCAATACCGTAAGAGATCCAGTCGCCCAGCAGACAGCCAATCAGCCCCGCGGCCCACGCCGGATAGAGACCAATCTGCCCGCTGCCAATCAGCGCACCCAGACTTGCCATCAGCACGGTGCCCGGCAACAGCAGCCCGACAAACGCCAGCGACTCAAAAAAGGTCACCAGGGCAACGGCAAACAGCGCGTACTCCAGCGATTGCGTAAACAGATGTTGGATCCAGGCTTCCATAGCTATCCTCAGCGGAATATAGAGGCTGGATTGTCCTGAGCCTGCCTTGGGGCGTCAAGCATTTCCCGTTGCAGCGCACAGAGTTTCAGACACTGTATAAATACCCATGGTATACTGATGGCAACCTATTCTCCGGAGCCATTGTGACTGAACCACGCCCAGGTTATCTGCTGACCCGCCACTGGCGGGATACCTCTTCAGGCAGTGAGATTACACTGTGGCTGGCGACCGACGCCGGCCCGCAGCGAGTCGTGCTGCCCGCTCAGGAAGCGGTCGCCTTTATTCCTGAACAGTTTCGCCGCCAGACTGAGGTGCTGATCGGCAATGAACGCGATATTCGTCTGCAGCCACTGACGCTGAAAGATTTTCGCCGCCGTCCGGTGTTTGGTCTTTACTGTCGCAGCTACCGCCAGCTACAGCAGCTGGAAAAGCGACTGCGTGAGCACGGCATTGCGGTTTATGAAGCGGATATCCGGCCGCCAGAGCGCTATCTGATGGAGCGCTTTATCACCGCACCGGTCTGGTTCAGTGGTGAGCCGCAGGGAGATACGCTATTTAACGCGCGCCTGAAACCGCATCCCGATTATCGTCCAGAGCTGAAGTGGGTCTCACTGGATATCGAAACCACCGAGCATGGCGAGCTGTACTGCATCGGACTGGAAGGGTGCGGTCAGCGCCAGGTGTTTATGCTGGGTCCCGCCAATGGCGATGCCAGTGCGCTGGATTTTGAGCTGATCTATGTCGAGCGTCGTCAGCAGCTGCTTGAACAGCTTAACGCCTGGTTTGCGCAACACGATCCCGATGTGCTGATTGGCTGGAACGTAGTGCAGTTTGATCTGCGGGTATTACAGAAACATGCTGATCGCTATGGCATTCCGCTGCGTCTCGGTCGTCAGCAGCAGCCGCTGGAGTGGCGCGAGCACGGTTTTAAGCCGGGTATTTTCTCCGCACAGATGGCAGGACGCCTTGTTATCGATGGTATCGAAGCGCTGAAATCCGCCTACTGGGATTTTGCCTCCTTTAGTCTGGAGGCGGTGTCGCGTGAGCTACTGGGCGAAGGTAAAGCGATCAACAATCCATGGCAGCGTATGGAAGAGATTAACTGGCGCTTCGCACACGATAAACCCGCTCTCGCCACGTATAACCTGAAAGATTGCGAACTGGTCACCCGCATCTTCCACCATACCGCGATTATGCCGTTTCTGCTGGAGCGCGCCAGCGTTAACGGGCTGGCAGTGGATCGTCACGGTGGTTCGGTGGCGGCTTTTAACCACCTCTATATTCCGCGTATGCATCGCAAAGGCTTTGTGGCACCCAATATTGGCGATGTTGCACCGGAGGCCAGCCCGGGTGGCTATGTCATGGATTCCCGTCCCGGCCTGTATAACTCGGTGCTGGTGCTCGATTATAAAAGTCTCTATCCGTCGATTATCCGCACATTTCTTATCGATCCGGTTGGACTGATTGAGGGACTGGCGCACCCGGAAGACGCGGATTCAATTCCTGGGTTTCGTGAGGCGCGCTTTTCCCGTCATACCCACTCTCTGCCAGAGATTGTTGAGCAGATCTGGCTGGGACGCGAAGCAGCCAGGCAGCATGGCAACCAGCCGCTGTCACAGGCGCTGAAAATTATTATGAATGCTTTCTATGGCGTGCTGGGCACTAACGCCTGCCGCTTTTTCGATCCCCGCCTCGCCTCATCGATTACGCTGCGTGGCCACGCCATTATGCAACAGACGCGAAAACTGATTGAAGCCGAAGGGTTTACGGTGATCTATGGCGATACTGACTCCACGTTTGTCTGGCTGCAGGGCGAATACAGTGACGAAGCAGCAGCGGCCACCGGTTACGCTCTGGTAGAGCGGGTCAACTCTTGGTGGCGGCAACATCTTAAGCAGACATATAACATTGAGAGCGCGCTGGAGCTGGAGTATGAGACGCACTTTAGCCGCTTTTTAATGCCCACTGTCCGCAACGCTGAACAGGGCAGTAAAAAACGTTATGCCGGGCTGACTGGCAGCGGCGATCGGCAGCGGCTGGTCTTTAAAGGTCTGGAGTCGGTACGCACCGACTGGACACCACTGGCACAACAGTTTCAGCAGCAGCTCTATGGCCGTATCTTTCGCGGTGAGCCGTGGCAGGAGTATATCCGTGAAACCGTAGCGGCACTGCTGGCAGGCAAGCTGGATAAGCTGCTGGTCTATAAAAAACAGCTGCGGCGACCACTGCATGAGTATGAGCGCAACGTTCCGCCACACGTCCGTGCCGCACGCCTGGCGGATGAGCACAACCGCAAGCTGCAACGCCCGCTTCAGTATCAGAAAGGAGGCAGTATTCGCTATGTTATGGCCACCGCTGGCCCGGAACCGCTGGAGGTGCGCACCACTCCGCTTGATTACGATCACTACGTCAGTAAACAGCTGCAGCCAGTAGCTGATGGTATTTTGCCCTTTGTGGGTGACAACTTTGCTACACTCATCACCGGGCAACTGGGTCTTTTTTGACAGGTGACGAACGCCCTGCCATCCAGTACCATAGCGCCCTTCCTGTATCTCAGCCCTGACAATCTGACCAGACATCTGTCTGGCGCTTTGTTATTGCCCGAGAGCAGGCGAACGTCTTTATGTCATTCAGAGAATCGAGCAAAAAATATATGGTATTTACACTGGGTCAACGCTGGATAAGTGATACGGAAAGTGAACTGGGACTGGGTACGGTTGTCGCGCTGGATACGCGCATGGTTACGCTGATGTTTCCGGCTACCGGCGAGAACCGCCTTTATGCCCGTCATGACTCTCCTGTCACCCGCGTGATTTTTAATCCGGGTGATACCGTCACCAGCCATGAAGGCTGGCAGATGCAGGTTGATGAAGTTCGCCACGAAAACGAGTTAGTAACCTATATCGGCACCCGCACCGACACCGAAGAGAGCAACGTGCTACTGCGCGAAGTGATGCTGGACAGCAAGCTGGTGTTCAGCAAGCCGCAGGATCGTCTGTTTGCTGGTCAGCTTGATCGCATGGATCGCTTTGCGCTGCGGTTTCGCGCCCGCACTTATCAGAGTGAGCAGTATCGTCTTCCTGTCAGCGGCCTGCGTGGTATGCGCACTAACCTGATCCCGCATCAGCTGCACATAGCTCACGACGTAGGTCGTCGTCATGCGCCACGCGTACTGCTGGCGGATGAAGTTGGCCTGGGTAAAACCATCGAAGCAGGCATGATTATTCAGCAGCAGCTGCTGGCAGGCCGCGCCGATCGCGTACTGATTGTGGTGCCGGAGACGCTGCAGCACCAGTGGCTGGTTGAGATGCTGCGCCGCTTTAACCTGCGCTTTGCTCTGTTTGATGACGACCGCTATACCGAAGCACAACACGACAGTGACAACCCGTTTGAAACTGAACAGCTGATTATCTGCTCGCTTGATTTCGTGCGCCGTAATAAACAGCGTCTGGAACTGCTTGCCGAAGCGGAGTGGGATCTGCTGGTGGTGGATGAAGCGCATCACCTGGCGTGGAGCGAGGCAGCACCAAGTCGTGAATATCAGGTCATTGAGCAACTGGCAGAAAACACGCCAGGCGTATTGCTGCTTACCGCTACGCCAGAACAGCTTGGTATGGAGAGCCACTTTGCCCGTCTGCGACTGCTCGATCCCGATCGCTTTCACGACTTTGAGCAATTTGTTGCTGAACAGCAGCAGTATCGCCCGGTGGCGGATGCGGTCAGCTCACTGCTGGCTGACCAGGCGATCAGCAAAGATGAGATGAACCTGATCAATGAACTGATTGGTGAGCAGGATATCGAACCACTGCTGCAGGTTGCCAACAGCGATCGCGATGGCAAAGAGGATGCGCGCAAAGAGCTGGTTTCTATGCTGATGGATCGTCACGGTACCAGCCGCGTGCTGTTCCGCAACACCCGTAACGGTGTGAAAGGCTTTCCGAAGCGTGAACTGCAACAGATCCGGCTGCCGCTGCCGTCACAATATCAGACGGCAATCAAGGTCTCCGGCATTATGGCGGCGCGCAAGTCACCAGAAGAGCGTGCACGCGACATGCTCTATCCGGAGCAAATCTATCAGGAGTTTGAGGGCGATAGCGGCACCTGGTGGAACTTCGATCCGCGCGTTGAGTGGCTGATGGGCTACCTCACCAGCAATCGCAAAGAGAAAGTGCTGGTGATCTGTGCGAAAGCCGCCACTGCGCTGCAACTGGAACAGGTACTGCGCGAGCGCGAAGGGATCCGTGCAGCAGTGTTCCATGAGGGGCTTTCCATTATTGAGCGCGATCGCGCCGCAGCCTTCTTCGCCTCCCAGGAAGAGGGAGCTCAGGTTCTCATTTGTTCTGAAATTGGCTCTGAAGGCCGCAACTTCCAGTTTGCCAGCCGCCTGGTCATGTTCGATCTGCCGTTTAATCCGGATTTGCTGGAGCAGCGTATCGGACGTCTCGACCGTATCGGTCAGATGTATGATATTCAGATTCTGGTGCCGTGGCTGGAAAAAACTGCTCAGGCGGTTCTGCTGCGCTGGTATCATGAAGGACTCGATGCGTTTGAGCACACCTGCCCGACCGGCCGTGCCATTTATGATGCGGAATATAAACAGCTGATCGAGTATCTTGCCGCGCCGGAAAATCCCGAAGGACTTGATGAGTTTATTGCGAAAAGCCGCAAACAGCATGATGCACTGAAAACGCAGCTGGAACAGGGGCGCGACCGCCTGCTGGAGCTGAACTCCAATGGCGGCGAAGCGGCACAAACGCTTGCTGACACCATTGCGGCTCAGGATAACGATACCGGACTGGTAAACTTTGCGCTCAATCTGTTTGATATTGTCGGTATCAATCAGGAAGATCGCAGTGACAATCTGATTGTTCTGACGCCTTCCGATCATATGCTGGTGCCTGACTTTCCCGGTCTGCCAGAAGATGGCTGCACCATTACCTTTAACCGTAATCAGGCACTGTCACGCGAAGATACGCAGTTTATCACCTGGGAACATCCTCTGATCCGCAACGGTCTGGATCTTATTCTCTCTGGTGACACCGGCAGCTGTGCCCTGTCGCTGCTGAAGAACAAAGCGCTGCCGGTCGGTACACTGCTGGTTGAGATGATCTATGTGGTAGAAGCGCAGGCGCCAAAACAGCTGCAGCTCACCCGCTTCCTGCCGCCAACGCCGGTGCGGATGCTGATGGATCGCGCCGGTAATAACCTGGCTGGCAAGGTAGAGTTTGAGAGCTTTAACCGTCAGCTTAACGCGGTTAATCGTCACACCGGCAGCAAGCTGGTTAATGCTGTTCAGCAGGATGTCCATGCGATTCTGACCCAGGCGGAGCAGGCGATTATTCCTGAAGCGCAGGCGCTGATTGCAGCCGCAAAAGCGGAAGCTGATGAGAAGCTAAGCGCTGAGCTGTCGCGTCTGGAAGCGCTGCGTGCCGTCAATCCAAACATCCGTGATGATGAGGTTGAGGCGCTGGAGAGCAATCGTGAGCAGGTGCTGGCCAGCCTGAGCGATGCTGGCTGGCGGCTGGATGCGCTGCGGTTGATTGTTGTGACACACCAGTAAACAGGTAACGCTGAGATGCTGATGGAACCCTATCACCCGCCGACTGAGCCCTGGCTGCACGTGCTTTACCAGGATGCGCATATCATGGTGGTTAATAAGCCGGGTGGCCTGCTTTCAGTGCCGGGTCGGCTGGAAGAGCACCGGGACAGTGTGATGACGCGTATCCAGCGCGATATCCCGCAGGCTGAATCGGTACACCGCCTTGATATGGCGACCAGCGGAATATTGGTGGTTGCCCTTAACAAGGCAGCAGAGCGTGAGCTGAAGCGCCAGTTTCGGGAACGCGAGCCGTCAAAATATTATGTGGCGCGCGTCTGGGGACATCCGGCGGCAGAACAGGGAGTGATTGACTTGCCGCTTATCTGCGACTGGCCGAACCGGCCTAAACAGATGGTGAGTCATGAACTGGGTAAGTCAGCCCAGACTGAGTATCAGGTGCTGGAGTATGAGGCGAATAACTGTGCACGCGTGCTGCTGAAACCGATCACCGGCCGTTCGCACCAGTTGCGGGTACATATGCTGGCGCTGGGACACCCAATACTTGGCGATCGCTTTTATGCCCATGAGCAGGCGCTGGCATTAGCTGCACGTTTGCAGCTTCATGCTGAATCGCTGACTATCACGCATCCCGCCTTTGGTAACAGCATGACGTTTCGTCAGCCGGCAGATTTCTGATAGCTGCCCTCTTTCACAGAAGGAGGGCAATATCGGCAAACCGCTATTTAAAGCCCTTCTCTTTGCGAATCAGATCGTAGGCTGCCTGAATCTCCTGCGCTTTCTGTTTCGCCATCTCCATCATCTCAGGGGGCAATCCCTTGGCCACCAGCTTGTCAGGATGATGCTCGCTCATGAGTTTGCGATAAGCGCGCTTGATTGTGGTGCTGTCATCACTGCTTTTTACGCCGAGTACGCTGCAGGCATCCTCCAGCGTTGGCCCGCGCTGCGGCTGCTGATAAGCACCACCGCCCCATGAGGAGGAGCCAGCGCTACCAAACTGCTGACCGCCCTGCATCATGCGCAAAAACTGATCAAATTGCTGCCGTGAAATCCCCAGCTCTTCAGCAATCACATAGAGCACCTGGCGCTCATTGGGATGCAGCGAGCCATCGGCAAACGCCGCCTGAATCTGAATTTCCAGAAACATCCTAATCAAATCAAAGCGCCCGAAACAGATGCTGCGCAGTTCACGCAGTTTGCTGCGCAACGGATAGTCACTCTGTTTGCCTTCACGGAATGCACGCTGTGCCGCCGTACGCGCATCGCCATGCAGCTGCATACGATCCATAAACAGCGAAGCAATCTGAATATCCGCTTCGGTTACGCGCCCTTTCGATTTAGTCAGATGCCCCATAACCTGAAACGTCGTGCTAAAAAACAGCGTCTGACGTGACTGATTATTAGCAAAATATCCCTGTGCTTTGACGCTGCGCACCTTGTCAAACAGATGGCCGAGAATCAGGCCCAGTACGATGCCCCAGAATCCTGCGCCGGATATCAAACCAAGCGCAAGACCAATTACTTTTCCCCAGTAGCGCATAAACTCCTCAATTCGCCATGCTTGCGGCTGAAAATTGCATTATCATACCTTTCATTCACCTCCGCGCCTAACGACAACACAGGCGGTAAGGATTAACGCTGGCACTACGCCGGGCGGTAAGTTAGTCTCTGTCCGGATTGTCGGCATGATGCCAGTTTCTATGGAATTATCGAAACCGCGTATGAAAAAACGTATACCTACTCTGCTGGCAACCATGATTGGTGCCGCACTCTATAGTCAGCACACGCTGGCCGACGATCTGATGTCTCAGTGTATGCTGGGCGTACCGAGCTACAATCGCCCGGTGATTAACGGCGATGCCAACTCTCTGCCGGTAACGATTAATTCTGATTCGGCGAAAGGCAACTATCCGGACGATGCCGTGTTTACCGGTAATGTCGATGTGCAGCAGGGCAACAGTCGTCTGCGTGCCGATGAGATGCAGCTGCATCAACGCCAGCAGGAAGGTCAGGCTACGCCGGTACGCACCGTAGATGCCCTGGGTAATGTGCACTATGACGACAATCAGGTCATCCTGAAAGGTCCGAAAGCCTGGTCAAATCTCAATACTAAAGATACCAACGTCTGGAACGGTACTTACCAGATGGTAGGTCGTCAGGGACGCGGTGATGCTGACCAGATGAAGCTGCGCGGCGATAACCGCTATACCATTCTCGAGAACGGTACGTTTACCTCCTGTTTGCCTGGCTCTAATAGCTGGAGCGTGGTGGGCTCAGAGGTGATTGAGGATCGTCAGGAAGAGGTCGCAGAGATCTGGAATGCGCGTTTCAAACTGGGTAACGTGCCGGTATTCTATAGCCCCTACCTGCAGCTGCCGATTGGCGATCGTCGGCGTTCCGGCTTTCTGATCCCTAATGCAAAATATGGCAGTAACAACGGCTTCGAATTTACGCTGCCGTACTACTGGAATATCGCGCCACAGGCGGACGCCACATTTACGCCGCACTATATGAGCAAGCGCGGTACTCAGCTGCAAACTGAATTCCGTTATCTGACGGTGTTTGGTGCCGGTCTGATGGAGCTGGATTATCTGCCATCTGATAAACAGTATGAAAAAGATCGTCCGGCGCGCCCCGCAATACAGGACGACCAGGATTCAAAGCGCTGGCTGTTTTACTGGCGTCACTCTGGCGTCTACGATCAGCACTGGCGTTTCTCCGCTGACTATACCAAGGTCAGTGATCCTTACTATTTCAACGATCTCGATTCGAAATACTATAGCTCGACCAATAACTATGCGACACAGAAGTTCAGCCTTGGTTACGCCGATACCAACTGGGACGCCACGCTGTCGACTAAAGATTTCCAGGTGTTTGGCGATGCCAGTAACGCGAACGTCTATCGTGCTGCGCCGCAGCTGGATGTCAATCTTTACCAGAATGATATTGGCCCGTTCGACGGGCGCGTTTATGCACAGGCGGTGAAGTTTACCAACGTCAGCAACAGAATGCCTGAAGCGACGCGCCTGCATATTGAGCCGACCCTGAACCTGCCGCTCTCCAACGGCTGGGCCAGTCTTGATACTGAAGCCAAACTGCTGGCAACCCATTATCAGCAGGATAATATCGATACTTATAACACCAGTATCGATACCACCCGAACCAATCAGCTGAAAGAGTCCGTTAACCGCACGCTGCCACAGTTTAAAGTTGATGGCCGCCTGGTGTTTGATCGCGATATGAACTGGTCGCCTGGCTATACTCAGACGCTGGAACCTCGTGTTCAGTATCTCTATATCCCGTATCGTAACCAGAGCAATATTTACTCTTACGACTCCACGCTGCTGCAAACTGACTACACCGGGCTGTTCCGCGATCGCACTTACAGCGGGCTGGATCGCATCGCTTCAGCTAACGAAGTTGCCAGCGGTTTAACCACGCGAATTTATGATAACGATCTGGTTGAACGTTTTAACGTTTCTGTGGGTCAAATCTACTCGTTTTCTCCATCACGTACCGGACTGAATCAGACGAATAAAGAGGATGATACCGGCAGCCTGGTATGGGCTGGCGACACTTACTGGAAAGTCAGCGATCGCTGGAGTCTGCGTGGCGGACTCCAGTACGACACGCGCCTCGACAATGTATCGCAGGGCAACACGGTACTGGAGTATCGCCGTGATGTGGATCGTATGTTGCAGCTGAGCTATCGCTACAGCAGCCCGGAATATGTCGCACAGGCGTTTCAAAACGCCGAACTGGTAACCAATCCGATTTATAAAAATGGCATTTCACAGGTAGGTGCTACCGGCAGCTGGCCAATTGCTGATGCCTGGTCGCTGGTTGGCGGATATTACTACGATACCCGCAACCGCCGTCCGGCAGAGCAGCTGGTGGGTGTGCAATATAGCTCCTGCTGCTACGCTATTCGTCTGGGTTACGAACGTAAAATCAATGGCTGGGAAAACAACGACAGTAAATATGACAACCAAATCTCATTTAACATCGAGCTGCGTGGTCTGAGTTCTAACTACGGCTTAGGCACCAACGAAATGCTGCGCCAGGGTATCATCCCTTACCAGCGTGCATTCTGATGTTGTGACGTTTGACAGGCTATCCCGCAGTGCGGAAACAATAATGGATAAAGTATGAAGAACTGGAGAATGCTGATTCTGGGTGCGGCGATGTTTGCCAGCACCGCTTTCGCAGCACCACAGGTGGTTGATAAAGTCGCCGCTGTTGTAAATAACGGCGTTGTGCTGGAAAGCGACGTTGACAACATGATGCGTACGGTAAAATCTCAGGCCCAACAGGCTGGTCAGCAGTTACCTGATGACAAAACGCTACGTCATCAGATTCTTGAGCGTCAGATTGTGGATAGCATTATTCTGCAAATGGGTGAAAAAGCGGGCCTGCAGATCAACGACCAGCAGCTGGATCAGGCGATTCAGAATATCGCCGCACAGAATCGCATGAGCGTGGATCAGCTGCGTAGTCGTCTTGCTTACGATGGTATGAACTACAACAGCTATCGTGCTCAGATCCGCAAAGAGATGCTGATTTCAGAAATACGCAACAACGAAGTGCGACGCCGCGTCACTATTCTGCCGCAGGAAGTGGATACGCTGGCCACACAGATTGGCTCACAGAACTCACAGGGCACGGAGCTGAATATCAGTCAGATCCTGCTGCCGCTGCCGGAGAATCCTACTCAGCAGCAGGTGGATGATCAGGAGGCGCTGGCGCGTCAGCTGGTAGGTGAAATCAAAGGCGGTGCAGATTTTGGCAAGCTGGCGGTGACCTACTCTGCCGATCCGCAGGCGCTGAAAGGCGGCAATATGGGCTGGGGTAAAATTGAAGAGCTCCCTACCCTGTTCTCGCAGGCGCTGAGCAGTGCCAAAAAAGGCGATGTCGTAGGCCCGATTCGCTCTGGCGTTGGCTTCCATATTCTTAAGGTCAACGATCTGCGCGGCGAAAGCAAAAACATCTCTGTTACTGAGGTGCATGCGCGTCATATTCTGCTGAAGCCGTCACCCATTCTGAACGATCAGCAGGCGCGTGAAAAAATTGCTCAGATCGCGGCGGATATCAAAAGCGGCAAAATCACTTTTGCAGCCGCAGCCAAACAGTTCTCTGACGATCCTGGCTCGGCAAATCAGGGTGGTGATCTTGGCTGGGCCTCAGCTGATATCTACGATCCGGCATTCCGCGACGCCCTGCTGAAGCTGCATAAAGGCGAAGTGAGTGCACCGGTTCACTCCTCTTTTGGCTGGCATCTGATCCAGCTGCTGGATACCCGTCAGGTTGATAAAACAGATGCGGCGCAGAAAGAGCGTGCCTACCGTCTGCTGTTCAATCGTAAGTTTGCCGAAGAAGCGCAAACCTGGATGCAGGAGCAGCGCGCTGGTGCCTATGTGAAAATTCTGGATGGCAATGCCCGTTAATTATCGTATCGCAATCACGCCCGGCGAACCCGCCGGGATCGGTCCCGATCTCGCTGTGCAGCTGGCACAGCGCGACTGGCCAGTTGAAATGGTAGTGTGTGCTGATGGCGCAGTACTGCAGCAGCGTGCCACGCAGCTCGGTCTGCCGCTTACTCTGCGTCCCTATCAGCCTGGCAGTACACCGCAGCCACAGCTGGCGGGTACGCTGACGCTGCTGCAGCTGAATAGTGCGCAGCCCGTTATACCGGGTCAGCTCAATGTCGCTAACGGACACTATGTACTGGAGACACTGGCGCGGGCCTGTGATGGCGCGCTGCAGGGTGAGTTTGCCGCGCTGGTAACCGGCCCGGTACATAAGGGTGTGATCAATGATGCCGGTATACCTTTTACCGGACACACTGAGTTTTTTGCCGAGCGCGCAGGCGGTAATCCGGTGGTTATGATGCTGGCTACTGAGGAGCTGCGGGTTGCGCTGGCGACCACGCATCTGCCGCTAAAAGATGTCTCTGCCGCCATTACCCGTGACAGCCTGCATCAGGTTATCGCTATTTTACATCGGGATCTGCAGCAAAAATTTGGGCTAGCTCAGCCCCATATTCTGGTTTGCGGTCTGAATCCACATGCCGGTGAAGGTGGTCATATGGGTCGTGAGGAGATCGATACGCTGATCCCGGCACTGGATGAGCTGCGTCAGCAGGGCATCCGGCTGACTGGCCCACTGCCCGCTGACACACTGTTTCAGCCCAAATATCTGCAACATGCCGATGCAGTTCTGGCGATGTATCACGACCAGGGTCTGCCGGTTCTCAAATATCAGGGCTTTGGCCGGGCGGTAAATATCACCCTGGGCTTGCCTTTTATCCGTACCTCTGTCGATCACGGTACCGCGCTGGAACTGGCCGGACTGGGACAGGCAGAGCCGGGCAGCTTTATCACGGCGCTTAATCTCGCCATCACTATGATCAAGAGCAGTAATGAATAATCGCGTCCATCAGGGGCACTACGCCCGTAAACGTTTCGGGCAGAACTTCCTGAACGATCAGTATATTATCGATAGCATCGTCTCTGCTATTCATCCGCAAAAACAGGAAGCGCTGGTAGAGATTGGTCCCGGCCTCGGTGCCTTAACTGAGCCAGTCGGTGAACGCCTGGATGCGCTGACCGTGGTTGAGCTGGATCGCGATCTGGCAGCGCGTCTGCAGACTCATCCTTTTCTCGGTCCGAAGCTGACTATCTATCAGCAGGATGCAATGACCTTTGATTTTGCAGCGCTGGCGCAGGAGAAAGGTCAGCCACTGCGTGTGTTTGGCAATCTGCCTTACAATATTTCTACGCCGCTGATGTTTCATCTTTTCAGCTATACTGGTTCGATCAAAGATATGCACTTTATGCTGCAAAAAGAGGTGGTCAACCGTCTGGTTGCCGGCCCGGGCAGCAAAGCGTATGGTCGTCTTAGCGTTATGGCGCAATACTATTGTCAGGTTATCCCGGTGCTGGAAGTACCGCCGCAGTCGTTTACACCACCACCTAAAGTGGATTCAGCTGTGGTACGTCTGGTGCCTTATGCGCAGCCACCTTATCCGGTGAGCGACGTTAAAATTCTGAGCCGTATTACCACTGAGGCGTTTGGCCAGCGGCGCAAAACGCTGCGTAATAGCCTGGGTCATATGGTTGCCGCTGGTGCGCTGGACGAATTAAATATTGATGCCTCACTGCGCGCTGAGAACGTCAGCGTCGCGCAATATTGTCAGCTGGCAAACTGGCTGGGCAACCATCAGGCAAAAACCGCGGAGAATTGAGTGCATGAGTGATATGGCGCGCGTTTGTGTTCAGGTACTGAGTCAGTATGTGGAATCGCAATCCTCACCTGAAGAGGATCGCTACGTGTTTGCCTACACCATCACTATTCGCAACCCCGGGCGCACACGCGTACAGCTGCGAAGCCGCTACTGGCTCATCACTAACGGCAATGGTCGTGAAACAGAAGTTCAGGGTGATGGCGTAGTAGGTGAGCAGCCCTGTATTGAGCCGGGAGGCGAGTTTCAGTATACCAGCGGTGCCATTCTTGAAACGCCGATGGGAACGATGCAGGGTCACTATGTAATGATTGACGAAGAAGGTGAACCTTTTAACGTTGATATCCCGGTATTCCGCCTCGCGGTACACACCCACATTCACTAATCCGCGCCGTCCGGTAGCTCCGGATGGCGCGTTTTACCGGACTGAGTAATGAGTACATACCTGATTGGTGACATCCACGGCTGTTACGATGAGCTGCGCGCGCTTTTGGCTCAGGTCAGCTTTGATCCACAGCAGGATGAGCTATGGCTGACCGGCGATCTGGTCGCACGCGGTGCTGGCTCTCTTGAGGTGCTGCGCTATGTGAAATCACTTGGCAACTGTGTACGTATGGTGCTGGGAAATCACGATCTGCATCTGCTGGCAGTCTACGCCGGTATCAGCCGGAACAAGCCTAAAGATCGCCTGACACCGTTACTGGAAGCGGAAGATGCCGATGAGCTGATCAACTGGCTGCGCCGTCAGCCGCTGCTGCAGGTAGATAACTGTAAAAAGCTGGTTATGGCACACGCCGGTATTACGCCACAATGGGATTTAGAGACAGCACAAATCTGTGCCCGCGAAGTAGAAGCGGTACTCGCCAGCGATAGCTATCCACTGTTTCTGAATGCCATGTATGGTGATATGCCCAACAACTGGACTCCAGAACTTAGCGGACTGGCGCGTCTGCGTTTTAGTACCAACGCATTAACGCGTATGCGATTCTGCTTTCCAAATGGTCAGCTGGATATGATCTGTAAAGACGCACCTGATTCAGCCCCGCCGCCGCTGCGCCCGTGGTTTGATGTGCCAGGCAAAATCAGCAGCGACTATACGCACATTTTTGGTCACTGGGCGTCCCTGGAGGGAAAAGGCACACCCGATAATGTGATTGGTCTTGATACCGGTTGCTGCTGGGGTGGTACGCTGACACTACTGCACTGGGAAACCCGGCACTATTATCATCAGCGCTCTAATCGCGAGGTTACACCAATTGTCGATAGCTTATCGCCACCGCTGATTGATTAAGATGCCTGCGCAAGAGCAGTGAATATCTGTTGTCTCTTGCGCTTATTCCGTCCTGAGTACTCACTGATTTCTCCTGAGAATTCATCACTGGCTGATACAGACAACAGCTATAGCGCCTGGATCTTTTTCTGCCAAATCTGAACCGTAACTGATGCGGGAAGTCCGGGCTGTGCAGCGATCTTTTTGCAACGCCGGCGCATACGGCCGGCGTCTGAAAATGTCACACAACGACGCAATAGTATCAGGTGCGGCGATCGAGGATCTCAAAACAGTAGCTGTGTGAATTCTGCGTATCTGCATCGTGGAATTCGCTAAAGACCGAGAGCCACTCATCAGGTTCATAATCAGGAAACTGCGTGTCCCCTTCCACTTCAGCATCAATATGCGTCAGATATAATCTGTCAGCCCGTGCCAGCATCTGCTCATAAATGCGGCCACCACCAATTACCATGACCTCTTCAGCTACCCCGGCTGCAGCAATTGCCTCTTCTGGCGAGCTGACCCAGGTAACCCCTTCATGCGTTCCCGGCTTGCTGCTGACCACAATATTCAGCCGTCCCGGTAGCGGGCGGCCAATCGATTCAAAGGTCAGCCTTCCCATAATAACGGGTTTATTCAGAGTGTTACGCTTGAACCATGCGAGATCGGCGGGTAAGTGCCACGGCATGGCATTCTCCATACCGATAATGCGATCCGCCGCCAGTGCCGCGATCAGACTAATCATGTTTTAAAACCTGCTGGAAAAAATTGGCGCAATAATACGTAAAGGCGAAACTTTCGTCGATAGGCCAGCCGTGCTATTTGTATAAAGCTCTTTTGCCGCCATATTTTGCCAGTGACGCAGAGTATTACACCGATTTTAACGCGATTAACGGTAAGAGCCGCCATAAACCATCTGAAAACTGGCACAACTCAGCATCTGCCGGGTGGATGGCAAAAATAGCGTGTAAAGAAAAACGCACCTGCGCGATGTTCCGGTATAACGCTACGCCTTAAAATTCAGTGTACGCAGCAGTAGCTAATCCCGCAGATTCAGGCACAGGTGCTGCTCTGGCAGATAGAAGGTTCGTGCGGCGTGTACACAGGATATGCTGGCTGGATGGCCAAAAAACCGTTATACCCTTATTGCTGGCAGTGTGGAGCAGGCGCGCTGTTTTCAGAAATATGAAAAAAAAACGGCCCCTTACGGGACCGCTCTGTTCAGAGGCTGTAACTTACTTACCGCTCAGCTGCGCGTGCATCTCCTGCACAGAAATGACTTTCTCTGTGGGATCAGCATTCAGCGCCATCGCCGTGGCAAAGCCACCATTCAGCGTCGTGTCATAGTGCACTTTATACTGCAGCGCGCTGCGACGGATCAGCCTGGAGTCTTCGATTGCCTGGCGGCCAGCCGTGGTATTGACGATATAGGTATATTCGCCATTCTTCAGACGATCCTGAATATGCGGACGGCCTTCATGCACTTTGTTTACCAGACGTGGGTTAATACCTGCTTCACCCAGCACCACCGCTGTACCATGGGTTGCATCCAGCTCAAAGCCAAATTTCTGCAACTTGGCGGCTAAATCAACAATGCGCTTTTTATCACCTTCGCGCACCGAAAGCAGCGCGCGTCCGCTTTTCTTCATATTGCTTTGCGCACCAAGCATCGCTTTACCAAAGGCCTCAGCAAAGGTGCGGCCCACGCCCATAACCTCACCCGTAGAGCGCATTTCCGGCCCTAAGATTGGATCAACGCCCGGGAATTTGTTGAACGGCAAAACCACCTCTTTAACTGAGTAGTAAGGCGGGATAACCTCTTCAGTTACGCCCTGCTCCAGCAGCGTTTTGCCAGCCATTACGCGGGCAGCAACTTTCGCCAGCGGCACGCCAGTGGCCTTGGAGACAAAAGGCACGGTACGGGCAGCACGCGGGTTGACCTCAATCAGATAGACTTCGTTATCTTTTACCGCAAACTGTACGTTCATCAGACCGCGCACATTGAGTTCAAAGGCGAGCTTCTCAACCTGCTGACGCATTACATTCTGAATTTCTGTGCTCAGAGTATAGGCTGGCAGAGAACAGGCTGAGTCACCGGAGTGCACGCCCGCCTGCTCGATATGCTCCATAATGCCGCCGATAAGTACCCGCTCACCGTCGCAGATTGCATCCACATCCACTTCAACAGCATCATCAAGGAAGCGATCCAGTAACACCGGCGCATCATTTGAGACCGATACCGCGGTCTGGAAATAACGCTTAAGATCAGCTTCATCGTAAACAATCTCCATCGCGCGGCCGCCCAGTACATAAGAAGGACGCACCACCAGTGGATAGCCGATACCTGCCGCTTTCTCTACTGCCTGCTCCAGCGTTGCCACTGTCGCATTTGCTGGCTGCTTCAGTTTCAGGCGATCAACCGCCTGCTGGAAGCGTTCGCGATCTTCTGCACGGTCAATAGCATCCGGGCTGGTACCAATCACCGGTACGCCTGCCGCTTCCAGCGCACGAGCCAGTTTCAGCGGCGTCTGGCCACCATACTGAACAATTACACCTTTTGGCTGCTCAATACGTACGATTTCCAGCACATCTTCCAGCGTTACAGGCTCAAAGTAGAGGCGGTCAGAGGTGTCATAGTCGGTGGATACAGTTTCCGGATTGCAGTTCACCATGATGGTTTCATAACCATCTTCGCGCAGCGCCAGTGACGCATGTACGCAGCAGTAGTCAAACTCAATACCCTGACCAATACGGTTAGGCCCGCCACCCAGCACCATGATTTTGTCACGGTTCTGATGTGGATTGGCTTCGCACTCCTCTTCATAAGTGGAGTACATATAGGCAGTATCGGTAGCAAACTCGGCAGCACAGGTATCAACACGCTTGTAGACCGGATGCAGATTATACTGCTGACGCAGCTTACGAATTTCACTTTCCGCTACACCTGCCAGTGTCGCCAGACGTGCATCGGCAAACCCTTTGCGCTTCAGCGCACGCAGGAAGTCAGCATTCAGTGAGTTAACGCCTTCGCGTGCTACCCGCTCTTCCAGACGCACCAGCTCTTCGATCTGCACCAGGAACCAGCGGTCAATATTGGTGAGATTGAAGACGCCATCCACCGACATTCCGCCACGGAATGCATCAGCGATATACCAGATACGATCCGCACCCGCATCTTTGAGCTCGCGGCGGATGCAGGTCAGCGCGTCAGCAGCATCCAGATCCACTTTTGGATCGAAGCCGTGCGCTCCGACTTCCAGACCACGCAGTGCTTTCTGCATCGATTCCTGGAACGTGCGGCCAATCGCCATCACTTCACCCACAGATTTCATCTGGGTCGTCAGACGGTCATTGGCTCCGGCAAATTTCTCAAAGTTAAAGCGCGGGATCTTGGTCACGACATAGTCAATTGAGGGTTCAAATGACGCAGGCGTACGACCGCCGGTGATGTCATTCATCAGCTCATCCAGCGTAAAACCTACTGCCAGCTTGGCCGCAATTTTGGCAATCGGGAAACCGGTGGCTTTGGACGCCAGCGCGGAAGAGCGTGACACGCGCGGGTTCATCTCGATAACAATCAGGCGGCCATCTTTCGGGTTAACGGAGAACTGTACGTTAGACCCACCGGTTTCAACGCCAATCTCGCGCAGTACCGCCAGCGAAGCGTTACGCATGATCTGATACTCTTTATCAGTCAGCGTCTGAGCAGGCGCGACCGTTATAGAGTCACCGGTATGAATACCCATTGCATCGAAGTTTTCAATTGAGCAGACAATGATGCAGTTATCATTTTTGTCGCGCACCACCTCCATCTCATACTCTTTCCAGCCAATCAGCGACTCATCAATCAGCAGCTCATTGGTTGGGGAGAGATCGAGGCCACGCTCACAAATCTCTTCAAACTCTTCACGGTTATAGGCGATACCACCGCCAGTGCCACCCATGGTGAATGAAGGGCGAATAATGCAGGGGAAACCGACATCTTCAGCAACTTTCAGCGCCTCTTCCATGGTGTGCGCAATACCGGAGCGCGCAGTGTCCAGACCAATGCTCTTCATTGCTACATCAAAGCGACGGCGATCTTCTGCTTTATCAATCGCATCCGCCGTGGCACCAATCATGGTCACGCCAAACTCTTCCAGCACGCCCTGGCGCTCCAGCTCCAGCGCACAGTTCAGTGCAGTCTGACCGCCCATGGTTGGCAGAACTGCATCGGGGCGCTCTTTTTCAATGATTTTGCGCACCACTTCCCAGTGAATTGGCTCGATATAGGTTGCATCAGCCATCTCCGGGTCGGTCATGATGGTCGCCGGGTTTGAGTTAACCAGAATGACGCGATAGCCCTCTTCGCGCAGCGCTTTACACGCCTGGGCACCCGAATAGTCAAATTCACACGCCTGACCGATAACGATCGGGCCAGCGCCAAGGATCAGGATAGATTTTATGTCAGTACGTTTTGGCATCGGAGGCTCCTGATTACTTCGCGTTTGAACGATAAGCTTCAATCAGTTCGATAAAGTGATCGAACAGTGGCGCCGCATCGTGCGGGCCTGGACTCGCTTCCGGATGTCCCTGGAAGCTAAAAGCGGTTTTGTCAGTACGATGAATACCCTGCACGGTCTGGTCAAACAGCGATACGTGAGTAACACGCAGATTTGCAGGCATCTGGCTGCTATCGACTGCAAAACCATGGTTCTGAGCAGTGATCATTACAGTGTTATTATCAAGATCTTTAACCGGATGGTTGCCACCATGATGGCCCAGCTTCATTTTCACGGTTTTGGCTCCGCTCGCCAGCGCCAGCAGCTGATGGCCCAGACAGATACCAAATACCGGAATATCTGTGTTCAGAAATGTCTGAATTGCCTGAATGGCGTAGTCACACGGCTCCGGGTCACCAGGGCCATTAGAGAGAAAAATTCCGTCCGGGTTAAGCGCCAGAACCTCTGCCGCTGGCGTCTGAGCCGGTACAACCGTCAGACGGCAGCCGCGATCAACCAGCATACGCAGGATATTGCGCTTGGCACCGTAGTCATAAGCCACCACGTGGAACGGTAGTGTTTCTGCTGACTGCTGCTCAGGCAGGCCACCCTTAAGCGTCCAGCTCCCCTGCTGCCATGTATAGGTTTCGCGGGTTGCCACTTCTTTCGCCAGATCCATACCTTTCAGCCCCGGGAAAGCCTGTGCTTTCTGCAGTGCCAGCGCCGCGTCCGGATTATCGCCCGCGATAATACAGCCGTTCAGCGCACCCTTCTCACGCAGCAGTCGGGTCAGCTTACGGGTATCGATATCCGCGATGCCAACGATATTATTGCGCTGCAGATAGGCAGAAAGCGTCTCTTCGCTACGGTAGTTACTGGTGATTAGCGGTAGATCCCGGATAACCAGGCCCTGCGCGTGGATCTGGCTGGACTCTTCATCAGCGGCGTTGGCACCAACATTGCCGATATGGGGATAAGTAAGGGTAACAATCTGGCGGGAATAGGAGGGATCAGTAAGGATTTCTTGATAACCGGTCATTGACGTATTGAAAACGACCTCCCCCACTGCCGAACCCGTGGCCCCGATGGCCCGACCGTGGAATTGGGTTCCGTCTTCCAGAACCAAGAGCGCTGACTTAATCAAAACATCCTCCAGGGAATAAACAGTCACAATATATGCATATTAATTCATTACACTGGCCTGAATCAATGTAAAAACCGCCTGACTGCTCGATTTTTGGCAAATTGCGCGCATTCTAATGATCACCCCGGCAGCTGTCTACCCTGAATGCCATTTTTTTTGATGATTTTAAGCTCTTTAAACGAAATGTCAGATAAAACAGGCAAAAGAGAGAGATTGCAGCGCAGATTAATCGGTTGCCTGACTATAAAAATAGCGACACAACTAAACCAGTTGCTATTTTTGACCAAGTGGTCAAAAAAACGCTGCGCAACAAAGGAAAAACCGGGGAAAACCACAAGAAAAAGATATCTGACAACAAATTTATCCTTGAACCTTGTTTTTCAGACAAAACAAAGGGCAATAAATATATTGCCCTGCCAATCAAAGAACTAGCGACTGAAAGACCACATCACAATGACGCACAACACTCACTAAACTGATAAATTCAGAACATCACGCATATCAAAATACCCATTTTCACGTGACTTTAGCCATAACGCTGCCTTTACTGCGCCTTTTGCAAATGTCATACGGCTGGAGGCTTTATGAGTAATCTCAATACGCTCACCGATATCAGCAAAAATTGCCGTATGCTCACCAACGATATCGCCCGCTCTGATTGTGGCAAACCCGATGCTTTGCGCCTGACGCTCACCGGTATGGCCTTCACGCGCGTAGACCGCGTGTTCGTCGAGCTTCCATCTCATCGCATCTGCAATTGCTTCTCCCATTGCCAGTGCTGTGCCGGATGGTGCATCGACTTTGTGGCGATGATGCGCTTCAACAATCTCAATGTCGGCGTACTCGCCCATTACCCGCGCCGCCTGCTGGAGCAGATCCAGTACCAGATTAACCCCTACGCTGAAATTCGCGGCAAACACAATGCCGATCTCTGCTGCGGCGGTGCGAATCGCGGCTTTACCTGCTTCATCAAAACCAGTGGTGCCAATCACCATTGCTTTTCGATACTGGCGGCAGATAGCCAGGTACTCCAGCGTCGCCTCCGGGCGGGTAAAATCGATCAGTACATCAAAGTCATCAGCAACGCTGTGCAGATCGTCGGTTATTACTACGCTGTTTTTGCCAATCCCGGCCAGCTCACCGGCGTCAGCGCCCAGCAGCGACGAGCCGGAGCGCGCCAGTGCTGCGCCCAGTACCACGCCCTCTGCCTCATTGATAGCCTGGATCAGATTGCGTCCCATCCGGCCAGGCGCGCCCACTACAGCAATACGGAGCTCACTCATATTTATTCATTCCTGATACAAAACTATGCATGCAAAGCCTGAACAGATTAATCATCCGGCAACCTGCACGCCACTATAAAATTGGGGTATTAGAATTTCAGGCCAGCCGCCTTCGATTATCAGTAAAAGCAATTCTGCTGCTGATGTACAGATGTAAAAAAGGCCGACAGTGTCGGCCCGTTTAGTGCGGCATCAGCGCATTACTCGACGTTGCGTACGTCAACGCGCAGCTCTTTAGGCACTTCAAAGATAATATTCTCTTCGCGGCCAATCAGTTCAATCGCTGCTTCACCACCCAGCGCTTTCAGGCGTTCAATAACCTGCTGCACCAGTATATCTGGCGCAGATGCACCTGCGGTTACACCAATACAGGTGACGCCACTCACCCACTCTGGCTGAATATCATCAGCAGAGTCGATCAGTTTCGCCAGCCGGCCGGCACGCTGTGCCAGTTCTGCCAGGCGGTTAGAGTTAGAAGAGTTCTTTGATCCTACCACCAGTACGACCTCAGCATCCTGAGCCAGTACCCGTACCGCTTCCTGGCGGTTAGTGGTGGCGTAGCAGATATCATCTTTACGCGGTCCGACAATTGCCGGAAAACGCTGGCGCAGCGCATCAATGACAGCGGAGGTATCATCCACAGAGAGTGTGGTCTGCGTCATAAAGCAAAGATTCGCTTCATCTTTGACGCTGAGTTTAAACACATCTTCCGGTGACTCTACCAGGTACATACCGCCGTTGGGGTTACTGTACTGGCCCATCGTGCCTTCCACTTCCGGATGCCCCGCGTGACCAATCAGAATCGCCTCCACCCCTTTACGGCTGGCGCGTGCCACTTCCATATGTACTTTAGTAACCAGCGGACAGGTCGCATCAAACAGCATGGTCAGATTGCGCGCTTTGGCTTCGGCCCGCACCGCCTGCGACACGCCATGCGCCGAGAAGATCAGAATGGCGTTATCCGGCACTTCGCTGATCTCTTCAATAAATATCGCGCCGCGCTCGCGCAGACTGCTGACCACATAGCGGTTGTGCACCACTTCATGGCGGACATAAATCGGTGCGCCATACATCTCCAGCGCCCGCTCCACGATACTGATCGCGCGATCGACACCCGCGCAGAAGCCCCGCGGATTAGCTAACAGGATTTGCATTGTTATCCTCCAGTACCGGATCGATCTCCAGCACTTCGATATCAAACCGGATGGCTTGCCCCGCCAGCGGATGATTAAAATCAACGGTGATCGAATCGCCAGAGATCTCGCGGATCACGCCCGGCATTTCGCTACCGCCCATGCCGCTAAACAACATAATTGCACCAATTTCCGGCTCACCCGCATCGATAAAGTCACGCCGTGAAAAGTACTGGATAAGATCCGGGTTGCTGCCACCAAAGGCGTCTTCCGGAGCCAGCGTAAACGCATGCTTATCACCCGCTTTACGGCCCAGTAACTCCTGCTCCAGTGCTGCCGACAGGCTGCCGTCACCCAGACGAAACAGCGCAGGCTTACCGTTGGCACGAGTGGATTCGGCGGTTGAGCCATCCTCCAGTTTCAGCGTGAAATGCACCAGCAGCGCGCTATCGGGCTGGACTGTATCTGTCATGAGTTACCCTTACTCTCTCTTTCATTAACCTCACGCGTGTATGCCATTAATGGCATACACGCGATAAGAGGTCAGGATAGTGCTTTTTTGCTGTCAGGATTAAAGAACCCTTCCAGCACCACCAGCGCCGCACCGATGCAGATACCGCAATCGGCAATATTAAAGGTGGCGAAGTGCCAGTCTCCGATATAGAAGTCGATGAAATCGACCACAAAACCGTGCCAGGCCCGATCAAACAGGTTGCCCAGCGCACCGCCAATAATCAGCGCGTAAGCGATATTAGCAAGCTTATTGCTGGCACGGGTACGATACATCATAACCAGCAGCGCCACGGCGATAGCGATAGCAATACCAGCAAAGAACCAGCGCTGCCAGCCGCCTTTATCCGCCAGAAAACTAAACGCCGCGCCATAGTTATGCGCATAGAACAGGTTGAGAAACGGAATCAGCGGCCGTGTTTCATGCAGCGTCATCGTGTTCATCACCCATATCTTACTGGCAAAGTCGATGCCAATAACCACCAGCACCAGCCAGATCCAGCGTAGTCCGGTTGAACTGAGTTTAGTCATCAGGCAAATTTCCGCACTTCGCCGTCACCGGCTACGTTAGAGTAACAGCGACCGCATACCGCAGCATGTTCCGGATTCTGACCCACATCAGTGGTGTAGTGCCAGCAGCGCGGACACTTCTCACCCTCTGCTTTATGCAGGGCGATCTTCAGACCTTTCAGCAGTTCACTCTGCTGAGCTTCATCACTGGCAGTAACGTACTCAGCCACGATTGCGCCAGAGGTAAGCAGCACAAAGCGTAACTCGTCGCCCAGCGCCTGTAACTTCGCCGCCAGCTCGGGTTCAGCATAGAGCGTGACGGTTGCTTCCAGTGCACCACCAATACGTTTTTCACTGCGCGCCTGCTCAATGGTTTTATTCACTTCGCCGCGCACTTTCAGCAGATCGGCCCAGAACGCATCGTTCATCGGTTCATCAGCTGCCAGAGCAAACAGGTCTTCATACCACTCTTCGGTAAAGACATATTTTGCACGTTCACCCGGCAGATGGCCCCAGATCTCATCAGCGGTAAACGACATAATTGGTGCCATCCAGCGCACCAGCGCCTCAACGATATGCCACAGCGCAGTCTGGCAGCTGCGACGCGCCAGGCTGTCGCCTTTTGCGGTGTACTGACGATCTTTGATCACATCCAGATAGAACGATCCCATCTCAATGGAGCAGAAATGCATCAGGCGCTGTACCACTTCATGGAAATCGTAGTTCTCATAGGAGGCAATAATATCCTGCTGTGCTGCCAGCGCACGGCCCACAGCCCAGCGATCAACTACCACCATCTCTTCTGGCGTAACGCAGTCGGTTGCCGGATTGAAGCCAGCCAGGTTTGCCAGCAGGAAGCGCGCGGTGTTACGGATACGACGATAGCTGTCAGCTGCACGCTTCAGGATTTCATCAGATACCGCCATCTCACCGGAGTAGTCGGTTGAAGCCACCCACAGACGCAGGATATCCGCGCCCAGCTTGTCCATAACATCCTGCGGCGCGACTGTATTGCCGATAGACTTCGACATTTTGCGGCCCTGACCATCAACGGTAAAGCCGTGCGTCAGCACCTGGCGATAAGGTGCTTTGCCCTTCATGGCCGTGGAGATCATCAGCGAGGACATAAACCAGCCGCGATGCTGATCTGAACCTTCCAGATACATATCCGGCGCCTGTCCCTTAAATTCAGGACGCGCATCAACCACTGAAAAGCTGGTAGAACCGGAATCAAACCAGACATCGAGCGTATCGGGAACTTTGACATAGTGATCGGCATCGTCGCCCATCAGTTCACGCGGATCGAGATCCCACCACGCCTGAATACCATCCTGCTCAACGCGCTGCGCCACTTTCTCCATCAGCTCCAGCGTATCGGGATGCAGCTGCTCGCTCTCTTTATGAACAAACAGTGCCATCGGCACGCCCCAGGTGCGCTGACGTGAGATACACCAGTCAGGACGATTAGCTACCATCGCTTCGATACGTGCCTGACCCCAGTCCGGGATCCACTGTACGCCTTTAATCTCTTTCAGCGACTGTGCACGCAGCCCCTGCTGATCCATGCTGATAAACCACTGTGGTGTGGCACGGAAGATAATTGGCGTTTTATGGCGCCAGCAGTGCGGATAGCTGTGCAGCAGCTTTTCCACATGCAGCAGTGCGCCTTTTTCTTTAAGCAGCTCAACAATTTTATCGTTGGCTTTAAAGACGTTCACGCCATCGAGCAGAGGATAGGTGCCTGGCAGGAAAGTGCCATCCGGCGCAACCGGATTTGCAGTCTCAATTCCATATTTCTGACCAATGACATAGTCATCCGGACCGTGGCCTGGCGCAGTATGAACCGCACCAGTACCCGCTTCCAGCGTTACATGCTCACCCAGTATCACTTTCGACTGCACCTGAGTCAGGAATGGATGCTGGAACAGCTGTAGCTCCAGCGCTGCGCCCTGACATTCACCCAGGACACGCCAGTCGCTGATACCAGCACGCTTCATCACGCTCTCAACCAGATCTTTGGCCAGAATCAGGCAGCGGCCGTCGATCTGCACCAGCTGATACACAAATTCCGGGTGCAGTGAGATAGCGCGGTTTGCGGGCATTGTCCATGGAGTGGTGGTCCAGATCACCAGAGAGACCGGGCCTTCTGAATCGCTGACGCCAAACGCTGCGCGTACAGCATCGGCATCCAGTGCGTTAAACATGACATCGATAGAAGGAGAGGTTTTGTCATAATACTCAACCTCTGCCTCAGCCAGCGCTGAACGACAATCCATGCACCAGTGCACCGGTTTCGCACCCTTATGCAGGTGGCCATTGCCGATGATTTTACCCAGCGCACGAATAATATTGGCTTCGGTCTCGAAGTTCATGGTCAGGTAGGGACGATCCCAGTCGCCCAGCACACCAAGCCGGATAAAATCTTTTTTCTGACCTTCCACCTGCTCTGCAGCGTAGTTGCGGCAGGCAGCACGGAACTCAGCCGCGCTCACTTTTTCGCCCGGCTTACCAATCATCTGTTCAACTTTGTGCTCAATCGGTAAGCCGTGGCAGTCCCAGCCTGGAACATAAGGCGAGTCATAGCCCGCCATGCCTTTCGACTTAACGATAATATCTTTCAGAATCTTGTTAACCGAGTGACCAATATGAATGTTGCCGTTTGCATAGGGAGGGCCATCATGCAGGATAAAGGTTTTTTTCCCTTTTTTGGCGGTGCGGATAAGGCCGTAGAGATTGTCGTCATACCAGCGCTGCAGCATGCCCGGTTCGCGTTTGGCCAGATCGCCACGCATCGGGAACCCCGTTTCCGGCAAATTCAGGGTAGATTTATAGTCACTCATCAGATTCTCGATTCCGTCTGTCGGTCATTAAACCGGTGTTTGTAGCCCAAA
>CAJYKU010000027.1 GCA_913775175.1 uncultured Pantoea sp.
CCGTTCAGGACGCAGTAGAGAAAATTGGTAACCGTTTTGACCTGGTGTTGGTCGCTGCACGTCGTGCACGTCAGATGCAGGTAGGCGGCAAAGACCCGCTGGTTCCGGAAGAGAACGATAAAGCCACGGTTATCGCCCTGCGCGAAATCGAAGAAGGCCTGATCACTAATCAGATTCTGGATGTCCGCGATCGTCAGGAACAGCAAGAGCAGGAAGCCGCTGAGTTGCAGGCCGTTACCGCTATCGCTGAAGGTCGTCGTTAACAGAACTCAGCAGGTCACCCTTGTATCTGTTTGAAAGTCTCAATCAGCTGATTGAACAATACTTGCCTGAGGAGCAAATCAAGCGCCTCAAGCAAGCCTATCTTGTTGCACGTGATGCTCACGAGGGGCAGACACGCTCCAGCGGTGAGCCCTATATCACACATCCTGTTGCCGTAGCCTGTATTCTGGCTGAAATGAAGCTCGACCATGAAACGCTTATGGCCGCGCTGCTGCATGATGTTATCGAGGATACCCCCGCCACCTATCAGGACATGGAACAGCTTTTTGGCAAAAGCGTGGCCGAACTGGTGGAAGGCGTCTCCAAGCTCGATAAGCTGAAGTTCCGCGACAAGAAAGAGGCACAGGCAGAAAACTTCCGCAAAATGATCATGGCAATGGTGCAGGATATTCGCGTCATTTTGATCAAACTTGCTGACCGCACGCACAATATGCGTACTCTGGGCGCGCTGCGTCCTGATAAAAAACGCCGTATTGCGCTTGAGACGCTGGAAATTTACAGCCCGCTGGCACATCGCCTCGGTATTCATCATCTGAAAACAGAGCTTGAAGAACTGGGCTTTGAAGCGCTCTATCCTAACCGCTTTCGTGTAATCAAAGAGGTGGTGAAAGCCGCGCGCGGTAACCGAAAAGAGATGATTCAGAAAATCCTTTCTGAAATCGATGGTCGTCTGCTGGAGGCTGGTATTCCCTGCCGCGTCAGCGGTCGCGAAAAACATCTCTATTCCATCTATCGCAAAATGCATCTTAAAGAGCAGCGTTTTCACTCGATCATGGATATTTATGCCTTCCGTGTCGTGGTGAAAGATCTCGATACCTGTTATCGCGTGCTCGGCCAGATGCATAGCCTTTATAAACCGCGTCCCGGACGCGTCAAAGATTATATTGCCATTCCCAAAGCCAACGGCTATCAGTCGCTGCATACGTCAATGATTGGCCCACACGGTGTGCCGGTTGAAGTACAGATCCGTACAGAAGATATGGATCAGATGGCAGAGATGGGGGTGGCCGCTCACTGGGCTTACAAAGAAGCCGGCGAAAGCAGTACTACCGCACAAATTCGTGCACAACGCTGGTTGCAGAGCCTGCTGGAGCTACAGCAGAGCGCTGGCAGTTCGTTCGAATTTATTGAGAGCGTTAAGTCCGATCTGTTCCCGGATGAGATCTACGTGTTCACGCCTGAAGGCCGTATTGTTGAGCTGCCCGCTGGCGCCACGCCGGTGGACTTTGCTTACGCCGTACATACTGATATTGGCCATGCCTGTGTCGGTGCCCGCGTGGATCGTCAGCCATATCCGTTGTCACAACCACTGACCAGCGGGCAAACCATTGAGATCATTACTGCACCGGGTGCACGTCCGAATGCAGCCTGGCTCAACTTTGTTGTCAGCTCAAAAGCGCGTGCCAAAATTCGCCAGCTGCTGAAAAATCTCAAGCGTGAGGATTCAGTCAGTCTTGGTCGCCGTCTGTTAAGCCATGCTCTGGGTGGCAGTAAAAAACTGGCGGAGATCCCGGCTGAGAATATTCAGCTTGAGCTGGACAGGATGAAGCTCGCGACAATTGACGATCTGCTGGCTGAGATAGGTCTCGGTAATGCGATGAGCGTAGTGGTTGCAAAAAATCTGCTGCAGATTGCACCAGACAACACGCAGAGCAGCAAACGCAGCAAAAAACTGCCAATTAAAGGCGCAGATGGCGTACTTATTACCTTTGCCAAATGCTGTCGTCCAATTCCCGGTGACCCGATTGTGGCTCATGTCAGCCCGGGTAAAGGTCTGGTCGTGCATCATGAATCCTGTCGTAACATCCGCGGCTATCAAAAAGAGCCAGAGAAGTTTATGGCAGTGGAGTGGGACAAGGGTATTGAGCAGGAGTTTGTCGCGGAAATCAAAGTGGATATGTTTAACCACCAGGGCGCGCTGGCAAATCTGACTGCCGCTATCAACACGGCAGGCTCAAATATTCAGAGTCTGAATACTGAAGAGCGTGATGGCCGTGTGTATAGCGCGTTTATTCGCCTCACTGCTAATGACCGCGTTCATCTGGCTAACATTATGCGTAAAATTCGTGTAATGCCGGATGTCATCAAAGTTCACCGTAACCGTAATTAATGCATGAATGCTCAACGTTTTGCCCGAATTCAGGAAATGCTGGCGCAGCGTCAGCACGATCTCACCGTCTGCATGGAGCAGGTGCATAAACCACACAACGTCTCTGCAGTGATCCGTACTGCAGACGCCGTAGGTATTCATGAAGTTCACGCTGTCTGGCCCAGCGTGCGTATGCGCACGATGGTGTCCGCATCAGCTGGCAGCAACAGCTGGGTCAAAGTCAAAACGCATCCACATATTACGGACGCAGCGCGCCAGCTGAAACAGCAGGGTATGCAGGTACTGGCGACCAATCTGTCAGCGAAAGCAGTGGATTTTCGTGATATCGATTATACCCGTCCAACCTGCATCCTGATGGGGCAGGAAAAAACCGGTATCACTGCCGAGGCGCTGGCACTGGCCGATCAGGAGATTATTATTCCGATGGCGGGCATGGTGCAGTCACTCAATGTTTCTGTTGCCTCAGCCCTGATCCTCTATGAGGCGCAGCGTCAGCGGCAAAATGCGGGTATGTATCAGCGCCAGCATAGCCTGCTGGATGAAGACGAGCAGCAACGACTGCTGTTTGAAGGCGGCTATCCGGTGCTGGCACGCGTAGCGCTGCAAAAAGGTCTGCCCTATCCGCATATCAACAGCCAGGGTGGCATCGACGCCGATGCCAGCTGGTGGGCTGCCATGCAAGCCACGGGTCGGAAATGAAAGGCCGGCTGCTGGATGCCATACCGCTCAGTACCCTGACCGGCGTTGGTGCCAGCCAGGCCGGCAAGCTGGCCAGACTTGGCCTGTTTACGATTCAGGATCTGCTGCTGCACCTGCCTCTGCGCTACGAAGATCGTACTCAGCTTTATAAAATCAACGATCTGCTGCCAGGCATCTGGGCCACAGTCGAAGGTGAAGTGCTGAACAGCGACGTCACGTTTGGCCGGCGACGGATGCTGGTCTGCCAGATCAGCGACGGCAGTGGCATAGCAACTCTGCGCTTTTTCAATTTCAATGCCGGCATGAAAAACAGCCTGGCGCCGGGTCGCCGGGTGACTGCCTATGGCGAGATCAAACGCGGCCAGCGTGGCGCTGAGATTATTCATCCTGAATATCGCGTACAGGGTGAGCAGGGTGGCGTGGAGCTGCAGGAGACGCTGACGCCGGTCTATCCCACAACAGAAGGTATTCGTCAGGCGACGCTGCGCAATCTCACCGACCAGGCACTGGATCTGCTGAAAAGTCATCCAATTGCTGAGCTGCTGCCGCCGGAGCTGAGTGGCGGATTAATAAGCCTGCCTGATGCGCTTCATATGCTGCACCGCCCACCGCCCGATCTCAGACTCAGCGAGCTGGAAACCGGCCGACATCCGGCGCAAAAACGACTTATTCTCGAGGAGCTGCTGGCACATAATCTCAGTATGCTGGCCTTGCGCGCCGGAGCACAACGCCATCATGCTCTGCCAATGCCTGCCTGTCATACCCTGACCGATCAACTGCTGGCAGCACTGCCCTTTTCACCCACAGCGGCACAGCGGCGCGTGGTGGACGAGATTGAGCGCGATCTGGCCAATGATTATCCAATGCTGCGCCTGGTGCAGGGTGATGTCGGCTCTGGTAAAACGCTGGTTGCTGCCCTGGCGGCGCTAAACGTTATTGCACATGGCAAGCAGGTAGCATTGATGGCACCAACCGAACTACTGGCCGAACAGCACGCCGCTAATTTTCGCCACTGGTTCGCACCACTTGGCATCGAAACAGGCTGGCTGGCTGGTAAACAAAAAGGCAAAGCGCGCGAATCACAGCAGGCGGCCATCGCCAGCGGAAAAGTCGCCATGGTAGTCGGCACTCACGCCCTGTTTCAGGAACAGGTAAAATTTAATGGCATGGCGCTGGTGATTATTGATGAGCAACACCGTTTTGGGGTGCATCAGCGTCTGGCGCTGTGGGAAAAAGGCGAGGAGCAGGGCTTCCATCCGCACCAGCTTATCATGACGGCAACACCGATCCCGCGTACGCTGGCTATGACTGCCTACGCCGATCTCGATACCTCCACTATCGATGAACTGCCACCTGGCCGTACACCGGTTACCACCGTCGCTATTCCTGACACCCGCCGCAGCGATATCATCGATCGTGTTAAAAATGCCTGTCTTGAGGGACGTCAGGCTTACTGGGTCTGTACGCTGATTGATGAGTCAGAAGTGCTTGAAGCGCAGGCGGCTGAAGCGACCTGGCAGGAGTTGAATAACGCGCTACCTGATTTACGCGTCGGGCTGGTGCACGGCCGCATGAAACCAGCAGAAAAACAGGCAGTTATGGCGGCGTTCAAAGCCAATGATATCCAGCTGCTGGTCGCCACCACGGTTATCGAGGTCGGCGTGGATGTCCCTAACGCCAGCCTGATGATTATCGAAAACCCGGAGCGGCTTGGCCTGGCTCAGCTGCATCAGTTACGCGGACGAGTCGGCCGTGGTGCCGTTGCCTCGCACTGTGTGCTGCTCTACAAGGCGCCGCTGAGCAAAACGGCCCAGCGCAGGCTGCAGGTGCTGCGCGACAGCAATGATGGATTTGTTATTGCGCAGCACGATCTTGAGATCCGTGGCCCCGGCGAACTGCTGGGTACACGTCAGACCGGCAACGCGGAATTCAAAGTTGCCGACCTGTTGCGCGATCAAAGTATGATCCCTGAGGTGCAACGTGTGGCGCGCCATATCCACCAATACTATCCCGATCAGGCTCAGGCGCTGATTGAGCGCTGGCTACCTGAAACCGAACGCTATAGCCACGCCTGAGCAGGCCGCTCAGGTGGTATTATCCCATACTTATATTGAAAAACATTTTGCATAAACTGCAGGCCAGCTATGCAAACGATTGCTTTCAGCGGGCAACCGTTTAAAATCGCCACTTTGCAGTTATCGAGAATCTGTTATGTCTGTTGATAGTGCCGAAACCCTCCAGCCCGCAGCCTCTCCTGTCGCGGCAAAAAGCGAATTAATCTATCGTCTTGAAGATCGCCCACCGCTGCCACAAACACTCTTTGCCGCCGGCCAGCATCTGCTGGCGATGTTTGTTGCTGTGATCACACCCGCGCTGCTGATCTGCCAGGCACTTGGACTGCCGGCTAAAGATACGCAGCACATCATCAGCATGTCACTCTTTGCATCCGGCGTTGCCTCCCTGCTGCAAATCAAAACCTGGGGGCCGGTAGGCTCAGGTCTGCTGTCGATTCAGGGCACCAGCTTTAATTTTGTGACACCGCTGATTATGGGTGGTATGGCGCTGAAAAACGGCGGCGCTGATGTGCCCACGATGATGGCAGCCCTGTTTGGCACCCTGATGATTGCCTCCTGCACGGAAATGCTGCTATCACGGGTACTGCATCTGGCACGTCGTATCATTACGCCACTGGTATCCGGTATTGTGGTGATGATTATCGGCCTGTCGCTGATTCAGGTGGGATTGACCTCGATAGGCGGTGGCTTTGCTGCCATCAGCGATCACAGCTTTGGTGCGCCCAAAAATCTGCTGCTGGCGGGTGTCGTGCTGCTGGTTATTATACTGCTTAATCGCCAGCGCAATCCCTGGCTGCGCGTCGCCTCTCTGGTGATAGCGATGGCCACAGGTTATGCGCTTGCGTGGGGGCTGGATATGCTGCCGGAAACAGCAGCATCCGGGAATCAGCCTCTGCTGGCAGTTCCCACCCCGCTTTATTATGGTCTGGGTTTTGACTGGAATTTGCTGATCCCGCTAATGCTGGTGTTTATGGTGACCTCGCTGGAAACCATTGGCGATATCACAGCCACCTCCGATGTCTCAGAACAGCCGGTAAGCGGTCCGCTCTATATGAAACGTCTGAAGGGCGGTGTGCTGGCGAATGGCCTGAACTCCTGCGTATCTGCACTCTTTAATACTTTTCCCAACTCCTGTTTTGGTCAAAACAATGGTGTTATTCAGCTCACCGGTGTTGCCAGCCGTTATGTAGGATTTGTTGTCGCGCTGATGCTGATCGTGCTGGGGCTCTTTCCGGCGGTAAGTGGCTTTGTACAACATATTCCTGAACCGGTACTCGGCGGCGCGACCATTGTGATGTTTGGGACTATTGCTGCCTCTGGCGTGCGTATCGTGGCTCGCGAACCACTTAATCGTCGCGCTATTATGATTATTGCACTGTCGCTGGCGGTGGGACTTGGCGTATCACAGCAGCCACTGATCCTGCAGTTTGCCCCGGAATGGCTGAAAACACTGCTCTCTTCCGGCATCGCAGCTGGCGGTATCACGGCAATTGTACTTAATCTTATCTTCCCACAGGAAAAATAGTGTCTGCGGCAGGCTGCGGCCTGCCTGCAATTTATCCACATTTGCGTCCAGACGGTTGAGCTGCAACGTTAATTCAGGCATAACAAATAGTGACTGGATAACGATCGGAATGGATGGATGCGATGAAATTTCTGGGCAGGTTTTTCCTTACCTTATTACTGCTGATTCTGCTGCTGCTGGTGATCTGCTATGTACTGGTGCAGACACAGTGGGGCGCAGGCTGGTTTAGCCGTTGGGTAAGCGACAAAACCGCCTGGCATCTCTCGGTCAGTAAGATTGAACACAACTTTTCTTCTCCCGCTCATATCGTGCTGGATGATTTCAGCTTTGGTCATGATGGCCAGCCAGCGATAGTGATCGCGAAACGTCTCGATCTCGGACTGGCGCTGGTGCAGTTCAGTGATGCACTACACTTTGGCAGCATTGAGGTGCAGGAGGGAGAGATCAATCTTGCTAATCAGACTCAGCTAACCGCACTACCGATTCAGGCCAATCGTCTGCAGCTGCGTAATGTGCATATTGAGAGTTCGCATACGCCATTCCCGTTATCAGCACAGGGGGTTAGTGGCGGCATTATTCCCTGGAAGCCAGTACCGGAAAATATGCTGGGCAGCGATGCACAGTTTCAGATGAGCGCCGCGAATCTGACGTTTGAGGGCTTCTCCGGCGGTAACGTATTACTCCAGGGAAATATCACAAAGCGTCAGCTGATGCTCACCAACATCGGTGCGGACCTGGCACGCGGCTCAGTCACCGGCCGGGCAGCGCGCGATGCACAGGGAAACTGGAAAATCGATCAGCTGCGTCTGACAGGTATTCGCCTGCAGACAGATAAATCACTGAACGATTTTCTGCGCCCGCTGCTGACAACACCTTCAATCGCTATTACACGGCTGGATATGAGCGACGCACGGCTGCAGGGGCCAGACTGGGCCGTAACCGATCTGGATCTCACATTAAAAGGGCTAACGCTGCGCAATGGTGACTGGCAGAGCGACGAAGGTTACCTGGCGATGAACGCAGGTAACTTTATTAATGGCAATCTGACACTCAACGATCCGATTCTGAATGCTGAGTTCTCTGCCCGGGGGATTGCATTGACGCAGTTTAGCTCACGCTGGGCAAATGGCATTGTGCGCGCCAGCGGCAACTGGGTGCGCAGTGACCGGCAGCTTATCCTGGATGACCTGGCGCTGGCCGGACTGGAATATACGCTACCGCATAACTGGCGCGAGCGCTGGCAGGCTCCACTACCTGCCTGGCTTGGCAGCGTGCTGGTAAAACATGCCACTGCCAATCGCAATCTGATTATTGATATCAATCCGGCATTTCCGTTTCAGATGACCGCGCTGGATGGCACCGCAGATAACCTGCTGCTGGCGCGTCAGCATCAATGGGGTATCTGGGCAGGTAAGGCCAGCTTTAACGCCGCAGAAGCGACGTTTAATCGCACTGATTTACGCCATCCCTCGCTGACGCTGGTGGCCAGCGATCGGCAGATTGAGGTCACTGAAATGAGCGCCTTTTCCGGAAAAGGGTTGCTGGAGGCTACGGCCACAGTAGGACAGACACCACAGCGCCCGGTGACGCTTAATCTGAAAGGTCAGGGTGTAGCGGCAAATATACTGGAGAACTGGGGCTGGCCAGCGGTCACGCTGGAGGGCGATAGCAATCTGCAGCTGAAGCTGGATGGATCGCTGCGCCACGATGCGCCGCTGCGGCCGGGCATCTCCGCCGGACTCACAGTAACCACGGACGCGGGTTCGCTGCAGCAGACAATGCGCAATGGTCAGATACAGTAATCGCTGAATAGCGACCGCCGCAACCGGATAGTCATCCTGCGGTTGCGGCGCGACATCATTTTAATTAATTAACGCCCCCGATCCGCCCTCTTCCAGTGGCTCATCCGGATCAGCGGGCAGCACAATGTAAACCCCCTGGAATATCGCCCCCGGTTCATCATCACCATAAAGCTCAACCTCAAGCTGTACCCGGGCTTTACGGCCGCGTGCCAGACGATCGAGATCACCACTTAGTGAACCCAGTGCCGCAGTAGCACCAGGACGTCCGCTGATGGGCTTACTGTAGCGAATATGCGCGTCAGCCAGGATTATCGTTCCCCCCAGATGTCGTTCACGCAGCAGCAGCCAGATCAATCCCCAGCCGGTCAGCGTAGCCAGTGAAAACAGGCTACCAGCAAAGAGCGTGTGATGCGGGTTCTGATTACCGGTTTCCGGCATCGTGGTAATAAATTTCTGACCGGTATATTGCAGAATGCGCACACCCATTTTTTCACTGAGCGGGATATGCTCATACCACGCCTGCTGCAACTGACCGCACCAGTCAGCACGATGCAGAATATCATCCAGCGTTACCACCGGCTTGATCATCAAAAAGTGGCGCACCGGCGTGGTCTGCGGCGCGGTAATTTCACCCTGATTAATAAAGCCGAGCTTGGCAAAGAACTCAACGGCATCCTCGCGTGCGCTACAGGTAACGCGCTTCGCTCCCTCCTGCCGTGCCACCGATTCCAGCGTCATCGCCACCAGCGTTCCCAGGCCTTTTCCCTGCACAGAAGGATGTACCGCCAGAAAGCGAATCGCCGCCTCATTTTCCGCATTGATATAGAGGCGTCCTGCGGCAACCGGCCTGCCCTGCTCATCCACAACCATCTGATGATGCGCCAGCGCATCCCAGGCGTCACGTTCAGACCCCTGTGGTTGACGCAGTGGCTTACGCAGCATTTCCCAGCGAAACTGGTAGTACATATCCAGCTCTTCCGCCGTCTGAGGCACACGAAGATGATACATAAAATGGTTCTCTCGTTCGGAGCTTGCGTGGCTTATTCCCTGCCGCCCGGCTAAGGCTTTCATACCTGCAACCAGAAGGTTACCGGTCCATCGTTAACCAGTGAAACCTGCATATCGGCAGCAAAGCGCCCATTAGCAGTGTTGATATCCTGTTCGCGACAGCAATCGCTGAAATAGTGATAGAGACGTTCCGCTTCTGCCGGCGCAGCACCACCAGAAAAAGAGGGGCGCATACCCTTGCGGGTGTCTGCTGCCAGTGTAAATTGCGATACCACCAGCACGCTGCCCCCTGCCTGGCGAACGTTAAGATTCATCTTGTCATTTTCATCACCAAAAATGCGATAACCAAGCACTTTCTCACAGAGCCGCTGCGCTTTTTGTTCATCATCATCTTTTTCAACGCCGAGCAGAATCAACAATCCTGCGCCAATTTCGCCAATGACCTGATTATCAACCGTAACGCTGGCAGCACTGACGCGCTGAATCAAAGCAATCATGCTTCCTCTCGTGTTATTTCGCGTTCCTGCTGCTTAAGCTGGCGGTAGTCATTAAGGGTGACGGTGATCTCCGCACCCAGCAGTACAATACACCAGGTCCAGTAAACCCACAGAAACAGGATTGGAATAACGGCCAGTACGCCGTAAATTAACTGATACGAAGGAAACATCGTAACATAGAGCGCAAAGCCTTTTTTACCCAACTCAAACAGCACGCCAGCGACTACCGCGCCAATCAGCGCATCGCGCCCCGGCACGCGCCGGGTGGGTACCACACTATAGAGCAGCCAGAAGGCCAGCACAGAGAGCAGCAGCGGGAAAATACGCAGTACCTGATCGATAAGCGTGGTAACACCCGTCACATTAATCCAGCGTAGCGACAGCAGATAGGAGCTGATCGCCAGGCTTGCACCGGCCAGCAGAGGACCCAGCGTCAGAATCATCCAGTAGACCGCAAACGAATACACTACCGGACGCGGCGAGTTGCTGCGCCAGATAGCGTTCAGTGCACTATCAACGGAATGCATCAACAGCAGAGCAGTAACGATCAACCCTACCGCACCTACCGCTGTCATCTTATTAACGTTAGCGACAAACTGGTCAAGGTAACGCTGGATAACATCACCTGCTGCGGGCATAAAGTTGGTAAAAATAAAGCTTTTGAGCTGAATGCTGATATCTGAGAAAACCGGAAAAGCGGCAAACAGCGCAAAAACCACTGCCACCAGCGGTACCAGCGCCAGCAGCGAGACGTAGGCGAGATTACCCGCCTGCGTGGTCATGTTATCTTCGTCAATGCGCCGCCACAGCAGCTTCAGCCATAGAAAAAACGCATGTGCTGAATGGTAGAGAGTATTTCGCATTACCTTTGCCCGTGCGCCGCAAACCACTCAGGAACAGTCGTGCTATCTTTTACCAGCACGCTATGAATGCCCAGAGCACGAGCGGCATCGATATTAGCCTGATTATCATCAAAGAAAATCGCGTCTGCGGCAGAGACGCCTTCCCGCTCCAGCACATAGTTAAAGATGCGTGCTTCTGGCTTACGCATTCCGATATCCTGTGACATATAGATATGGTCAGCAGCCTGCTCTACTTCCGGGTAGTGCAGAGGCCAGAACTCAACATGCAGCTGATTGGTATTGGAAAGGATGACCACACGTTCACCTCTGGCGCGCAGCTGCTGCATAATTTTCAGCGTTTCTGGCCGTACACCAATAAACACCGCCTGCCAGCCAGCGGTGAACTGGGCATAACTCAGTGCAACATCGAGCTGTTCGCAGAGGCGCTCAGCAAAGTCCGGATCGCTGATTTCGCCCCGTTCATGTTGTTCAAACGCACTATCCATACTGAAGCGGCTCTGCAGCGTAGCCAGCGGCACACCGCTTAAATCACTCCAGACGCCCAGCACGCGATTAAAGTCGATATCAACAACCACATTGCCTAAATCAAAGATATACAGCATGACGCCTCTCCTCTGTGCTTACAGCATGCTCCACTCTAGCGGCAAAAAGCATAGCTGAACAGTGAGCCTGGCGGGAAAAGACGGGTAACAGAGATAAAAAAAGCCCCGCAATGCGGGGCTTTAATATCAGACGATATCGCTTACTCTTTGCTGCCGCGAGACGCGCGTTTGCGATCGTTCTCGGTCAGATGACGTTTACGAATACGTACTGACTGCGGAGTCACTTCAACCAGTTCATCATCATCGATAAACTCAATGGCCTGCTCCAGTGTCATCTTCTGTGGCGGAACCAGTGTAGTGGCTTCGTCAGTACCAGATGCACGCATGTTAGTCAGTTTTTTACCCGTCAGGCAGTTTACTGTCAGGTCGTTAGAACGGCTGTGAATACCGATGATCTGGCCTTCATAGACTTCTGCACCGTGGCCCAGGAACAGCTTACCGCGATCCTGCAGACCAAACAGAGCAAACGCAACGGCTTTACCCTGACCGTTAGAGATCAGAACACCATTCTGACGCTGACCCACTTCGCCCGGACGAACATCGTCGTAGTGGCTGAAGGTTGAGTAGAGCAGACCGGTACCGGAAGTCATGGTCATGAATTCGTTACGGAAGCCAATCAGACCACGGCTTGGGATCACGTAGTCAAGACGTACGCGGCCTTTGCCATCTGGATCCATATTTTTCAGGTCGCCTTTACGCTCACCCATTGCCTGCATCACTGAGCCCTGATGGGTCTCTTCGATGTCGAGGGTCACGTTCTCAAATGGCTCCTGCTTACGACCTTCATGCTCGCGGAAAATAACTTTTGGACGGGATACCGCCAGCTCAAAGCCTTCGCGACGCATGTTTTCAATCAGAACAGAGAGGTGCAGTTCACCACGGCCCGATACGCGGAACGCATCAGCATCATCGGTTTCTTCAACACGCAGCGCTACGTTGTGTACCAGCTCTTTGTTCAGACGATCCAGAATCTGACGTGAAGTAACGTACTTACCTTCTTTACCACAGAATGGAGAGGTGTTGACGTTAAAGAACATGGTGACGGTTGGCTCATCCACGCTCAGTGCCGGCAGCGCCTGCACATTCTGCGTATCGCAGATGGTGTCAGAGATGTTCAGCTCGCCCAGACCGGTAACGGCAATGATGTCGCCCGCTTCTGCCATATCACTATCAATACGTTCCAGACCCAGGTGCGTCAGTACTTTGCCCACTTTCGCATTGCGGGTTTTGCCTTCACTATCAACGATAGTAACCTGCTGGTTTGGCTTGATTTTGCCACGCTTGATGCGGCCGATACCGATAACGCCCAGGTAGTTGTTGTAGTCCAGCTGCGAGATCTGCATCTGCAGTGGTGCTTCAACTTCAACCTGTGGTGGAGAAACATGATCAACAATCGCCTGATACAGCGGAGTCATATCTTCTGCCATATCAGCATGATCCAGACCCGCAATACCATTCAGCGCTGATGCATAAATGATTGGGAAGTCCAGCTGCTCGTCAGTCGCGTCGAGGTTAACGAACAGGTCAAATACCTGATCTACAACCCAGTCAGGACGTGCGCCTGGACGGTCAATTTTGTTGATAACAACAATAGGTTTTAAGCCATGGGCAAAGGCTTTTTTGGTTACGAAGCGAGTTTGCGGCATAGGGCCATCCATCGCATCAACAACCAGCAGCACCGAATCCACCATGGACATGACGCGCTCTACTTCACCACCGAAGTCGGCGTGTCCTGGGGTATCAACGATGTTGATACGATAATCATTCCATTTGATGGCGGTGTTTTTCGCGAGAATGGTAATTCCACGCTCTTTTTCCAAATCATTGGAGTCCATCACACGTTCAGTCGCTTCGGTACGAGCGTCAAAAGTACCAGACTGTTGCAGCAGTTTATCAACCAGGGTGGTTTTTCCATGGTCAACGTGCGCGATGATGGCGATGTTACGCAAATTTTCGATCACAGCTTTGCCTCAGGCATTATAGAAATAACGCGGCATTGTACACGGATTAAGCGGAATACTGAACATGATCACAGTTTTCCCGACAAGATTCTCACGCTGCTGGTTTTTAGCACCATTTACGGTGCAAATATCCTCATCCTGTGCAGTTTATGCACCAATTTAGTGCTCGCAATGGCGTAAAATGCACCATAATGATGCATTGCGTCTGTTGTGGTGCAGCTGCTGACTTACGGCAATGCGCCGCACAGCGCGATTTTCAGTGCTGTAAAAAAGTTGGCACAGAATTCGCTTTATCTTTTTTAAGCGCAAACGACAGTTGCATAACGGCTGAGTAGCTTTGCCGGGATCTTAGTCAGGGGTGGTCAGTAGTCGTGACACATTCCGGGCAGTTGAGTTCTCTCACTACGATTACAGATGACCATTTCCAGGAGAGTTGAGTATGTCCGCTGAACACGTTCTCTCGATGATGAACGAGCATGAAGTTAAGTTTGTTGATCTGCGTTTTACTGATACCAAAGGTAAAGAGCAGCACGTTACTATTCCTGCTCACCAGGTTAACGCAGACTTCTTTGAAGAAGGTAAAATGTTCGATGGTTCATCCATTGGCGGCTGGAAAGGCATCAACGAATCAGACATGGTGCTGATGCCAGATGCGACTACCGCAGTGATGGATCCATTCTTTGAAGATCCAACGCTGATCATTCGTTGTGACATTCTCGAGCCAGGCACACTGCAGGGCTACGACCGCGACCCACGTTCTATCGCGAAACGTGCAGAAGAGTATCTGCGCGCATCAGGCATCGCGGATACCGTGCTGTTTGGACCAGAACCAGAATTCTTCCTGTTTGATGATATCCGTTTCGGCTCATCAACATCAGGCTCACACGTTGCTATCGATGATATCGAAGCGTGCTGGAACACCGGCAAAGCATATGAAGGCGGTAACAAAGGTCACCGTCCAGGCCTGAAAGGGGGTTACTTCCCGGTACCACCGGTTGACTCCTCACAGGATATCCGTTCTGCCATGTGTCTGACCATGGAGCAGATGGGTCTGGTTGTGGAAGCACATCACCACGAAGTCGCTACCGCTGGTCAGAACGAAGTGGCTACCCGCTTCAATACCATGACTAAAAAAGCGGACGAGATTCAGATCTATAAATATGTGGTGCACAACGTTGCACACGCGTATGGCAAAACAGCAACCTTTATGCCAAAACCGATGTTTGGTGATAACGGCTCAGGTATGCACTGCCATATGTCGCTCTCTAAAGGTGGCGTAAACCTGTTCTCCGGTGACAAGTACGGCGGTCTGTCTGAAACCGCGCTGTTCTACATCGGCGGCGTCATCAAGCATGCTAAAGCGATCAACGCACTGGCGAACCCGACCACCAACTCCTATAAGCGTCTGGTGCCTGGTTATGAAGCACCTGTAATGCTTGCCTACTCTGCACGTAACCGCTCAGCATCAATTCGTATTCCGGTTGTTGCCAGCCCGAAAGCGCGTCGTATTGAAGCACGCTTCCCGGATCCAGCAGCTAACCCATACCTGGCGTTTACCGCGCTGCTGATGGCGGGTCTGGATGGCATCATCAATAAAATCCATCCTGGCGATGCGATGGATAAAAACCTGTATGACCTGCCACCAGAAGAAGAAGCTGAGATTCCAAAAGTAGCAGGCTCACTGGAAGAAGCACTGAATGCGCTGAACGAAGATCGCGAGTTCCTGACCCGCGGCGGCGTATTCACTGATGATGCCATTGATGCTTATATCGAACTGCGTAAATCTGATGTTGATCGCGTACGCATGACGCCACATCCGGTTGAATTTGAACTCTACTACAGCGTTTAAATGATCGGGCACGTCTCTCACCCTCAGCCGGATGAAAGACGCTAACGTTTTTTTGTTGCCGTGGAAACTTTAGCCCATCTTCGGATGGGCTTTTTTCACCGCAAAATCATTGTCGTCAGATGGTTTTCCGTTCCAGAGAGTTATAATGCACTTATTTGGTGCAGAGGATCGTGGTATGGCAACTGGCTCACTGCCCGACGCAGGGCAAATTCTTAACTCCCTGATAAACAGCATTCTGCTGGTTGATAACGACCTGGTTATTCACTACGCCAACCCCGCTGCTCAGCAGCTGCTGGCGCAAAGCTCGCGCAAGCTGTTTGGCACACCACTGCCAGAGCTGACCGGTTACTTTTCGCTGAATATTGATGTCATGAGTGAGAGCCTGGCAGCCGGTCAGGGCTTTACCGATAGTGAAGTCACACTGGTTGTCGACGGGCGCGCGCATATCATGTCGCTGACCGCACAGCGTCTGCCGGATGGTCTGATTCTGCTGGAGATGGCTCCGATGGATAATCAGCGCCGGCTTAGCCAGGAGCAGATACAGCATGCTCAGCAGGTCGCCGCACGCGATCTGGTACGAGGCCTGGCGCATGAGATTAAAAATCCGCTGGGTGGCCTGCGCGGTGCCGCACAGCTTCTGTCACGTGCGCTGCCCGATCCCTCACTGAATGAGTATACCCGGGTGATTATTGAACAGGCAGACCGGCTGCGAAATCTGGTTGATCGTCTGCTTGGTCCGCAACAGCCTGGATTGCATGTCACCCAGAGCATTCATCAGGTTGCCGAGCGCGTGGTAAAGCTGGTTTCCATGGAGCTACCCGGAAACGTAACGCTGGTGCGCGATTACGATCCGAGCCTGCCGGAGCTTCCGCACGATCCGGATCAGATTGAGCAGGTTCTGCTTAATGTCGTGCGTAATGCGTTACAGGCGCTGGATAGCGAGGGAGGCACCATTGTACTGCGTACCCGGACAGCGTTTCAGCTGACACTACATGGCACCCGTTACCGGCTGGTAGCGCGCATCGATGTAGAAGATAACGGTCCCGGTATTCCTGCGCAGTTACAGGATACGCTGTTCTATCCCATGGTCAGCGGGCGCGAAGGTGGAACCGGTCTTGGACTCTCTATTGCCCGCAGCCTGATCGATCAGCACTCTGGAAAAATTGAATTTAACAGTTGGCCCGGTCATACCGAGTTCTCGGTCTACCTGCCCATTCGCCAGTGAGGTTTCTATGCAACGAGGGATAGTCTGGATCGTTGATGACGATAGCTCCATCCGCTGGGTGCTTGAACGCGCACTTACCGGAGCCGGTTTAAGCTGCGCCACGTTTGAAAGCGGTCATGAGGTGCTGGAAGCGCTCGCCAGTAAAACGCCAGATGTGCTGCTATCGGATATCCGTATGCCAGGTATGGACGGACTGGCGCTGCTGAAACAGATTAAGCAGCGTCATCCAATGCTACCGGTAATTATTATGACCGCGCACTCCGATCTGGATGCAGCCGTCAGCGCATATCAACAGGGCGCATTTGATTACCTGCCAAAACCCTTTGATATTGACGAAGCTGTTGCGCTGGTCGAGCGTGCTATCAGTCACTATCAGGAACAGCAGCAGCCACGTAATCAGCCAGTCAGCGGACCAACCACCGATATTATTGGCGAAGCACCCGCTATGCAGGATGTGTTTCGCATTATCGGACGTCTGTCACGCTCCTCCATCAGCGTCCTGATCAATGGCGAATCGGGTACGGGGAAAGAGCTGGTGGCACATGCACTGCACCGCCACAGCCCACGCGCAAAAGCGCCGTTTATTGCGCTTAATATGGCAGCAATCCCCAAAGACCTGATTGAATCTGAACTGTTCGGTCACGAAAAAGGGGCCTTTACCGGTGCAAACCAGATCCGTCAGGGTCGCTTTGAGCAGGCTGACGGCGGCACACTGTTTCTGGACGAAATTGGCGATATGCCGCTGGATGTTCAGACACGTCTGCTGCGCGTGCTGGCTGATGGGCAGTTTTATCGGGTCGGCGGCTATGCACCGGTTAAAGTCGATGTGCGTATTATTGCCGCCACGCACCAGAATCTCGAACTGCGCGTGCAGGAAGGGAAATTTCGTGAAGACCTGTTCCACCGGCTGAATGTCATTCGTGTTCATCTGCCACCGCTGCGCGAGCGTCGCGAAGATATTCCGCGGCTGGCACGTTACTTTTTGCAGGTCGCAGCGCGTGAGCTCGGCGTTGAAGCAAAAATATTGCATGCTGAAACGGAAACCGCTCTGACGCGTCTGCACTGGTCAGGTAATGTGCGCCAGCTGGAGAATACCTGCCGCTGGCTGACCGTTATGGCGGCAGGCCAGGAGGTGCTGATTCAGGATCTGCCACCTGAGCTGTTTGAGTCTGTGTCACCTGACAGCCCGGTGCAGTCATTACCGGATAGCTGGGCAACATTACTGGCACAGTGGGCCGATCGTGCCCTGCGTTCCGGTCATCAAAATCTGCTGTCAGAAGCGCAGCCAGAGATGGAACGGACACTACTGACCACGGCGTTGCGGCATACGCAGGGACATAAGCAGGAGGCGGCCCGCTTGCTGGGCTGGGGGCGTAATACCCTGACGCGTAAACTCAAAGAGTTAGGCATGGAGTAACATTTTTTGTTGCTTTTTTGCTCACACCTGCTGTACAGACCGGTGTCAGCGAGTATCATATTCGCGCTAACCGGGAGAGAACGTTCATGCTGCAATCAGTCGTGCTGACCATCGCGCATAACCTGGCGGCCATCGGTAGCGTGGTAGTGCATTCTCCGCAAACTACCGTTGCTGCCGTGGTATGTGCCATTACTGCGAGTCTGTTTAATTAATACAAAAGGGGCGCACAGCCCCTTTTGTTATTAAATCACCCGGGAAAACTGCTGCTGATGCTTCTTCTGAAGTAAGTAGCGATCAAAGCACATACAGACTGAACGGATCAGCAGCCGTCCTTTCGCTGTTACAACCAGACGCCGCGCCTGGTAACTTACCAGATCATCAGCCACCAGCGGTGCCAGTTGTGCCAGCTCCTGCGCAAAATAGCGCTCAAACGTCACCGGCCACTGCGCCTCAATAGCCGCAAAATCGAGTGAAAAATTACAGATAAGCTGTTTTATCACTTCACGCCGCAGAGTGTCATCCTCGCTCAGCATTAATCCGCGCCACAGCGCACTGCCCTGTTCAATACCCGCATACCAGGCGTTAAGCACCTTTTGATTCTGGGCATAACTGTTGCCCAGCATACTTATCGCTGAAACACCCAGCCCCAGCAAATCGCTTTCGCCCTGCGTGGTATAGCCCTGGAAATTACGATGCAGCAAGCCGCGACGCTGCGCTATTGCCAGCTCATCGTCAGGTCGGGCAAAGTGATCCATACCAATAAACTGATAACCAGCAGCGGTCAGCGTCGTAATGCTCTGCTGCAGAATCTGCAGCTTCCGGGCAGCATCTGGCAGTTCTGCCTCTTTAATTTTGCGCTGAGCGGCAAACAGCGCTGGCATATGGGCATAGTTAAACAGGCTGAGACGATCGGGATTCAGAGCAACAACCCGACTGAGCGTGAGCGCGAAGCTTTCAGCTGTCTGCAGTGGCAGGCCATAGATCAGATCAAAACTTACTGAACGGAAGCTCTGCTCCCGTGCCCGCTGCACCAGTGCAGCAATCGCTTCTTCATCCTGTATCCGGTTGATACGTGCCTGCACTGCCTGGTCAAAATCCTGAATGCCCAGGCTCAGGCGGTTAAATCCCTCAGCCCGCAGGTGATCGATCATCGCTGGCGCGATCTCACGAGGATCGATTTCGATCGACATCTCCGGATCGCTGGCAACGTTGAAGTTCTGTCGCAGCAGAGCCATCAGGCGGCTTATCTGTTGTGGATTAAGAAAGGTGGGTGTGCCGCCGCCCCAGTGCAGCTGGGTTACCTGACGTCCGGCAAACAGCGCTGCCCGCTGCGCTATCTCCTGTGCCAGCCCATCAAGATAGCGGTCCGCTTTATGCAGTTGACGCGTTACAACTTTATTACAGCCGCAGAAATAGCAGAGACGGTGGCAGAAAGGAATATGGACATAGAGCGAGAGAGGACGCTCAGGATAACGCGTGGCCGCCTGCTGAAATTCTGCTTCGTTAAACGCTTCAGTGAACTCAAGCGCGGTTGGATAGGAGGTATAACGCGGGCCTGATCCGCTATATTTTTCAATCAGCCGCTGATCCCACTTAATCTGCTGCGAAGACATGCTCACTCCTTACGATGGCGTGTTTTTCGGAGGGGTCGCGCAGTAGTAGTGTGGACGAAGCGATGAAGAGAACGCCGTCGTAAACGCGATTTAAGACGCGACAGGCGACGTAGTTTAAACAATAACCAGCACAGATAACATGCCAGCAGCAGCGCTAAAATTGATCCAGGCCAAAACATTGTTCAATACCTGCTGTTTAGCGCGGCACGCGCCATTGCGCGTGCCTGGCAGATTAATGGCCTTTCAGCAGACGCATCATATCCTCTTCTGCCTGCTCATCTTCGGCATCATCATCAAGAGCAATACCCAGCGTCTCCATGAGTTCGTCGATACGATCCAGCGTCTCATCCAGCCATGCCTGATCTTCACCGCTCAGCGTTTCGCCATTTTCCAGACGATTCAGCAGGGTATCCAGACGCTCACTATTTTCCAGCTTTGCCAGCTCCTCTTCGGGAGTCAGTTTCACCTTCTGCGCATTAACTTTTGGCTGAGCTGCCGGTTTTTTCGCAGGCCGGGGCTTTCCGTCCGCCACCAGCGCTATCGGTTTTTTACTGCCGAGACGTGTATCACTACTCTTTTTGCTCTGCCCGCTACCGCTGCCCTGGGCTACCGGATTAGCACGACTCCCCGATTTATGGCCGCTATGCTTTTTATCGCGTTTGCGATCGCGCGCTTCCTGATTGAGTTCTTCACGCGATTTACGTCTGGCTTTGCTGGCAGGTTTGCCACGCTGGGCTGGTGCAGGTTGCTTCATGGTATCCGGTCTCAATGATGCCTGGTGAGTTCAGTATAGAATTGCGGCGAAATCTAGCAGAAAGCAGACAAAGAAAAAAGGCGATAGCAGATGCTATCGCCTTTTTTCGCACCTTCATACGAAGGAAACTCTGAATAAATCCTTTACGGCTCTCAACGTCCCGGTCGCTCCATCGCCATATCGCTCCTGCGAGTAATCCCTGTCCCTGACCGACTCCTCCTGAATCGTACTCCTGCCATGCTCGTGGTCTTCCGGACACTCCTGAGCGCATCATCCTGATGGGTATCTCCATTTACTGACACCAAATGTAGACGAAAGCGCGAAATCGACAAGTCAGTACAGGCATTTTTTTAGGTGGTTATCTATAATCTATAGTTAACCATATGTTTTTACTGTTCTATTTTAAATTTTATTTTTTATCTGTAAGCTAAAACTGGCATCGTCTGCAGGCGATCTCTTACACAAATCGCGATCGCCATAGCTATCGGGTACTTTTGCGCCATAACAGGTATAATCAGCGCCATTAGTCCGTACCTTTTTAGCTGGAGTCTATTTTGTCTGCTTTGAATTATCACATCACTCACTTCATGCTCAGTGCGCCAGATATTCGTCATCTGCCGTCTGACACTGGCATTGAAGTCGCTTTTGCCGGGCGCTCAAATGCAGGCAAATCCAGTGCACTCAACACTCTGACCAATCAGAAAAGTCTGGCGCGTACCAGTAAAACGCCCGGACGTACCCAGCTTATTAACCTGTTTGAAGTGGTTGAGGGTAAACGCCTGGTCGACCTGCCTGGCTACGGATATGCCGAAGTACCGGAAGAGATGAAGCGGAAATGGCAGCGTGCGCTGGCAGAGTATTTGCAAAAACGTCAGGCGCTGAAAGGGCTGGTAGTGCTGATGGATATTCGCCATCCGCTAAAAGATCTCGATCAGCAGATGATTGAGTGGGCGGTTAGCAGCAATATTCCGGTACTGGTTCTGCTGACGAAGGCGGATAAACTCGCTTCTGGCGCACGCAAAGCGCAGCTCAATATGGTGCGTGAAGCCTCTCTGGCATTTATGGGCGATGTGCAGGTTGAGATGTTCTCTTCACTGAAAAAACTGGGCGTGGATAAAGTGCGACAGAAACTTGATACCTGGTTCAGTGAGCTTGAGCCAGCTCAGGAGAATGACGGTTCAGAAGCTGAATAACAGGAGCCAGTCCTGCACTCTGCTTGTGAAAACCCCACGAAAAAACGCCCCAGTCATTGCTGACTGGGGCGGCTAAATTCAGCCAAATCCGATTACGTGAAGTAAAAGGTCTGAAAGATAGAACATCTTACCTCTGTACCCTACGCGACGAACTTTACCTGATTTTTTCTGACCAACAAAGGTTTTTTTGCGGGCTTTCTCCAGGTTTTAACATATTTTTTAGCGAATCCGTCACACTTTTGCACAGAGGCAGTAGTTTAATTCTATAAAAAATGTTTAGCCGGCAGGCATGTAGATTAATGCGCCTGATCCCAGTTATCACCCGTGCCCACTTCCACCAGCAGTGGTACATCCAGCGCCATACTGCTTTCCATCAGCTGCTGGATTTTTTTACTGGCACTCTCAACAGCATCCTTGTGAATTTCAAATACCAGTTCATCGTGCACCTGCATAATCATCTTCACATCATCGCTCTGCTGCTGCTGCAGCCAGCTATCAACGTCAATCATTGCCCGTTTGATAATATCTGCCGCGGTGCCCTGCATTGGCGCATTTATCGCTGCTCGTTCTGCCGCTTTACGCCGGATGGCATTACTGGATTTAATATCAGGCAGCCACAGACGACGTCCATCCAGCGTTTCCACATAGCCTTTTGATGCCGCCTGATCGCGGGTCTTTTCCATATAGCGCAGAACCCCAGGATAGCGTTCGAAATAGAGATCCATATATCGCTTCGCTTCACCTGCACCAATATTAAGCTGGCGCGAGAGGCCAAAAGCGCTCATACCGTAAATCAGACCGAAGTTGATCGCTTTTGCACTGCGACGCTGTTCTGCAGTGACATTATCCAACGCGGTGCCAAAGACTTCAGCAGCCGTAGCGCGGTGAATATCTTCCTGGCGCGCAAACGCATCCAGCAGACCTTTATCCTGCGACAGATGCGCCATAATACGTAACTCAATCTGAGAATAGTCCGCTGCCACAATCTGTTTGTCTTTACCGGCAATGAACGCCTGGCGAATACGACGTCCCTCTTCATTACGCACCGGGATATTCTGCAGGTTTGGATCAGTGGAGGAGAGACGCCCGGTTGCCGTGACGGCCTGATGGTAAGATGTGTGCACGCGGCCAGAAACCGGATTAATCATCTGCGGCAGTTTGTCAGTGTACGTTGATTTCAGCTTCGACAAGCCACGGTGCTCCAGAATCACTTTTGGCAGCGGATAATCCAGTGCCAGTTCAGCCAGAACGTCTTCACTGGTAGAGGGCGCACCACCCGGTGTTTTTTTGGTTGGCTTGATCCCCTGCTTTTCAAACAGAATGGTCTGCAGCTGTTTGGTAGATGACAGGTTGAACGGTTCACCTGCCAGCTCATGCGCTTTCAATTCAAGCTCGCCAAGACGGGTGGTTAACTCCTGCGAGTGTTTAGCCAGAATATGCTGATCAATCAGCACGCCATTGCGCTCAATACGCGAAATCACTGTTACCAGCGGCATTTCAATCTCGCTGAATACCTGTTTTGGCCCCGCTTCCTGCTCCAGTTTTGGCCACATCTGCTGATGCAGCTGCAGCGTGACATCGGCATCTTCTGCCGCATAGTGTGCCGCCTGCTCCAGAGCAATCTGGTTGAAAGTCAGCTGGTTTTTTCCTTTACCGGCAATCTCGGTAAAGGTCACTGTTTTATGGTTCAGCCAGCGGGCAGAGAGGCTATCCATATCATGTTTACCACCCACGCTGTTCAGGCAGTACGATTCCAGCATAGTGTCAAATCTGATACCGCGCAGCTCAATACCATAGTTTTTCAGGACACCGCGATCGTACTTGAGGTTTTGCCCTACTTTTGCCGCACTTTCATCTTCCAGCAGCGGCCTGAGCTGCTCCAGCACGTCTGTGCGATCGAGTTGCTCAGGTGCATCAAGATAATCATGCGCGACCGGCAGGTAAGCTGCCTCGCCTGGAGCTACAGCAAATGCAATTCCAACAATACTGGCGCTCAGCGTATCCAGCGAGTCAGTTTCCAGGTCAAAAGCAAAGATTTCTGCTTTTTTTAACTTATCAAGCCAGGCGGTAAAGGTGTCATTATCAAGAATGGTGACATAACCATCGGCTGAGAGAGTACTGGTCGCTTCTTTAACGTCTGGTACTTCAGTCAGAGTACTCTGTGACTTAAGCGCGCTTTTTTTACCCTGCAGCCATTTGCCTTCCTGCAGATCGGTGAGCCAGCGCCGGAACTCAAAGCGGCTGAACAGCGTCTGCAACGCTTCTGTATCAGGCTCATTAACGCTGAGCTGGTCAAAAGTCACCTCCAGCGCTACATCCGTTTTAATTGTTGCCAGCTGATATGAGAGAAAAGCCACATCGCGATTCTGCTCCAGTTTCGCAGCCATGGTTTTCGCGCCGCGGAACGACAGGTCAGCAACTTTATCAAGATTGTCATAAATGACATGCATGCCACCCAGTCCCTGTAGCAGAGCCTGTGCGGTTTTCTCGCCAACGCCCGGAACACCGGGAATATTATCTGAGCTATCGCCCATCATCGCCAGAAAATCGATGATCAGCGCAGGCGGCACACCATATTTCTGCTCAACCTCTTCTGGCCCCAGGACGGTATTGGTCATGGTATTAATCAGGGTGATCTCAGGCGTGACCAGCTGCGCCATATCTTTATCACCAGTACTGATCAGTACATTGCGGCCCTGCTTACCCGCTTCCAGCGCCAGCGTACCGATAACATCGTCCGCTTCCACACCGGAGACCGCCAGCAGGGGTAATCCCATCGCTTTAACCATCTCATGCAACGGTTCGATCTGGGCGCGCAGATCGTCTGGCATCGGCGGGCGATGAGATTTGTAGTGTTCAAACAGTTCGTCGCGGAAGGTTTTTCCTTTCGCATCGAAGACCACAGCAACATGGCTGGGCTGATACTGCACTAACAGGCTTTTCAGCATATTGAGCACACCATACATAGCGCCAGTGGGTTCACCAGCGCTATTGGTGAGTGGCGGAAAGGCATGATATGCACGGTAGAGATAAGAGGATCCATCTACCAGAATCAGGGGATTTTCTGCGATTTGCGCCATAAGTGTTTCGTTTCTTCGTTGCGAGATTCAGGCTTATAAGGATGCCACAACCTGAGAAAAAAGTTGAACGAACGCGAAAAAGAGGCGGTTTTTTTCGCTGTTATCCGGCATGGATCGCATCGATCCCTCTGTGGATAACTTTGTGTGCAAATTTCATAACATATTGTTTTATCCAGCTAAGCAGAATGAAAAATAAATAATAATCCTTTATTTTCATTTGGTTAAGAGAGTATTGTGATGAAGCGCGCTATTCTGAAAACGCGATCGTCCATGTGGATATTAACAACGGCAGGGGTAAGGATCAGCGATAAGAGAGAGAAAAGAAGAGAAAAAACGCTGGCAGTGCCAGCGTTTAAAGACGCTGTGTTTACTGCTTTTCTACCAGGAATTTTACTACGTTGGCATAGTCAGCGACAAAATTTTCCATAGAACTGGTATCCAGGCCGCCATTGTTAACCATATATTTACCATTAACAAAGATTGCCGGCACACCCTGTAAATTGACGTCAGATGCCGCTTTCTGCTGCTGCGCTACCAGCGCTTTTACCGCAAAGCTGTTCCAGGCTGAATCATAATCTTCAGCGGAGATATCCGCTGCTTTGATAAACGTCGCTTTCAGGCTGGCCGGATCGGTAATGGTTTGCGTTTTCTGTACGCCTTCAAAAATCGGTCCGGTAACTTTACTTTCCACGCCCAGCGCCATAGCAACTGCCCAGGCATGGGTCATCACAGGACCTAACTCACCGCCAAGGAAATCAACGTGATATTTGGTTACTTTGGTATCAGCAGGCAGGTTTTTCTTTACTGCATCACTTACATAATAGACATGCTCAAACTGATAGCAGTGCGGGCAGAAGAACGAGAAAAACTCCATAACCTGGGGTTCGCCTGCGACTGGTTTCTGCAGTGTGACATACTGCTTACCTTCGGTGAACTGCGCTGCTGACACGGTAAACGCCAGCAGCATTCCTGCGAGCACCAGCAAAATCTTTTTCATTGTTCAACTATCTCCTGAGTACATTATCAAAACTGCGGACCAAGCCGTAATGGGGGCTCGTGTAACAGTCGCTCCTGCTCATTAAGCAGTGCAATCTGCCGACGCCAGAAATCCTCATCGGTCATCCAGGGAAATGCGCGCGGAAAAGCAGGATCCTGCCAGCGGCGTACGACCCAGGCCAGATAATAAACCATGCGCATAGCGCGTAAAGACTCAATCAGTGTCAATTCATGTAAATCGAAATCACCGAATTCGTTATATGCTTCCAGCAGGATATCCCACTGGATCAGCTGCTCCTGCCGATCGCCGTTGATCAACATCCAGAGATCCTGCACCGCTGGCCCCGTACGGGCATCATCCAGATCAACAAACATCGGGCCATCACGCCACAAAATATTGCCCGGATGACAATCACCATGCAGTCGCAGCGGCTGCCACTTTGTATGCCAGCTTTGCTGTAGCGTGGCGGTGAGAGTGTCGAGCGCTTTGAGCAGCGCATCTTTCAGGCTGCCCGGAACCAGCTGATTTTGTGCCAGCACGTCTCGCGGCTGATAAACATACTCTTCGAGACCTATCGCTGACCGCTGCACAAAGGTATTCTTGCGACCAGTCTGGTGCATACGTCCAAGAAAACGTCCTGCCCACTCCATCTGCTCTTCATTATCAGTTTCATACTGGCGTCCCCCAACGCTGGGAAACACCGCAAACATAAAACCATCATGCTGATTTAACGTACTCCCCTGTAGCGTTAACGGCGCCGCTACCGGAACCTCATCGTTCAGCAGATCCAGTGCCAGCGTATGCTCTTCCAGAATCTGTTCGTGGCTCCAGCGCTGTGGACGGTAAAATTTAGCCACATAGCGCCGCTTTTCATCATCACTAAACTGGTAGACCCGGTTTTCATAACTGTTAAGAGCCGTTAAGCCCGATTCCACCCGCAGACCCGCGTCCCACAGTGCATCAAGAATGACGTCCGGATTCAACGTATGAAAATTAAAGGCAGCTTCTTTCATCATCGGCCCTGTATGTTACCTTTGCATCAGATGCGCAAGGATAGCACTACTCTTCTGTCTTGATCACACCGCGCGCCCGCAATAGCGCTGTTTTAAAGTCAGCTTCATAATCTTTTTTCAATCCAGGTATCTCAGCTTTACTGTCACTGCCACGCATTTTGAGATGATAGATCAATATATCATCGCTTAATTCACTTAACGGGCCACAGAAACCCGCTTCCAGCGCCTGCTTATGTAAAAATGCCAGCAGATTAAGTTCTGGTTCCTGCTGCCAGGCTGATAGCAGCAGGTCCGAGAGTTCATTCAGCCGATGATATTTCATAACTGTTTCCTTATGCATAATGCGTTGCCACGCTTTAATCCGGGAAGGAGATAACCATGCCCACATTTACTGGCGTCATTCTGGCAGGTGGCCAGGGAAGTCGTATGGGAGGTCAGGATAAGGGGTTGGTGTTACTGCACGGTCAACCGCTCTATCAGCATGTTTTGCAGCAGCTACGGCCACAGGTAGATAGTGTGTTGATTAGCGCTAACCGGCACCTTGATCGATATCAGTTAAGTGGCTGTAAGGTGATTACTGACACTACTCAGGATTATGCTGGTCCGCTGGCGGGTATGCTTAGTGGGTTGCGTCATAGTCAGGGCGAATGGGTCGCCTTTTGCGCCTGTGACACACCTTATGTGCCACACGATTTTGTTATGCGCTTATGGCAACAGCGGGCAGGCGCGCCAGCAGTGTGGATAAGATCAGCAGAGCGCGATCATCCCACTCTGGCACTGCTGAATCGCGAGCTGATAGATGAACTACATCTCTGGCTGCATCGGGGGGAGCGTCGTGTAATGCAGTTTCTGCAAAGCTGTGGCGGTCATAGTGTGATGTTTAATGATGACGAATCCACATTCCGCAATATTAATACACCAGATGATCTGACCCGGGAGGAGAGAAAATAGTGGAACTACCCCTACTGGCAATTACAGCATGGAGCGGAACCGGCAAGACCACACTGCTGCAGCAGCTGATTCCGCAACTACAAATGCGGGGGATTCGTGCTGGCCTGATCAAACATTCACATCATCAGATGGATATCGATACGCCAGGTAAAGATAGTTATGTCCTGCGCAAAGCAGGTGCTAATCCGGTGATCGTCGCCAGCGATAAACGTTGGGCATTGATGTGTGAAACGCCTGATGAGCCAGCAACACTGCACTATCTGGCCGCGCAGATGGATAACAGATCGCTGGATATCGTGCTGGCAGAAGGATTTAAAGATGAAAAAATAGCTAAAATTGCACTATGGCGGCAGGGTGTCGCAGGTAAAGTAGAAGCGTTACTGGACGAGTATGTAATTGCTGTTGCCAGCGATGAGGCCCTGGCAGTTGATGTACCACTGCTGGATCTGAATCAACCTGGTAAGATCGCCGATTTTATCACAGAGTGGCTGAACCGGATCTGAGCGGCGGGGATCGGCGGCTCAGGCCGCCTTTTCTGCAGACGTAAAAAAACCCTGAACGCGGGTTCAGGGTTTCTCTACTTGTTGGATGCCTGGCAGTTCCCTACTCTCGCATGGGGAGGCCCCACACTACCATCGGCGCTACGGCGTTTCACTT
>CAJYKU010000028.1 GCA_913775175.1 uncultured Pantoea sp.
CTGGTGTAAAGGCGGTTGGCAATACGTTGTGCTAGTTCCGGGGTGGCGTTACCAGCAAATAGCTTCATATCAGGCACGAGAAGAACCTCAGGCTTGGACGTCCAGAGAATGAACCGCTCAAAAATAACCGGCGAATACTTTTGAGCCTGTTCATACGGGTGTGTTAATGCGCAATGTGCCGTATCTGGAACGGGTAATAGGGTCACATTTACGCTTAGAGCCCGGAAAGGGTGCGCTGTAACGGCGAGAGATTAAGCCCGCGCGCCACAAATCCGCAAATCCATTTCGGGGCAAGCTCCAGCACCTGACGAGCATCGGACTCGGTGTTAAATTCGGCAAACACACAAGCACCGGTTCCGGTCAGGCGCGACGGCGCGTATTCTAGCAGCCAGGAAAGCAGCGCATCAACCTCACGAAAACGTTTTCTTGCCACAGCCTCACAATCATTGTGAAAAGGCAGGCTTAACAGTTCATCTAATGTGCGTATCGGTGAATTACGCGTCAGGTCGGGATCGCGAAAGATATCTGGCGTGGCGATGCTGACGCCGGGGTGCGCAACCAGATACCATTTTTCAGCGGGCGAAGCGGGCTGCAGTTGTTCACCCACACCCTCTGCAAACGCAGCGTGACCATGTACAAACACCGGGACGTCAGCACCCAGCGTAACACCCAGGGCGGCCAGCTCATCAACAGTAAGCTGGCATTGCCACAGGTGATTTAATGCCACCAGCACCGTTGCTGCATCTGATGAACCGCCGCCCAGTCCACCTCCCATCGGTAAACGCTTCTCCAGGGCAATCTGTGCTCCGGCGCGGCTATCGAGCGTGCCTTTGCTGATAGCCGCCTGCTTTAACTTCAGCGCTGCCCGCACAATCAGATTATCTGCATCGGGCACGCCCGCCAGTGGCGTCAGCAGCGTAATCGCTCCGCTGCGATCTGGCATAATGTCGAGCGAATCTCCCGCATCAAGAAACTGAAACAGGGTTTGCAAATTGTGATAGCCGTCGGCACGACGACCGGTGATATAGAGAAACAGATTAAGTTTTGCCGGCGCGGGCCAGGTGGTCATCATTGAATAGTCCAGCTATCCATACGCAGCTTGATGCGCTGGTCGCCCTGGGTCAGCTCCAGATTCGCCGGCAGCGGCGGTGTCACTTTATTATCGTAGTCACTGATAACCACATTCCACTGCTGACCGTTGCGCATATAACTCAGACTTTTGAGCTGATAGCGCTCGTTGAGTTGATAATCGGTGGCGTCACCCGGCAGACCCATCATCCACTGACGCAGATTGGCCAGCGGGATATCCATGCCGGTGAGCTGAGAAATCATCTTCTCTGCATCATTGCTGGTGTAGCGCTTGCCTTTGTTATCAACAATTTGTACCACTGAACCTTGTGCGTCCAGCTGTAGCTCAGTGCTGCCCAGCGGGTTAGTCAGCAGTAGACGGTAGCGATCGGGTGCACTCTGCTGCCAGTTAAAGCGGGCATACACTTTCTGTTTGTCTGAGAGATAGGCAAAGGCACCGCGCGTCTGGTAGTGGCTGATCCTGGCAACCTGCTGCTGTTGCTGCTGCCACTGCGGCGCGTTGGTTGAAGGGCCTGGTCCCTGCTGCGGTTTGTTGATGCTACAGGCCGCCAGCAACAGGCTGGCAAGAGGTACGAGGCGTAACAGATTACGCTTGGGCAATGGCATCACGTGGTCATCTCCTCAGACACGTTTTTTATTCGGAACCGATAACGCTAACTTCCCGCTTTGGGACCGTCAATGCCGGTCAGCGGAAAATTACGCACGATCAGTCTAATCTTATCACTGTCATAGCCTTTGTATGGCTTTTCTTGAACAGTTGCATCTTGTAGAATGCAATCCACAAAACCTGACAATTAATGGGACTTCCCAGCCAGAATCACATGACGCTCCTTGCACTCGGTATTAACCACAAAACTGCTCCTGTCGCTTTGCGTGAACGCGTGTCGTTTACGCCCGACACGCTGGACCAGGCGCTGAACAGCTTGCTGTCACAGCCGATGGTACAGAGCGGGGTAGTGCTCTCTACCTGTAATCGCACTGAACTCTACCTCAGTGTAGAGCAGCAGGCGGATTTGCAGGAGAAGCTGGTGCACTGGTTATGTGATTATCACCATTTATCCGCAGAGGATGTGCGTAAAAGTCTCTACTGGCATCAGGATAACGCGGCAGTCAGTCATCTGATGCGGGTAGCCAGCGGGCTCGATTCGCTGGTGCTGGGCGAACCGCAGATTCTGGGTCAGGTAAAAAAGGCACATGCTGACTCTTCACGCGACCGCGCGCTGAGCAGCGAACTGGAGCGGATGTTTCAGAAAACTTTCTCAGTAGCCAAACGCGTCCGCACTGAAACGGATATTGGTGCCAGTGCCGTTTCCGTCGCCTTTGCTGCCTGCTCTCTGGCGCGACAGATTTTTGAATCACTTAGTACGGTCAATGTGTTGCTGGTTGGTGCCGGAGAAACCATTGAGCTGGTGGCGCGCCATCTGCGCGAGCACAGCGTGAAAAAACTGATGATTGCCAACCGTACCCGTGAGCGTGCACAGCTACTGGCCAGTGAAGTTGGCGCCGAAGTAATTAGTCTGGCTGACATTGAAACGCGGCTATCAGAAGCAGATATTATTATCTCCTCAACGGCCAGCCAGCTGCCAATCATTGGCAAAGGCATGGTTGAGCGTGCGTTAAAAGCGCGGCGTAATCAGCCGATGCTGCTGGTGGATATCGCTGTTCCGCGCGATGTTGAGCCAGAAGTAGGTAAGCTGCCCAACGCCTATCTCTATAGCGTGGATGACCTGCAGGCGATCATCGAACAGAATATGGCGCAGCGCAAAGCGGCGGCGTTGCAGGCTGAAAGCATAGTGGTACAGGAGAGCGGTGAGTTCATGGCCTGGCTGCGTGCCCATAGCGCCGGTGAATCTATCCGTGAGTACCGCTCTCAGGCAGATCAGGTGCGTGCTGAGCTACAGGAGCGGGCACTGGCCGCGCTACGTCAGGGAGCGGATGCAGAAAAAGTGCTGCAGGATCTGGCTCATAAGCTGACCAACCGCCTGATTCATGCCCCAACCAAATCACTTCAGCAGGCTGCCCGCGACGGCGATGGCGAACGCCTGCAGATCTTACGTGACAGTCTGGGTTTAGAGTAATCTTTACTGTCACGCCACATCACCGGGATACCCACAATTAGATGAAGAGCTCGATTGTTGCCAAGCTGGAAGCATTGCAGGAACGCCATGAAGAAGTTGAAGCGTTACTGGGGGA
>CAJYKU010000029.1 GCA_913775175.1 uncultured Pantoea sp.
CACGTTTGTTGGTCCGACCCTGATTGCATACTCTATGGAACACCCGGGCGCTGCTGCTCGTCTGTTCAAAGAGTTCGCGAAAGCGAATGCAAAATTTGAGGTCAAAGCTGCAGCCTTTGAAGGTGAGCTGATCACGGCGGACAATATTGACCGTCTGGCAACTCTGCCGACTTACGAAGAAGCACTGGCACGCCTGATGTCGACCATGAAAGAAGCCGCTGCTGGCAAACTGGTCCGTACTCTGGCTGCTGTACGCGATGCAAAAGAAGCGGCTTAAGGCCAGCCTCTTTTCCTTCGTATCTGCTTACGTATAAACTTTTTGTGAATTTTAGGAACAATCGACATGTCTATCACTAAAGATCAAATCCTGGAAGCCGTTGCAGCTATGTCCGTAATGGAAGTAGTTGAGCTGGTTTCTGCTATGGAAGAAAAATTCGGCGTTTCTGCTGCTGCTGCTGTAGCTGTAGCTGCTGGCCCGGCTGAAGCTGTTGAAGAGAAAACTGAGTTTGACGTTGTGCTGAAAGCAGCTGGCGCAAACAAAGTAGCAGTAATCAAAGCAGTACGTACTGCAACTGGTCTGGGCCTGAAAGAAGCCAAAGATCTGGTTGAAGCTACTGGCGTAATCAAAGAAGGCATCAGCAAAGATGACGCAGCTGCACTTGAAGCTGCTCTGAAAGAAGCTGGCGCTGACGTTGAAGTTAAGTAAGACAACCCTCGGGTTGCAGCCTGAGTAATCGGGCTGATGGCTGGTGACTTTTTGGTCACCAGCCTTTTTGCGCTAAAGGGAAACAATGGCGTTTCGCACTGTTTATCCATTGTCTCTCTTCAATATCTTTTTCTATCGACGCCTTAATATACCGCTCTCCTGTGAAGGTTCCCTGCCTGCACAATAGCGATGAAATGATTTAAGAGTGATAGAAAGATGTATTGCATGGGGTGCCTCGCATCGCATGAAAAACAAAATAGTGTTGCATGAACTGTCCCTTCAGGACGGACAGCGTGGGTCGACTTGTCAGCTAGCTGAGGAACCCTATGGTTTACTCCTATACCGAGAAAAAACGTATTCGTAAGGATTTTGGTAAACGTCCGCAAGTTCTGGATGTTCCCTATCTCCTTTCTATCCAGCTTGACTCGTTTCAGAAGTTCATCGAGCAAGATCCAGAAGGCCAATACGGTCTGGAAGCAGCCTTCCGTTCCGTGTTCCCAATCGCGAGCTACAGCGGCAACTCTGAATTGCAGTATGTCAGCTACCGCCTGGGCGAGCCGGTCTTTGACGTAACTGAATGTCAGATCCGTGGCGTGACCTATTCGGCACCGCTGCGCGTGAAGCTGCGTCTGGTGATCTACGAGCGCGAAGCGCCGGAAGGCACTGTAAAAGACATTAAAGAACAAGAAGTCTACATGGGTGAAATTCCACTCATGACGGACAACGGTACCTTTGTAATCAACGGTACAGAGCGTGTTATCGTTTCTCAGCTGCATCGTAGTCCTGGCGTATTCTTTGACAGCGATAAGGGTAAAACGCACTCTTCCGGTAAAGTGCTTTATAACGCACGTATTATCCCTTACCGCGGTTCATGGCTCGACTTTGAGTTCGATCCAAAAGATAACCTGTTCGTCCGTATTGACCGTCGTCGTAAGCTGCCGGCCAGTATCATCCTGCGCGCGCTGGAGTACACCACTGAGCAGATCCTCGATCTGTTCTTTGAAAAAGTGGTCTTTGAAATCCGCGACAACAAGCTGCAGATGGAACTGGTGCCAGAGCGCCTGCGTGGTGAAACCGCCTCTTTCGATATCGAATCGAACGGCACGGTCTACGTTGAGAAAGGTCGCCGCATCACTGCACGTCATATTCGCCAGCTGGAAAAAGATGGTGTTCAGCACATCGAAGTACCGGTTGAATATATCGCGGGCAAAGTGGTCGCTAAAGATTACATCGATCTGAACACCGGTGAGTTGATTGTTCCGGCTAACATGGAGCTGTCACTGGATCTGCTGGCGAAACTGAGCCAGTCTGGTCACAAGCGCATCGAAACGCTGTTTACCAACGATCTGGATCACGGCCCATACATCTCCGAGACCCTGCGTGTTGACCCAACCAACGATCGCCTGAGCGCGCTGGTTGAGATCTATCGTATGATGCGTCCGGGCGAACCACCAACGCGCGAAGCAGCAGAAAATCTGTTTGAGAATCTGTTCTTCTCTGAAGATCGTTACGATCTTTCAGCCGTGGGTCGCATGAAGTTCAACCGTTCTCTGCAGCGTGATGAGATCGAAGGTTCAGGTATCCTGAGCAAAGATGACATCATCCAGGTGATGAAGAAACTGATCGGTATCCGTAACGGTATCGGTGAAGTGGATGATATCGATCACCTTGGTAACCGTCGTATCCGCTCTGTAGGCGAGATGGCTGAGAACCAGTTCCGTGTGGGTCTGGTACGTGTAGAGCGTGCGGTGAAAGAGCGTCTGTCACTGGGCGATCTCGATACGCTGATGCCACAGGATATGATCAACGCCAAACCAATTTCTGCTGCCGTTAAAGAGTTCTTTGGTTCCAGCCAGCTATCTCAGTTTATGGACCAGAACAACCCGCTGTCAGAAATCACCCACAAGCGTCGTATTTCTGCGCTGGGTCCAGGCGGTCTGACGCGTGAGCGTGCTGGCTTTGAAGTACGTGACGTACACCCGACTCACTATGGTCGCGTATGTCCTATCGAAACGCCAGAAGGTCCGAACATCGGTCTGATTAACTCACTTTCTGTCTACGCGCAGACCAACGAATATGGTTTCCTTGAGACGCCTTATCGTCGCGTTGTTGATGGCAAAGTTAGTGATGAAATTCATTACCTCTCTGCAATTGAAGAGGGTAACTACGTTATTGCTCAGGCGAACACTAACCTTGCAGAAGATGGCAGCTTTGTTGACGATCTTGTTACCTGCCGTAGCAAAGGTGAATCGAGCCTGTTCAGCCGCGATCAGGTTGACTACATGGACGTTTCCACCCAGCAGGTGGTTTCTGTCGGTGCGTCACTGATCCCGTTCCTGGAACACGATGATGCTAACCGCGCTCTGATGGGTGCGAACATGCAACGTCAGGCTGTTCCAACTCTGCGTGCTGATAAGCCGCTGGTTGGTACAGGTATGGAGCGTGCAGTAGCGGTTGACTCTGGTGTAACTGCCGTCGCGAAACGTGGTGGTACCGTGCAGTATGTGGATGCATCTCGTATCGTTATCAAAGTTAACGAAGATGAGATGTACCCAGGTGAAGCGGGTATCGACATCTACAACCTGACCAAGTACACCCGTTCTAACCAGAACACCTGCATCAATCAGATGCCGTGTGTCTCTCTGGGCGAGCCAATTGAGCGCGGTGACGTGCTGGCAGATGGTCCATCTACCGATCTTGGTGAGCTGGCGCTGGGTCAGAACATGCGCGTGGCATTTATGCCATGGAACGGTTACAACTTCGAAGACTCCATCCTGGTTTCTGAGCGCGTTGTACAGGAAGATCGTTTCACCACTATCCACATCCAGGAACTGGCTTGTGTGTCTCGTGACACCAAACTGGGGCCGGAAGAGATCACCGCTGACATCCCGAACGTGGGTGAAGCTGCACTCTCTAAACTCGATGAGTCCGGTATCGTCTATATCGGTGCGGAAGTTACCGGTGGCGATATTCTGGTAGGTAAGGTTACGCCGAAAGGTGAAACCCAGCTGACGCCGGAAGAGAAACTGCTGCGTGCGATCTTCGGTGAAAAAGCATCTGACGTGAAAGATTCGTCACTGCGTGTACCGAATGGCGTCTCTGGCACCGTAATCGATGTGCAGGTCTTTACCCGCGATGGCGTGGAAAAAGATAAGCGTGCGCTTGAAATCGAAGAGATGCAGCTGAAGCAGGCCAAAAAAGACCTGTCTGAAGAGCTGAAAATCCTCGAAGCTGGTCTGTTCAGCCGTATTCAGGCTGTACTGATTGCTGGTGGCGTTGAAGCTGAGAAGCTGGAAAAACTGCCTCGTGAGCGCTGGCTGGAGCTGGGTCTGACTGACGAAGAGAAGCAGAACGCTCTGGAGCAGCTGGCTGAGCAGTATGACGAGCTGAAGCACGAGTTTGAGAAAAAGCTCGAAGCCAAGCGTCGTAAGATCACTCAGGGCGACGATCTGGCACCAGGCGTGCTGAAAATCGTTAAAGTGTATCTGGCTGTTAAGCGTCAGATTCAGCCTGGTGACAAGATGGCAGGTCGTCACGGTAACAAAGGTGTTATCTCTAAGATCAACCCGATCGAAGATATGCCTTATGACGAAAACGGCACGCCAGTTGACATCGTACTGAACCCGCTGGGCGTACCATCGCGTATGAACATCGGTCAGATTCTGGAAACCCACCTGGGTATGGCGGCAAAAGGTATTGGTGAGAAGATCAATGCCATGCTGAAGAAGCAGGAAGAAGTTGCCAAACTGCGTGAGTTTATCCAGCGTGCTTATGACCTGGGTACTGACGTGCGTCAGAAAGTCGATCTGAACACCTTCTCAGATGATGAAGTGCTGCGTCTGGCAGAGAACCTGAAAAAGGGTATGCCAATCGCTACACCAGTCTTCGATGGTGCGAAAGAGAGTGAGATCAAAGAGCTGCTGCAGCTCGGCGGCCTGCCTTCTTCCGGTCAGATCACGCTGTTTGACGGCCGTACCGGTGAGCAGTTTGAGCGTCAGGTAACCGTAGGTTACATGTATATGCTGAAACTGAACCACCTGGTCGACGACAAGATGCACGCCCGTTCTACCGGCTCTTACAGCCTTGTTACTCAGCAGCCGCTGGGTGGTAAAGCGCAGTTCGGTGGTCAGCGCTTCGGTGAGATGGAAGTGTGGGCACTGGAAGCATACGGTGCGGCTTATACCCTGCAGGAAATGCTTACCGTTAAGTCTGATGACGTTAATGGCCGTACGAAGATGTATAAAAACATCGTCGATGGCAACCATCAGATGGAACCGGGCATGCCGGAGTCCTTCAACGTTCTGTTGAAAGAGATCCGTTCGCTGGGTATCAACATCGAGCTGGAAGACGAGTAAGCACTCGCAAGTACTGGTTATGGGACGCGCCTGGCGCGTCCCTGAGAGTTCCACTCCGACGGGAGCTAATCCGTGAAAGACTTACTTAAGTTTCTGAAAGCGCAAACTAAAACCGAAGAGTTTGATGCGATCAAAATTGCTCTGGCATCGCCAGACATGATCCGTTCCTGGTCTTTTGGTGAAGTTAAAAAGCCGGAAACCATTAACTACCGTACCTTCAAGCCGGAGCGTGACGGTCTTTTCTGTGCCCGTATTTTCGGACCAGTAAAAGATTACGAATGCCTGTGCGGTAAGTACAAGCGTCTGAAACATCGCGGTGTGATCTGCGAAAAATGTGGCGTTGAAGTTACTCAGACCAAAGTGCGTCGTGAGCGTATGGGTCATATTGAGCTGGCTTCACCAACCGCGCACATCTGGTTCCTGAAATCACTGCCGTCCCGTATCGGCCTGCTGCTGGATATGCCACTGCGCGACATCGAGCGCGTGCTCTACTTCGAATCCTATGTGGTTATCGAAGGCGGCATGACCAATCTGGAAAAACGTCAGATTCTGACCGAAGAGCAGTACCTTGACGCGCTGGAAGAGTTCGGTGACGAATTTGACGCGAAGATGGGTGCGGAAGCGATCCAGGCACTGCTGAAAAATATGGATCTGGAGCAAGAGTGCGAGCAGCTGCGTGAAGAGCTGAACGAGACTAACTCCGAGACCAAACGTAAAAAGCTGACCAAGCGTATCAAGCTGCTGGAAGCGTTTGTTCAGTCTGGCAACAAGCCAGAGTGGATGATCCTGACCGTTCTGCCGGTTCTGCCGCCAGATCTGCGTCCGCTGGTACCGCTGGATGGTGGCCGTTTTGCTACGTCAGATCTGAACGATCTTTATCGTCGTGTGATCAACCGTAACAACCGTCTGAAGCGTCTGCTGGATCTGGCTGCGCCAGATATCATCGTACGTAACGAAAAGCGTATGCTGCAGGAAGCGGTAGATGCCCTGCTGGACAACGGCCGTCGCGGTCGTGCCATCACTGGCTCTAACAAACGTCCTCTGAAATCTTTGGCCGATATGATCAAAGGTAAACAGGGTCGTTTCCGTCAAAACCTGCTGGGTAAACGTGTTGACTACTCCGGTCGTTCTGTAATCACCGTAGGTCCATACCTGCGTCTGCATCAGTGCGGTCTGCCGAAGAAAATGGCGCTGGAGCTGTTCAAGCCGTTTATCTACGGTAAGCTGGAGCTGCGTGGTCTTGCTACCACCATCAAAGCTGCCAAGAAAATGGTTGAGCGCGAAGAAGCTGTTGTCTGGGACATCCTGGATGAAGTGATCCGCGAGCATCCGGTTCTGCTGAACCGTGCACCAACTCTGCACCGTCTGGGTATTCAGGCATTTGAACCTGTACTGATCGAAGGTAAAGCGATTCAGCTGCACCCGCTGGTTTGTGCGGCATATAACGCCGACTTCGATGGTGACCAGATGGCTGTTCACGTGCCGCTGACGCTGGAAGCCCAGCTGGAAGCACGTGCGCTGATGATGTCGACTAACAACATTCTGTCGCCAGCGAACGGTGAGCCAATCATCGTTCCTTCACAGGACGTTGTTCTGGGTCTGTACTACATGACCCGCGACAAAGTAAACGCCAAAGGCGAAGGCATGGTGCTGACCGGCCCGAAAGAGGCTGAGCGTGTTTATCGCGCAGGTCTGGCTGAGCTGCACGCCCGCGTTAAAGTGCGTATTACTGAATATGCGAAAAACGAGCAGGATGAATTCGTTGCGAAAACCAGCCTGATCGACACCACCATTGGTCGTGCGATTCTGTGGATGATCGTGCCGAAGGGTCTGCCTTACGCTATCGTCAACCAGGCGCTGGGTAAGAAAGCCATCTCCAAAATGCTGAACACCTGTTACCGCATTCTGGGGCTGAAGCCGACGGTTATCTTTGCTGACCAGACCATGTATACCGGCTTTGCCTATGCAGCCCGTTCAGGCGCATCTGTTGGTATCGATGATATGGTTATTCCAGCGAAGAAAGCTGAAATCATCGCGGAAGCGGAAGCGGAAGTTGCTGAGATCCAGGAGCAGTTCCAGTCTGGTCTGGTTACCGCCGGCGAGCGTTACAACAAAGTTATCGATATCTGGGCAGCTGCCAACGAACGTGTTTCGAAGGCGATGATGGATAACCTGCAGACCGAAACCGTTATCAACCGTAACGGCGAAGAAGAGCAGCAGGTTTCTTTCAACAGCATCTATATGATGGCCGACTCCGGTGCGCGTGGTTCCGCAGCACAGATTCGTCAGCTGGCAGGTATGCGTGGTCTGATGGCGAAGCCAGATGGCTCAATCATCGAGACGCCAATCACGGCGAACTTCCGTGAAGGTCTGAACGTACTGCAGTACTTCATCTCGACGCACGGTGCACGTAAAGGTCTGGCGGATACCGCACTGAAAACGGCGAACTCCGGTTATCTGACCCGTCGTCTGGTTGACGTGGCGCAGGATCTGGTTGTGACCGAAGATGACTGTGGCACATTCGAAGGCATCATGATGACACCAGTCATCGAAGGTGGCGACGTTAAAGAGCCGCTGCGTGAGCGTGTACTGGGTCGTGTCACTGCTGAAGATGTACTGAAGCCAGGCACTGCTGACATCCTGATCCCGCGTAACACGCTGATCGATGAGCACTGGTGTGATGTGGTTGAAGAGAACTCGGTTGACGCGATCAAAGTGCGTTCAGTCGTAAGCTGTGAAACCGACTTCGGTGTGTGTGCACACTGCTACGGTCGCGATCTGGCACGTGGTCACATCATCAACAAAGGTGAGGCCATCGGTGTTATCGCAGCACAGTCTATCGGTGAGCCAGGTACACAGCTGACGATGCGTACGTTCCACATCGGTGGTGCGGCTTCGCGTGCGGCTGCTGAATCCAGCATCCAGGTGAAGAACAAAGGTACTATCAAGCTGACCAACGCCAAGTCAGTAACTAACTCCTCCGGGAAGCTGGTTATCGTTTCGCGTAACGTTGAGCTGAAGATGATCGACGAGTTCGGTCGTACCAAAGAGAGCTATAAAGTGCCTTATGGTGCGGTGATGGCTAAAGGTGATGGCGAGCAGGTTGCAGCAGGCGAAACCGTTGCAAACTGGGATCCGCATACCATGCCGGTAATCACCGAAGTGGGTGGTTTCATCCGCTTTACCGATATGATTGATGGTCAGACGATTACCCGTCAGACCGACGATCTGACGGGTCTCTCATCGCTGGTGGTTCTGGACTCTGCAGAGCGTACCTCAGGTGGTAAAGATCTGCGTCCGGCACTGAAAATTGTTGATGCCAACGGCAACGATGTTCTGATCCCTGGCACTGATATGCCAGCTCAGTACTTCCTGCCTGGTAAAGCAATTGTACAGCTGGAAGATGGCGTGAAGATCAGCTCGGGTGATACCCTGGCGCGTGTTCCGCAGGAATCTGGCGGCACCAAGGACATCACCGGTGGTCTGCCACGCGTTGCGGATCTGTTCGAAGCGCGTCGTCCCAAAGAGCCAGCAATCCTGGCGGAGATCAGCGGTATTATCTCCTTCGGTAAAGAGACCAAAGGCAAGCGTCGTCTGGTTATCACCCCGGTTGATGGCAGCGATCCATACGAAGAGATGATTCCGAAGTGGCGTCAGCTTAACGTATTCGAAGGTGAGCGTGTGGAACGTGGTGACGTCGTATCTGACGGCCCGGAATCACCACATGACATCCTGCGTCTGCGTGGCGTCCATGCGGTAACGCGTTATATCACTAACGAAGTGCAGGAAGTTTATCGTCTGCAGGGCGTTAAGATTAACGATAAGCATATCGAAGTCATCGTGCGTCAGATGCTGCGTAAAGCGACCATCATGAATGCGGGTAGCTCGGAGTTCCTGGAAGGCGAGCAGGCAGAAGTCTCTCGCATCAAGATCTCTAACCGCGATCTGGAAGGTAACGGCAAAATCGGCGCAACCTATATGCGCGATCTGCTGGGTATCACCAAAGCGTCTCTGGCAACTGAGTCGTTTATCTCTGCAGCCTCGTTCCAGGAGACAACACGTGTCCTGACCGAAGCCGCAGTAGCAGGCAAGCGTGATGAACTGCGTGGCCTGAAAGAGAACGTTATCGTGGGTCGTCTGATCCCGGCAGGTACCGGTTATGCGTACCATCAGGATCGTATGCGTCGCCGTCAGGCGGGTGAAGCACCGGTAGCGCCGCAGGTTACTGCGGATGAAGCCTCTGCGAGCCTGGCTGAACTGCTGAATGCAGGCCTTGGTGGTAACAACGACGAGTAATCGTCTGCTGCTCTGATAATAAAAACCCTGCTTCGGCAGGGTTTTTTTTTATCTGGCGCATGCTATTTGCGGTTCGCTTCATGGCGTGTAAGCCCGATATCGCGCAGCTGATGATCACTGAGCTGTGCCAGTATCTGGCGCGTGGCGCGTTTTGACTGCCACCGCTTCAGAGCGCGTAGTATTGCGCGTATCATATCCGGCAGGGTTACGCTAAAAGGCTTTGCAGCACGGTTCTGATCAAATTCCATTCTTCTGCTCCTTAACGGGGGTCTCAGTTTATTGTCTGTTTTTACGCCAGAAACATACAGATTCAAAATCCGATTTTATTTCCCATACAGATTGCTGACAGCTGGTTCTGAATGGTAAAAAAGCATGCTATCTGTACTGGTTTTTTCCAGTCTCACACCTGAAAGAGCATACAATGACACGTTATCAGCATCTGGCCTGCCTGCTTTCTGACCGCATTGAGCAGGGGCTTTACCGTAGCGGAGAACGTCTGCCTTCGGTTCGTACCCTGAGTATTGAGCATGGTGTCAGTATCAGCACTGTGCAGCAGGCATATCATCTGCTGGAAGAGAAGCAGATGATTGTGCCGCAGCCGCGCTCTGGCTACTTTGTTGCGGTGCGGAAAGCCACGCCGCCAGTACCTGCGCTGACGCGCCCGGTACAGCGCCCGGTAGAGATCACACAGTGGGACTCGGTGCTGGAACTGCTGAGCAGCCGCGGCAATGATGACGTGCTGCAGCTCGGCAGCGGTATACCTAATCTCACTCAGCCGACGCTAAAGCCGTTGTGGAAAATCATGAGCCGGCTGGCACAGAAACAGCATACTGAACTGCTGAATTATGGCGATATGCCGGGTGTAAGAACGTTACGGGAGCAGGTGGCCAGGCTGGCCATCGATAGCGGCTGTCAGCTGGTGGCGGATGATATAGTGATCACCACCGGATGCCATGAAGCCCTATCGGTATCGATTCGGGCTATCTGCGAACCGGGAGATATTATCGCCGTGGAGTCGCCCGCTTTTCACGGTACCATGCAGACTCTGCGTGGGCTTGGCATCAGAGCAATAGAGATCCCTACTGACTCAGTTACCGGCATCAGCCTTGAGGCGCTGGAACTGGCATTTGAGCAGTGGCCGATCAAAGCGGTGATAGTGACACCAAATTGTAATAATCCGCTGGGTTTTATTATGCCGGAAGCACGCAAGCGGGCGCTGCTGGCGCTGGCACAGCGGGTGGATGCAGCCATTATTGAAGATGATGTATATGGCGAGCTGACATGGGACTATCCGCGCCCGATAACCATCAAATCACTTGATATTGATGGTCGCGTTCTGCTTTGCAGCTCGTTTTCAAAAACCCTGGCACCGGGATTGCGGATAGGGTGGGTAGCGCCTGGCCGCTACCATGATCGGGTTCTGCATATGAAGTATATCGGCACCGGTTCAACCGCTACGCTGCCGCAGTATGCGGTGGCAGAGTTTATCCGTCAGGGCTACTATCTGCCGCATCTGCGCCGTATGCGGCAGATATACCAGCGCAACTACGAAACATTTAGCTGCTGGGTGCGCCACTATTTTCCCTGTGGTATCTGTATGTCGCGTCCGCAGGGTGGCTTTTTGATGTGGATTGAACTGCCTGAAGTCTTTGATGCGGTGCGACTCAATGCCGAGTTGCGTGAGGCGAGCCTGCAGGTAGCCGCAGGCTCGCTGTTTTCCGCCACCGGTAAATATCGCAACTGCCTGCGACTCAATTATGCCCTGCCGCTTAACGAGCAGACCGAGCAGGCGATAGCACAGCTCGGTCAGGCAGTAGAGCGGGCTATGCAGATATGCAGCGGCGATAAGCAGCCAGCGCCACATCTCCATACAGATGAACCCGGAAAGGCAGGGCCGGAAAGCGGGAGTGATGAACCAGCCCTGGCCTGCTAAAACCCCCGGCAGGCAGATGTACAGTAACGTTTCCCGGCGCGCCGGCCAGCGTGTCTGACTGGCTCTGCGCGCCGTCTCACATCATTTCGATGCGATTTACACCCTCTGACTACGCATCTTCAGGCGGTGTTCCATATCCCACCAGCCGCAGCAGCTCTGCAGTTGCGGCGCGCCAGTCTTCAGCCTGGGTAATGGCACTGACGACGGCAACGCTGCCGACGCCGGTTGCCACTACTTCCGGAACACGCGCCAGCGAAATACCGCCAATGGCCACCGCCGGAATGCCCTGTAGCCGGGTCAGATGCTGTTGCAATTGCGCCACGCCCTGAGGTAGCGAGGGCATCTGCTTGGTCTGAGTAGGAAAGATATGCCCCAGCGCAATATAGGATGGACGCAGCGCGACAGCACGCTCCCGCTCAGCATCATCATGCGTTGAAATGCCCAGACGCAGGCCTGCCTGCTGAATGGCTGGCAGATCGGCTGTTACCAGATCCTCCTGGCCGAGGTGTACACCATATGCCTGATGTTTAATAGCAAGACGCCAGTAATCATTGATAAACAGCCGGGCCTGGTAGCGTCTGCCGAGTGCAATTGCCTCGCGCACGATCTCCTCCGCCTCCTGTTCTGGCAGCGCTTTAATACGTAACTGAATAGTGCGCACGCCGGCATCCAGCAGCCGTTCTATCCAGCAGAGGCTGTCGACAACCGGATACAATCCCAGCTGTGCGGCGGTAGCAGGAAAAGCTGGCATCATAGCTTCTCCTTACTCAGCGTATCAGCTGCATGATAGAGCTCGCTGCCATGGCGACGAAATGCGTCTGACATCTGCGCCATACCCACCTCTACCGGCTGCGCTTCAGCCTGCTGACGTGCGGCAAACTCGCGGACTTCCTGAGTTATTTTCATCGAGCAGAATTTCGGGCCACACATTGAGCAGAAGTGAGCCACTTTTCCTGACTCCTGTGGCAACGTTTCATCGTGATAGGCACGCGCAGTATGTGGATCGAGTGCCAGGTTAAACTGATCCTCCCAGCGAAATTCAAAGCGCGCCTTAGACATAGCGTTATCACGGATCTGTGCACCAGGATGACCTTTGGCCAGATCAGCGGCATGAGCAGCAATTTTATAGGTAATTAATCCCTGCTTAACATCCTCTTTGTTGGGCAGTCCAAGATGCTCTTTGGGCGTAACATAACAGAGCATTGCACAGCCAAACCAGCCAATCATCGCTGCACCAATCCCTGAGGTAAAATGGTCATAACCAGGTGCAATATCAGTAGTCAGCGGGCCAAGAGTATAGAAGGGCGCTTCATGGCAATGCTCAAGCTGCTCGGTCATGTTGCGCCGGATCATCTGCATCGGAATGTGGCCTGGTCCTTCAATCATGACCTGCACATCATACTCCCACGCGATTTTTGTCAGTTCGCCCAGCGTTCTTAGCTCAGCAAACTGCGCTTCATCGTTGGCATCCTGAATAGAGCCGGGACGCAGGCCATCGCCCAGCGACAGGGCGACATCATAAGCGGCACAGATTTCGCAGATATCGCGAAAGTGCTGATAAAGAAAGCTCTCCTGATGATGTGATAAACACCATTTCGCCATAATAGAGCCGCCGCGCGATACAATGCCGGTCAGACGTTTAGCCGTCATCGGAACATAGCGCAGCAGCACACCGGCATGAATGGTGAAGTAGTCAACTCCCTGTTCTGCCTGCTCCAGCAGCGTGTCGCGAAAGATTGCCCAGTTAAGATCTTCAGCAATGCCGTTGACTTTCTCCAGCGCCTGATAGATTGGCACGGTGCCAATCGGTACCGGACTGTTACGCAGGATCCATTCACGCGTTTCATGAATATAGCGTCCGGTTGAGAGATCCATCACTGTATCGGCTCCCCAGCGCGTGGACCAGACCAGCTTTTCAACTTCTTCTTCAATCGAGGAGCTGACCGCAGAGTTACCAATGTTGGCGTTAACTTTTACCAGAAAATTGCGGCCGATAATCATCGGCTCTGATTCCGGATGGTTGATATTTGAGGGGATAATTGCCCGTCCGCTGGCTACTTCATCACGGACAAATTCTGCAGTGATATTTGCCGGCAGATGGGCGCCAAAGCTCTCGCCCGGATGCTGCTGTAGCAATACCTCGCTGCGAATGCGTTCACGGCCCATATTCTCGCGGATAGCAATAAACTCCATCTCCGGAGTAATTACGCCGCGGCGCGCATAGTGCAGCTGCGTTACGCACTGCCCGGATTTAGCACGACGCGGCTGTGGCAGCGACTCAAAACGCAGATGATCCAATCCTTCGTCAGCCAGGCGCTGCTGGGTGTAGGAGGAGCTGCGTTGCATAACGGGTTCACTGTCATCACGCTCCGCAATCCATGCTGCGCGCAGCTTTGCCAGTCCCTGATGCACGTCAATAGTGGCGTCCGGATCGCCATACGCGCCAGCGGTATCATAGACTGGTACCGGCTCATTGGCTTCATACTGTGGTTCTGCCCTGGTGCCGCCAGTCTGGGTCGGGCTGAGCTGAATTTCACGCATCGGCACACGGATATCGGCGCGACTGCCGGTGATCCAGATACGTTTTGTGCTCGGAAAGGCGGTACCCTGCAGTGAGTTGATAAATTCCTGCGCTTGCGCGCGCTGTTCACGACGAGAAGGTTTAGCAGCAGACATAGCAAAATTCCTGAATTCAGTGGAAGTTGCTTGTCCGGAGTCCGGAAGGAGTAACAGCGACATTAGCGGACAGAGTCCGATATAGCGCTGACAATAGCTACTCTTGTTCCCTTCGCAGGTTCTAACCTGATCAGGTTCCGCGGATCCCGAATTAACGGTCTCAGCCCCGGGGGGCACTCCGACAAGGTTGTGTTTTGTGGTTTACGCTGCTGCTTACCAGTTGGCATCCGGGCAGTAAGTGACTGTCGCGTATTCGCTGTACGCGCTGGTTACACTACGCTGACCAGATGCAAACCCGCTGCAGACGCTACGCTTGAACCGCAAAACCTGACTCTTCATCTTTCTGAAGAGGCAAAAAAGCCCCTTCAGCATAAGGGGGCTTCTGCAGAATAACAAGAATTTTACAATCAGGCCGGACGGGCAATTGAACTGTCATTGGCGACAGGGGGGCTGACCAGCTTATTATCCCAGGCCATCTGAATAAGCTTATCTTCCAGCGAAAAGCGCGAAGCCAGCGTTTCGCCCACTTCAGAGAGCGCTTGCTGAAAATCGACGCAGTTGTCATCAGTGATCGCCTGCTGCAGATGGCTGTCATACAGCTGCATCATCCGCTCGGTATTACTCTCCAGCGCCGGGTAGAGATGGGCTGCAGCGACCAGCGGGCTGTCACCCTGCAGATCTTTGATAATCCGCTCATACATACCGAAGTGACCAGTCGACAGATAGTCCACCAGTGTATGGCAGAAGTTATCCAGTGCCTGCTCATTCAGCGCAGTTAACGTTCCCCTGGCTGGCTTGATGCCAATTAATTCATAATAAGAAACAAGCAGATGCCGACGTGCGTTCAGCCAGGCATCGACTAACTGATTACTGCCACCGACACGCCTGGTCAGGTTATCTAACTGGGTAAGCATATAAGGCTCCCGGTGAGTTATAGTTGTTCATTACACTTAACATCAGACTTGTAGCGTGCCATATGACGCTAAGGACAACGAAAAGATGCAACGTGAGATCTCAAGCGTAGACTCTGGCTGGTGGATTGTCAGCTCAGAACAGAAACTTTGGTTGCCACAGGGAGAATTACCGCATGGCGTAGCGGCTGATTTTGACCTCGCAGGACATCACGGCATACTGATTGGCGAGTGGCATGGCGACAATGTCTGGCTGATACAGAGCTCCCGGCCGGAGGGGATGGGATCGGTTCGGCAGGTTATCGATCAGGATGCGGGACTGTTTCAACTTGCCGGGCGTGGTGTACAGCTGGCTGAGTTTTATCGGTCGCATCGCTGGTGCGGCTATTGTGGGCATGAGATGCGTATCAGCCCACGCGAGTTTGCCTGCCTCTGTACGCACTGCCGCGAACGCTATTATCCGCAAATCGCGCCCTGCATCATTGTGGCCATTCGTCGGGGCGACGAGATTCTGCTGGCAAATCATGCCCGCCATCGCAACAGCATCTATACCGTGCTGGCAGGATTTGTTGAGGTTGGCGAGACACTGGAACAGGCGGTAGCGCGTGAGGTCATGGAAGAGAGCAATGTGCGGATAAAAAATGTGCGCTATGTGACCTCGCAGCCCTGGCCATTTCCGCATTCGCTGATGATTGCGTTTATGGCGGACTATGATGGCGGTGATCTGCAGCATGATGGCAAAGAGTTACTGGATGCGGGCTGGTATCGTTTTGATGCACTGCCTCTGCTGCCACCACCCGGCACAGTTGCACGGCGACTGATTGAAGATACCGTGGCGCTGTGCCGCGCCAGTGTGGACTGAAAATGCTACACTGACGCCCTTAGCATGAGAGAGCCCATTATGAGTGAACTGAAGAACGATCGTTATCTGCGCGCGCTATTGCGCCAGCCAGTAGATATTACCCCTGTCTGGATGATGCGTCAGGCAGGACGCTATTTACCTGAGTACAAAGCCACGCGTGCTGAAGCCGGTGATTTTATGTCACTGTGTAAAAATGCTGAACTGGCGTGTGAAGTTACGCTGCAGCCGCTGCGCCGTTATGAGCTGGATGCGGCCATTCTCTTCAGCGACATTCTTACCATTCCGGATGCAATGGGACTCGGGCTCTATTTTGAAACCGGCGAAGGCCCGCGTTTTTCTCATCCCATTACCTGTCGTGCTGACGTGGATAAACTCCCTGTGCCCGATCCCGAGCAGGAGCTGGGATATGTGATGAATGCAGTGCGCACTATTCGCCGCAATCTGCAGGGCGCAGTACCGCTAATCGGTTTCTCAGGCAGCCCATGGACGCTGGCGACCTATATGGTCGAAGGCGGCAGCAGCAAAGCGTTTACGAAAATAAAAAAAATGATGTATGCCGAGCCACAGACGCTGCATATGCTGCTGGATAAACTCGCGGATAGCGTGATCCTCTATCTGAATGCACAGATCAAAGCTGGCGCACAGTCGGTAATGATTTTCGACACCTGGGGTGGCGTGCTGACCGGCCGTGACTATCGCGATTTTTCCCTGCACTACATGCATAAAATTGTCGATGGCCTGCTGCGCGAAAACGATAATCGTCGTGTGCCGGTGACGCTGTTCACTAAAGGCGGTGGTCAGTGGCTGGAAGCGATGGCGGCCACTGGCTGTGATGCGCTGGGGCTGGACTGGACTATGGATATGGCTGAAGCGCGACGCCGGGTAGGGCACAAGGTGGCTCTGCAGGGTAATATGGATCCCTCGATGCTCTATGCTGCGCCTGAACGTATTGAAGAGGAAGTTGCCTCTATTCTGGCTGGATTTGGGCAGGGAGAGGGACATGTGTTTAATCTGGGGCACGGTATCCATCAGGATGTGCCGCCGGAACATGCCGGAGTATTTGTCGAGGCGGTACATCGTCTCTCACGTCAATACCATCAGGGATAAACATGGATTTAGCCGCATTACGTCAGGAACAGCTCAGGCTCGCTGCTAACGTAGTGCGGCAGGACGATTTTGACGTTCTGCCGCCACGGTTTGTCGCGGGTGCCGATGTGGGATTTGAGCAGGGTGGCGAAGTCACGCGTGCTGCCATCGCGGTGCTTGACTATCCCTCATTAGCGCTGGTGGAATACCGTGTGGCACGCATTCCCACTACCATGCCCTACATACCTGGATTTCTCTCTTTCCGTGAAGTTCCGGCGCTGCAGGCTGCATGGCAGCAGCTGGTACAACGTCCTGACCTGCTGTTTGTGGATGGGCATGGTATCGCCCATCCGCGGCGGCTTGGTGTGGCAGCACACCTTGGGCTAATACTGGATATTCCCACTATTGGTGTCGCCAAGAAGCGGCTCTGCGGCTATTTTGAGCATCCAGACGCAACCCCCGGCAGTTGTCAGCCACTGACCGATAATGACGAGCAGCTTGCCTGGGTGCTACGCAGCAAAGCGCGTTGCAATCCGCTGTTTATCTCTACCGGGCATCGGGTTAGCCTGAACAGCGCGCTGCACTGGGTGGAAGCCTGTATATGCGGCTACCGTTTACCGGAGCCAACGCGCTGGGCAGATGCGGTTGCATCTCAACGTCCGGCATTTGTAACGTGGCAAAATGCGCGCTAACGCTGTTTGTCTGCGCCTTTTGCGGTACACTGCCGCCAGCTAATTTATTGAGAGTAAGTTTGATGTTACAGAACCCTGTGCACTTGCGTCTGGCAAAGCTGGAAAGCTGGCAGCATATGACCTTCATGGCCTGTTTATGTGAGCGTATGTATCCCAATTACCGGGCGTTCTGTGAACAGACCGGATTTGCCGATCCGCAGCTCTATCGCCGTATTCTTGATCTGGTCTGGGAGAGCCTGACCGTGAAGGATGCGAAGATCAATTTCGACAGTCAGCTGGAGAAGCTGGAAGAGGCGATCCCGGTCGGCGACGATTTTGATATCTACGGTGTTCATCCGGCAATTGATGCCTGTGTAGCGCTAAGTGAAGTGCTGCATGCGATGCTGAGTGGTGAAACACTGGAACACGCGATTGAAGTCAGTCGTACATCTATTACTACGGTCGCTATCCTGGAGATGACACAGGCGGGTCGCGAAATGAGCGATGAAGAGCTGCGCGAAAATCAGGCGGTTATTGATGAATGGGATATGCAGTGGGAGATTTTTCGCCTGCTTGCAGAGTGCGAAGAGCGCGACCTGGAGCTAATCAAAGGGCTGCGTTCTGACCTGCGTGAAGCCGGAATCAGTAACATTGGTATAAATTTTCAGCAGTAAGACGGGAAAACGTGACTCCAGGCCCGAATTACCGCGCCTGGAGGCTTCACATTAGCCCCCTGTCTGGTCTACATTTGGGGGGCTGAAAATTGTGGCTATCGGTGCGTGCAGGCTGAAGAGTGCCAGAATATGGCTTTTCCCTCGCACTCGTTGCTTAGCAAGCGATAAATACACTTTAAGGATAACTTATGAACAAGACTCAACTGATTGATGTGATCGCAGAAAAAGCGGACCTGTCTAAAACCCAGGCTAAAGCTGCGCTGGAATCTACCCTGGCTGCGATCACTGAGTCTCTGAAAGAAGGTGATGCTGTACAGCTGGTTGGTTTCGGTACTTTCAAAGTAAACCATCGTGCAGAGCGTACCGGTCGTAACCCACAGACTGGCAATGAGATCAAAATCGCTGCAGCTAACGTACCAGCTTTCGTCTCAGGTAAAGCACTGAAAGACGCAGTTAAGTAAGTTTTCCGCATTGCGGTATAGCTTTAGAAGAGGGGCGATTTCGCCCCTTTTTGTTATCCGGAGCCTGCTATGCTGAATTCGTTCACCTGGCGTATTCGTATCCTGCTCTGCTCAGCGCTTCTTGCCGGCTGCAGTGCAACGCCTGATCTTCCGGCTTTCACTGCCAGCGGTTATCTGGCTGATCGTGGTGCGGTGCGCATCTGGCGCAAAAACAGTGACCACGACATTATCCATCTGCGTACCGTTTATACTCCCTTCAGCACATCTACCCGTGAAACCACAGACTATATCTGGCAGAAAGAGAGACTGCTGAGCGTAGAGCGTCGCGTTACAGGCGAACAGCCGGATGACGTTACTCTGCGTTTCGATCATCAGGACAACCTGAACTTTATGCAGCGTCAGCTGGCAGGACGGCGGGAAGCTGTAAGCGCGGACACAGTGGCGCTTTACCGTTTTGATGCACAGCGTATGCTGACACAAAGTAACGCCTTACTAAGTGGGCGGGTATTACTGCAGCAGGGGCACTGGCAGGGAGGTTCCCGGGTGCGCAACTGTGCTGGCCAGCCGCTTGAGGTGGCCTTTGATAGCACCACGCTGGCACAGCTGGCGCGGCAGCAGGCTGAAACCCCGCAGCCATTGATGGTGTCATGGCTTGAAGCTCCGGCAGGCATCCAGCTATTGCGGATGACGGCAGAAGATGAGTGCAGCTGGCAGCCCACAGAAAGTGAGTTGAGCAGCTAAAAGAAAGGGGCATAAAATTATGCCCCTCTTGTCTGTTATCCGCGATTAATGGCGCGGTAGCCGATATCCCGGCGGCAGAAGCAGCCATCCCATGAAATGGAGCGAGCCAGCGCATAAGCGTGGCGCTGTGCGGCAGCGACATCCTCGCCCAGTGCAGTAACGCACAATACGCGTCCACCACTGGTAACAACCTGCTCATCTTTTAGGGTGGTGCCGGCATGGAAAATTTTACCGTCAGGTAGCTCTTCCAGTGGTAAGCCATGAATCTGATCGCCCTGCTTATAGCTACCCGGATAGCCGCCTGCAGCCAGTACCACACCCAAAGCCGGGCGCGCGTCCCACTCGGATGTTTGTGTATCCAGCTTGCCTTCTGTGGCCGCCAGACAGAGAGCAACCAGATCGGATTTCATTCGCAGCATAATCGGCTGAGTTTCCGGATCGCCAAACCGGCAGTTAAATTCAATGACCTTTGGCTGCCCGGCTTTGTCGATCATCAGACCGGCATACAGAAAACCGGTGTAGGTATTGCCTTCCGCTTTCATACCATTAACCGTAGGCCAGATGATCTGATCCATCACGCGCTGGTGGATCTCATCGGTCACTACCGGGGCAGGTGAGTAAGCACCCATACCACCAGTGTTCGGGCCAGTATCTCCGTCGCCGGCGCGTTTGTGATCCTGGCTGGTTGCCATTGGCAGCACATGATCACCATCAACCATAACGATAAAGCTCGCCTCTTCACCATCGAGAAACTCTTCGATAACGATACGATGGCCCGCATCACCAAACGCATTACCTGCCAGCATATCTTTTACCGCAGCTTCTGCTTCTGCCAGCGTCATTGCCACGATAACACCTTTACCGGCAGCCAGACCGTCGGCTTTGATAACAATAGGCGCGCCTTTCTCATGCAGATAAGCCAGCGCTGGCTCAACCTCAGTGAAGTTCTGATACTCTGCAGTTGGAATTTGCTGGCGAGCCAGAAAATCTTTGGTAAAAGCTTTCGAGCCTTCCAGTTGCGCGGCAGCCTGAGTTGGGCCAAAAATCTTTAGTCCGGCAGCCCGGAAAGCATCTGTTACGCCGATGACCAGTGGCGCTTCCGGCCCGACAATCGTCAGATCGATCTTCTCCTCAAGGGCAAACGCCAGCAGAGCAGGGATATCAGTGGCACTAATGGCAACATTTTGCAGTGCTGGTTCCAGCGCTGTACCTGCGTTACCCGGTGCAACAAACACGGTTTCAGCCAGTGGTGACTGGGCGGCTTTCCAGGCCAGCGCATGTTCACGTCCGCCATTGCCAATTACTAAAATTTTCATTCTGCTACTCCAGCGATTAATGACGGAAATGACGCATGTTGGTAAAGATCATGGCAATACCCTGTTCATCGGCCGCGGCGATCACCTCTTCATCGCGGATTGAACCACCAGGCTGAATAACACAGGTCACACCAGCCGCTGCTGCTGCATCAATACCGTCACGGAATGGGAAGAAGGCGTCAGAGGCCATTGCTGAACCTTTCACCTCCAGACCTTCGTCACCCGCTTTAATTCCAGCGATCTTCGCGGAATAGACGCGGCTCATCTGACCGGCACCGATCCCGATTGTCATACCGTCGCGGGCATAAACAATAGCGTTGGATTTAACAAACTTAGCCACTTTCCAGCAGAACAGCGCATCACGCAGCTCCTGCTCTGAAGGCTGACGTTGTGTTACCACACGCAGATCGGCGGCGCTGACCATGCCTAAATCGCGATCCTGCACCAGCAGACCACCGTTTACGCGTTTGAAATCCAGGGCAGGCAGCGGCTGCTGCCACTGGCCGCAGACCAGCACACGCACATTTTGTTTTGCAGCTGTCACTTTCAGTGCCGCTTCACTTACAGAGGGAGCAATAATAACTTCAACAAACTGGCGGCTGATAATCGCCTGCGCTGTAACCTCATCCAGCTCGCGGTTGAATGCAATAATGCCACCGAAAGCAGAGGTTGGATCGGTTTGATATGCACGCTCGTAGGCAGCAAGGATAGATGCACCTACTGCCACGCCACATGGATTGGCGTGCTTAACGATGACACAGGCTGGTTCATCAAAGGTTTTTACACACTCCAGTGCGGCATCGGTATCTGCAATGTTGTTATAGGAGAGTGCTTTCCCCTGCAGCTGCTGTGCGGTAGCCACAGAGGCTTCAGCAATCTGCTCTTCTATATAGAAAGCGGCATCCTGATGGCTGTTCTCGCCATAGCGCATATCCTGCTTCTTAATAAAGTTAAGATTCAGGGTGCGGGGGAAACGTCCGGCTGGTGCGCTTGTGCCACCGTGATAGGCGGGTACCAGCGTACCAAAGTAGTTAGCGATCATGCTGTCGTAAGCAGCAGTGTGTTCAAAAGCTTTGATTGCCAGATTAAAGCGCGTGTCCAGCGTCAGCGAATTCTCATTGGCATCCAGCTCAGCAATGATAGCGTTGTAGTCACTGCTCTTTACTACAATCGCCACATCTTTATGGTTCTTGGCCGCTGAACGCACCATGGTGGGCCCACCGATATCAATATTCTCGACCGCATCATCCAGCGAGCAGTCAGGTTTTGCTACCGTCTGTGCAAAGGGATAAAGGTTAACAACAACCATATCGATAGGATTGATGGCGTGTTGTGTCATTACCGTGTCATCGGTACCACGACGACCAAGGATACCGCCATGCACTTTAGGGTGCAGCGTTTTGACACGTCCATCCATCATTTCCGGAAAACCGGTGTAGTCAGATACTTCAATGACGGGCAGGCCGGCATCTGACAGCAAACGTGCAGTGCCACCTGTAGAGAGCAGCTCGACGCCTCGCTGGGAGAGAGCCTGAGCAAATTCAAGGATACCGGCTTTGTCTGAGACACTAAGCAGAGCGCGGCGAACAGGACGACGTTGTTGCATGATGGTTTTATCCCTTGGCTTTGTTTCGCATAAATAAGAGCGTTACATCAGGCTGAATAGTTACTTCTTTTATAGAAGAAACACCATTTGCCTCATGTAACGCCCCAAAAGGGGCATCCCTGACGTCGCGGGGCATTGTAGCGAAAACGTTTGCGCGATGCTCGTTTAAATTTATCCTGGCAGGCTTTGTGGATAACCTTGTGTGTAACAGCGTATAAAGCGCCCTTTTGCTGGGGAATGCAGCAAACAATCATTTTTCCTGAAATTAGCGCTTGTCAGCCCGAAAGAACTCCCTATAATGCGCCTCCATCGACACGGCACAACGGCTTACGGAGTGCGGCGTTGACAGGAAGATTCGCTGAGAACTTCCGCAGAGAAAAAACGCTGAAA
>CAJYKU010000030.1 GCA_913775175.1 uncultured Pantoea sp.
GTGGCATGGAAATACTCCGTTGTTAATTCAGGATTGTCCAAAACTCTACGAGTTTAGTTTGACATTTAAGTTAAAACGTTTGGCCTTACTTAACGGAGAACCATTAAGCCTTTGGCTTCTTCACGCCATACTTGGAGCGAGCCTGCTTACGGTCTTTAACACCTGAGCAGTCCAGCGCGCCACGAACGGTGTGGTAACGCACACCTGGCAGGTCTTTAACACGACCGCCACGGATCAGGATCACGGAGTGCTCCTGCAGGTTATGACCTTCACCACCGATATAGGAGGTAACTTCAAAACCGTTGGTCAAACGCACACGGCAAACTTTACGCAGTGCTGAGTTTGGTTTTTTCGGGGTGGTGGTGTAAACACGAGTACAAACACCACGTTTTTGCGGGCAAGCTTCCAGCGCTGGCACGTTGCTTTTAGCAACCTGACGAACGCGTGGTTTGCGAACCAGCTGGTTAACTGTTGCCATTAAATAGCTCCTGGATTTAGCTTTTGCTTCGTAAACACGTAATAAATCACCTCGCATTTCTACGAGGAGGCAGAATTTTAGGGCTGAGCCAATAGGGTGTCAAGAAATAACCAGGTTTTCACGTTTTACCAGGCCACTTGCTGTTGATGCTTTGTCGTCAGCGCAACGAACCCAGTATAGTCCAGCTGGCCGATTTTGGTTGAAATTTGAGCAGACAACCCACGAGCAATAACATCATCTTCCAGCACCCATAATGTGGCCGCAGCCGCACTGAGCCGCGTCAGCATAGTGCTGCCCTGCAGTGCGGCAGTGACGCCATCCTGTAACAGCAGCAGGTCATCCCCGGGTTGCAGCAGCAGCAGCAGGCTTTCAATATCGCACTGCCAGGGTGAGTGCATAAGCGTATAGAGCATAACGATCTCTCAAAAACAGATAATACGGTCAAACGTGGCGAGCTTCTGACGCAGCGCATCACTCTCCAGCACTTCAGCCTGTAGTACCCGCTCTGCACTCAGGTTTACGCCGCGCGTTTGCAGTGACGTCTGACAGATATAGCACTGCTCAATGTCATACAGCGCCAGCAATCCAAAGGTAGCAATATAGTTGCGCCCTAAAATTTTCTCAGGCTGCTGTTGCCGGGTTAGCTGTAGCACGCCGTCGCCGATAAAAAACAGTCCGATATCTTCGCTTAGCGCGCCGGTGGCCAGCACCGCGTCCAGCCCTTCGCGGCCTGCACTGCTGCCGTGTGGCGCATGCGTAAACAGAAATGCAATCCGGTTCATCAGAATTGTACCAGCCTGTCGCAGCTGAGCGCCGCTTCTGCCAGCGCACCCAGCCCACTGAGTTCAAATCCCGCCTGCAGGTTGCTGGCAGCCAGCTGCAGACGCATGGCTTCCTGTTGGTCGGCAATGCCGCGCCGCAACGCCGCAGCCACACAGACATTCAGCGTCACATGGTGATCGATATGGAGCTGTTGCCAGGCGCGTACCAGATCGATCTCATCGCTGGCGGGCGCACTTAGCTCACTGGCATTGAGTACACCTTCGCGATAAAAGAATACGCTCTCCAGCTCATGGCCTGCGGCGATTAGCGCACGGGCAAATAGCAGAGCTGTAGTGGCATGTTGGGTGCCGTAAGCTGGTCCGGTGACCAGCAGGGTATAACGCATTAGCGCTCCTGCCCCTGAAAATCGCCGTTTTTAAACTGACGGATATAGAGATAGACCGTGTGTTTGGAGATATTCAACCGATCGGCTACCTGGTTTATCGCATCTTTAATATCGAAGATGCCTTTTTCATAAAGATTCAGCACAATCTGCCGGTTCTTGGCGTTGTTTGAAACGTTGCGATCGGCACTGACCTCTTCAATCGTAAACTCCAGCGTCTGCATAACCAGATCTTCTACCGAGCTGGCAAAGTTCACGCTGGAGTCGACCTGCTGCATCTCCGGCGGCATAAACGTAGACATAATCTGTGAAAAAGGCACATCCAGATTCATGTTAATGCAGAGCAGGCCAATCACGCGCTGCTGGCGATTGCGAATGGCAATGGTGACCGATTTCATCAGCACGCCGCTTTTCGCACGCGTAAAGTAGGCCCGGGAAACATTGCTGGCAGCGCCATGCATATCATGCAACATACGCAGCGCCAGATCGGTAATGGGCGAACCCACTTTACGGCCTGTATGTTCACCATTAGCGATACGCACAGCTGAACATTTTAAATCTTCCAGCGAGTGCAGCACGATTTCACAATGCGAACCAATCAGCATTGCCAGGCCATCGACAACCGCTTCGTAAGATTTAAGAATATCGTAATCAGCTTGCTCAAAAGAACGCTGCTCCAGTAAATCGAAGTCAGTCAGTTCACCGGGACTAAATGGATTAGACATCGAAGACATTACCCTACATGGCTGGAGCCTGTCGCGACAGCATTGGGGCAGACTCATCTTATGATTTATGCAGGCGTTAGTCTGGCAAATGTCGCTGGTTTTAGCCAGAGCTTTGCACGTTCGTAGCAAGAATTGAAACAGCAGGTAAAACGTTATGAAACCGCCGCCCATCGGGCGGCGGTAGCGGTAAAGCAATTACTGTGCTTTTTTCTCAGCAGCGGCCGGAGCCTGTGCTTTCTGATCCGCTTTAGGTGCAGGTTTGATATCCAGCAGCTCTACATCAAATACCAGCGTTGAGTTAGCCGGAATGCCAGGCACGCCGTTTTTGCCGTACGCCAGATTTGGTGGGATAACCAGCTTGATTTTTCCACCTTTCTTCACATGCTTCAGACCTTCAGTCCAGCCTGGGATCACGCCATCAAGACGGAAAGAGAGCGGCTCGCCACGCGTGTATGAGTTATCAAACTCAGTGCCGTCAACCAGCGTACCTTTGTAGTTTACAACCACAGTGTCGCTATCTTTTGGTACAGCGCCACTGCCCTCTTTCTCAACCTGGTAAAGCAGACCTGAGTCAGTCTTCTTCACATTTTTCTCTTTGGCAAATTTTTCAGCAAATGCGCTGCCTTTATCGGCATTCTCTTTCGCATCTTTTTCCATCTTCGCCTGAGCGGCCCCTTTCACGCGGCCTTCAAAAGCCTGCAGAGTCTGCTCAATCTCCTGATCGGAGAGTTTGCTCTTACCGCCAAATGCATCCTGAACACCAGCAATCAGCTGATCTTTATCCAGTTTGATGCCCAGTTTCTCTTGTTCCTTCAGAGAGTTGTCCATGTAGCGACCCAGTGAAGCACCCAGCGCGTAGGCAGACTGCTGATCTTCATTTTTGAAGGCAGCATTTTTTGGTGCCTGTGGTGCAGCCTGCGCCGCATCAGCTGGGACTGCCGCGGTTTCTGCTGCCATTGCCAGTGGTGCATTCAGTGCCACAGCCATGGTGGTAGCTAACAATGTGACTTTAAACAGTGATTTCATCCTTTCTCCAAAACCGAAGCTTCAAACCTCGGGAATCATTGCGGGCGGTGGCCCACACTATAACTTTACGCGACAGTAACGGATACTCCCGCAGTGTAATTACCCGGTTAACGTCCGACCCCTGTTTCTGCAGGAAGTTTCATCAGAGATATAGGCGTAGCGGGGGATTTCAATGGTTACAGGTATTCATCAGAGAAATATCAGGTGATTCTGAGGATAAAGACCGTAAAATCATGCCGGTTCATAGCAATGCGCACAACGATGACAGGAGAAGTAACTATGCAGCAGACAGACTGGGATCGGCGCCTTGAAGCGCTGGAGAGCAAGCTGGCTTTTCAGGAACACACTATCGAACAGCTTAATCAGACCGTGGTAGAGCATGAGCTCGAGATGAGCAAACTGCGCGAACATGTGCGTTTGCTGGTAGATAAAGTTAAAGCTGCCGCACCTTCTATGGTGGCGTCACAATCAGAAGAGACGCCTCCGCCACACTACTGATTGTACGGGTCACAGCCACAAAAAAGGCCACCCGGAGGTGGCCTTTTGATCGTAATAAATAGTTAGTGGTTGCAGCCGCAGCCGTCGCCATGGTCGTGACCATGATCGTGGTCGTGATGATGGCCATCTGCGCCATGTACGTGACCGTGCGCCAGCTCTTCTTCGGTTGCAGCGCGGATCGCAACAACTTCAACGTTGAAGTTCAGATTCTGACCCGCCAGCATGTGGTTACCATCAACCACAACGTGCTCATCTTCCACTTCAGTGATTTCAACCGGTACCGGGCCCTGGTCAGTCTCTGCCAGGAAGCGCATACCTACCTGCAGTTCATCCACACCCATGAAAACATCTTTTGGCACGCGCTGTACCAGATTGTCATCATACTGACCGTAAGCGTCGTTTGCCGGAATATGCACATCAAATTTGTCGCCGACCTCATGATTTTCCAGCGCTTTTTCCAGACCAGAAATCAGGGAACCATGACCGTGCAGATAGTCCAACGGTGCGCTCACCGATGACTCGTCAACCAACACACCATCTTCGGTACGTACCTGATACGCCAGGCTCACCACCAGGTCTTTTGCTACTTTCATGATATCTCCTAACCGTTGAGAACTTAAGATCCCGTCTCATTGGTCTATTTTTGCGTGCAATAACCAACCAGAAAGGTTTAAAGCTAAACAGGTCTGTCATTGCATTAATGCAGCCTATTCAACGTTAATGGCGCCGATTGTAGCGGAATTCAATACCTCTGTAAGTCTCAGCACAAAAAAAGCTGTGCCGCTTCGTTACTCAGGATGAAAAATGCCGATTACCTGTTCATTTGGGCGAACTTTATCACGCGCCTGTTTGTCCGCTTCACGCATCTGGTGCCCACACCTGACGCACTCCACGACATCCACACTGTTTTCACGCCACATCGCCAGGGTATCTTTTTCCTGACACTGTGGACATACCGCACCGGCAATAAAACGTTTACGCATTTTTTCCTGCCCGCTCACTCTTCACGGATACTGTAAGTGTATACCCTTTGCAGCACAAATTGCAGCGCTCAGGCTGAATGCGCTGCGGCCTATTCATCATCCCAGCCGTTGATCTGGCGCTTCTCATGCTGCATTTCACGCTGGAAAATATCCTCCAGCTCGCGACGCGCTTCGCGTACTCGTGAAACCTGCACGCTGTCATCATGTCCCGGCATCAGCTCTCGTAACATGCGCATATCCAGACGACGGAAGTGCTGCTGCGCGCGCTGCGCCTGATGTGGATGCATTCCTAGTGAAATCAGCGCCTTGCGCCCCAGCTCCAGCGCACTGGAGAAGGTTTCGCGTGAGAATAACGTCACCCCGGCCTGCAGCAGTTCATGCGCCTCTACACGCCCGCGCGCCCGCGCCAGAATCTCCAGCTGCGGAAAGTGATGCTGACAAAGCTGCACTATTGCCATGGCATCTTCCGGGTCGCTACAGGTGATCACAATAGATTGAGCATTCTCTGCACCCGCTGCCCGTAGCAGTTCGAGTTCAGTAGCATCGCCGTAGTACACTTTGTAACCATATTTGCGCATCAGGCTGACTGCGGAGATATCCCGCTCCAGTACCGTAATACGCTTGTTGTTGGCCATTAGCAGACGCCCGACAACCTGACCAAAACGCCCAAACCCCACCACAATGACCTGCGGCTTATCATCTTCGACATAGGGTTTCTCATCACTCTCCTCCTGATCGTTAAAGCGGCGAGCCAGAATCCTGTCCACACCCTGCATCAGTAAGGGAGTCGTCATCATTGACAGCGTCACGGTAACCAGCAGCAGCGGTAGCTGATCGCCGCTAAACAGCCGCGCCGATGACGCAGCAGAGAAGAGCACAAAGGCAAATTCTCCTCCCTGACTCAGTACACCTGCAAATTGCAGCCGTTCCGAACTACGCAGGCCATAGATCCGCGACAGAATGTAGAGCACCAGCGTTTTCACCGCGACCAGTACCACTACGCCAGTGAGAATGGCAAGGATATGCGTGTAGAGCACACCGAGATTCAGCGCCATGCCTACCGAGATAAAGAATAGTCCCAGCAGTAGCCCTTTAAACGGCTCAATAGCCACTTCCAGCTCATGCCGGTATTCACTCTCTGCCAGCAGGATACCCGCGATAAACGTGCCCAGTGCCATCGACAAGCCAAGCGCATCCATAAACAGCGCCGAGCCCAGCACCAGCAGCAGTGAAGCGGCGGTAAAGACCTCACGCACCCCGGAAGCAGCAATAAAGCGCAGAATCGGCCGCAGCAGATAGCGGCCACCAATCAGCATGCCGGCAAACGCCACGACTTTCATTGCCACTTTAAGCCAGTCAATATGACCGCTATCACCACCTGCCAGCAGCGGCACCAGCGCCAGCGCCGGGATCACAGCCAGATCCTGGAACAGCAGTACTGAAAAGCCCAGCTGACCCGATTCGTTACGATTCATGCCCTTATCGCGCATCAACTGCAGCGCCATCGCCGTAGAAGACATCGCCAGGCCGATACCGCCAATCACTGCGGCCTGCCAGCTAAAGTCGCTCAGCCAGAGCAGAACACCGAGCACCAGCGCAGAAAAAATAACCTGCGCCGCACCCACACCAAAAATTGAACGCCGCAGTGACCAGAGCTTGGCAGGATTAAGCTCCAGTCCGATAATAAACATCAGGAACACCACACCCAGCTCAGAGAAGTGCAGGATCTCTTCCACATCGCTGATAAAACCCAGTCCCCATGGGCCAATCGCTATACCTGCCAGCAGATATCCCAGTACCGCACCGATGCCAAGTCGGGCAGCAATCGGCACGATCAATACCGCCGCAACCAGATAGATAACACCCGCAGTGAGTAATGTTTCGCCTTGCATTATATTCCTCCGTGCGGCAGCGGTGATTTCAGCCAGTCGCCATATGCGCGGGCAAAATTACGCAGAATCTCTGGTGTCTGCCGCCGTGCCCAGTGGATCACCATTGGTGCCAGCCAGTGCATACGACACATCTGCGCCGTGAGTTCAAACGGGCGCATAATGTCACTCATTGGATAGCGGTTAAGACCATCATAGTGATACGCCGTTTCTGGCTCACCGGTAGTGACCACGCTGCGCCAGTATTTTCCTTCCAGCGCATTGCCATCAACACCGCTGGCAAAACCGCGTGACAGCACGCGATCAAACCACTCTTTAAGCAGCGCCGGACAGCTATAGGTGTAAAGCGGGTGCTGAAACACCACAATGTCATGATCGCGCAATAGCTGCTGCTCATAGTGGATATCGATAAAGAAATCCGGATAGTGAGCATATAAGTCATGCACCGTGACATGTTCAAGTTCCATCGCCGACTGCAGCAAAACCCGATTAGCAATCGAATCCTGTGACTCCGGATGGGCATAAAGCAGCAAAACTTTAGGTGGCTGCGACATCCTTACCCTCCAAAGCGTCGTCACCGCAGCGGAATTCCGCTACCATGCTCAACGCAACTAAACATTATTGAATTATGTTGCCGATAAATTACCATATTCTGACGATACGGCGCCTATGATTGTCTTTTCCGCACTACAGATACGACGCGGCACCAGTGTGCTGCTGGACAACGCAACCGCGACCATTAATCCAGGCCAGAAAGTAGGCCTGGTCGGTAAAAATGGCTGCGGTAAATCCACCCTGCTGTCACTGCTCAAAGATGAAATTGGCAGCGATGCAGGCAGTGTGACCTTTCCCCGCAACTGGGCGCTGGCGTGGGTCAACCAGGAGACGCCCGCGCTGAGTAAACCCGCGCTGGAGTATGTTATCGACGGTGACCGCGAATATCGTCAGCTCGAATCTGAATTAGCCGGGGCGAATACGCGCGATGATGGCAACGCCATTGCGCTGCTGCATGGCAAACTGGATGCCATTCAGGCGTGGAGTATACATGCGCGCGCATCCAGTCTGCTGCACGGTCTGGGCTTTAGCCAGGAGCAATTAATGCGGCCGGTCAGTGACTTTTCCGGTGGCTGGCGGATGCGGCTTAACCTGGCTCAGGCGCTGGTATGCCGCTCCGATTTACTGCTGCTGGATGAGCCAACAAACCACCTCGACCTTGATGCGGTAATCTGGCTGGAGCGCTGGCTGAAAAGCTATACGGGCACGCTGATTCTTATCTCGCACGATCGCGACTTTCTCGATCCGGTTGTGGATAAAATTATTCATATCGAGCAGCAGACGCTATTCGAGTACACCGGTAACTACAGCTCGTTTGAGCGACAGCGTGTCGCCAAACTTGCTCAGCAGCAGTCGCTTTATCAGAGTCAGCAGGAAAAAGTTGCGCATCTGCAGAAATATATCGATCGCTTCCGGGCGCAGGCGACTAAAGCCAAACAGGCGCAAAGCCGTATCAAGATGCTGGAACGCATGGAACTGATTGCTCCTGCCCACGTCGATAACCCGTTCAGCTTTAGTTTCCGTGCGCCAGAAAGCCTGCCTAATCCGCTGCTGAAAATGGAAAAGGTCACGGCTGGCTATGGCGATCGCATTATCCTTGATGCCATCAAGCTCAACCTGGTACCCGGTTCACGCATTGGGCTGCTGGGCCGGAACGGTGCGGGTAAATCCACACTGATCAAACTACTGGCGGGCGAAATTGAACCGCTGGAAGGAAAAGTGGGTCTGGCAAAAGGCATTAAGCTTGGCTATTTTGCCCAGCATCAGCTGGAATACTTGCGGGCCGAAGAGTCGCCGCTGCAACATCTGGCACGCATTGCGCCAAAAGTGCTGGAGCAGCAGCTACGCGATTATCTGGGCGGCTTTGGTTTCCAGGGGGACAAAGTCAGCGAAGCCACCGCACGTTTTTCTGGCGGTGAAAAAGCACGACTGGTACTGGCGCTGATTGTCTGGCAGCGGCCAAACCTGCTGCTGCTGGATGAACCCACCAACCATCTGGATCTCGATATGCGTCAGGCACTGACTGAAGCGCTGATCGATTTTGAAGGTGCGCTGGTTGTGGTCTCGCACGACCGCCATCTGCTGCGTTCCACCACGGATGATCTCTATCTGGTTCACGATCGCAAAGTCGATGTGTTTGCAGGCGATCTGGATGACTATCAGCAGTGGCTAAGCGATCTGCAAAAGCAGCAGGCACAGCAGGATGCCGTACCAAAGCAGGATAATGCCAATAGCGCACAGTCGCGCAAAGATCAGAAGCGTCGTGAGGCTGAGCTGCGTGCGCAGACCCAGCCACTGCGCAAAGAGATTGAGAAGCTGGAGAAGCAGATGGCGAAGTGGCAAAAGCAGCTGAACGAGGCTGAAACGCTGCTGGCTGACGGCGCAATCTACGATCAGAGCCGAAAAGCAGATCTCACCGCTGCGCTGCAGCGTCAGGCAGAGAGTAAATCTGCGCTGGAAGAGGCGGAGATGGCATGGCTTGAGGCGCAGGAGCAGCTGGAGCAGATGCTGGCGGAGTAACCCGCCCTGCTGAACAGCATAACGGCTGATTTCGCAAGCCAGACAGCGCTTGCCGGATCAGCTGTTATGCTCTTTTCTCTGCCTCAGAAGGGTTTATCGCCCAGTACCGTGGCCCGGTGCATCACCCGGCGCGCAGGATAGTAATCCGCATTGGCGTAGTGCTGGGTAACGCGATTATCCCAGATGGCCACATCATTCGGCTGCCAGCGCCAGCGCACCTGAAACTCCGGCCTGGTCACATGGGCGAACAGAAAATTCAGCAGCGCTTCGCTCTCTTTGTCACTCACACCCAGCAGCCTGGTAGTGAACCCCTCATTAACAAACAGCGCCTTGCGTTCGCTCACCGGGTGAGTACGGATCACCGGATGCTGCACCGGCGGATGTTGCGCCACTGCCTGCTGCCAGCGCTGATGCTCCTCCTCCGTTTTTCGATACTTATACTCCTGAAAGGATTTCCTGACGTCATGCTCCGCCTGCAGGCCGCTAAGTAGCTGTTTAACCGGCCCCGAGAGCGCTTCATAAGCGGCAATGCCACTGCTCCAGAGCGTATCGCCGCCGCTCTCCGGCAGCAGCTTAGAGGCCAGAACAGCTACTGCCGGCGGCGTCTGAATAAAGGTGACGTCGGTATGCCAGTTATCGTTGTCTGGCGGATTATCCTGATGCGTATCAAGCTCAATAATCTCTTTCACGCCCTCTGCATGAGGATAGAGAGGATGGATATGCAGATCGCCAAACCGGATCGCCAGCGCACGCTGTTGCTCTGGCGTGACAGGCTGGTCGCGCAGAAACAGCACCTGATAACGCAACAGGCCATGATACAACTGTTCAAACTGTGTATCGCTCAGCGGGCGGCTGAGGTCCAGAGCACTTACCTGCGCGCCGATATTGGGTCCGAGTGGCGTGAAAGTGAGACGTTCATTCATTACTGTTCTCCATTCCAGGGTGTCAGACGGCGTTGCAGCGCACGCAGACCCAGTTCTGATATACAGGCTATAACGGCGATTACGCCAATACCGGCCAGCACAACGTCAGTGGCAAGAAACTCCCCTGCCGACTGCACCATAAAACCGAGTCCGCGTGTAGCGGCGATCAATTCAGCCGCAACCAGCGTGGACCAGCCAACCCCCAACCCGATCCGCAGTCCGGTCAGGATCTCCGGTAGTGCACCCGGCAGGATCACATAGCGCAGTACCTGCCAGCGAGATGCACCCAGCGCCTGAGCAGCACGTACCCGCACCTGACGACTATTTTTAACCCCGGCAAGTGTAGCCAGCGTAACTGGCGCAAATATCGCCAGGTAGATAAGTAAAATTTTCGAGGTTTCACCAATACCAAACCAGATAACCATCAGCGGCAAATAGGCCAGCGGCGGGATTGGTCGATAGAGTTCAATCAGCGGGTCGAGCAGACCGCGCAGCATCGGACTTACCCCCATGGCAATACCCACAGGGATACCGATCAGTGCGGCAAAAAACAGCGCGACCAGCATGCGCGTCAGACTTGCTGCCAGATGCTGCCACAATGTGGCATCCATAAAGCCCTGCGCGCTGGCGATCAGCAGCAGCTTCTGTAGTACCTGTTGGGGAGCGGGCAGAAACAGCGGTGCAATCACTCCCGCAGCCGTCACTCCCCACCAGCTCAGCAGCAGCACTAAAACACTCAACAGACTCAGCGGGAGCTGTCGCGACAGGGACCAGTACCAGCGGCTTTTCTTCGCCAGCTGCGGCTTCTCATCAGTCAGACTGCTCATATAAAGGCCTCCCGTCGGGAAAACACCTGGCTCAGTACATATTCACGCTGTGCAATGAACGCGGGGTCAGACTTGATTGCGCGACAGGACTCACCAGCTGCAAAGCGCCGACCAAAATTGAGCGCGATACGCTCTGTCACACGACCGGGTCCGGGAGAAAGCAGTACCAGCTCGCTGGCGAGAAATACCGCTTCTTCAATATCGTGAGTAATTAGCAGGATCTGTTTACCGGTCTCATGCCATAGCGTCAGCAGCAGAGTCTGCATCTGCTCGCGCGTGAAGGCATCCAGTGCGCCAAATGGTTCATCCAGCAGCAGCAGCCGGGGATCGGTAGCCAGCGCACGTGCAATACCCACACGCTGACGCTGCCCGCCTGAGAGTTGCCAGATAAAACGTTGTCCGGCGCCCTCCAGTCCAACTTTGCGGATCAGCCGATGGGCGATCGCATCGCGTTCAGCTTTCGCTATACCTGCCAGCTGCAAACCAAAAGCAACGTTATCGAGCACGCTGCGCCACGGCAGCAATCCTTCCTGCTGGAATACCACACCGCGTTCAGCGCCTGGCCCGGTCACCGCTTTACCATCAAGCGTCACAGAACCGGAATGCGGGGCGAGAAAGCCAGCCACAATATTCAGCAACGTGGTTTTGCCACAGCCGGAGGGACCCAGCACCACCAGCAATTCATTGCGGTCCAGCTGCAGATTGATATCCTGCAGCACAGGTTTTCCGGCGTAATCTGCACTAAGCTGCGTGATGTTCAGCATACCGCCCCCATTATTTTGCCAGCGGTGCAACAAAGCGGTTGGTCACATAACTGCTGTAGTCACTGGCAGCCTCAGGCACCCGACCCTGCTCTTTTAGAAAGAGTGCGGTATCGACAATTGCCTGATTAACCGGTTGACCAAGCTGGGCCTGCTGCTGCTGAGCGGTAAGATAGGTGTTGCCTTTAACCAGCACAGCCACATCACGCTCAGATACACCGCTCAGACGTGACAGTTTACTGAGATTATCGGGCTGTTTTAGCCAGGCGTCAGGATTAGCAAGATAGGCCTGCTGCGCATTGAGCGCGCTGCGGGCAAAAGCGATTACCACTTCCGGATGCTGTTGTGCGAAATCGTTGCGTACCACCCATACATCCAGCGTTGGTGAGCCCCACTGACCAACCTGCGAAGAGTCGGTTAGTATTTTGCCATCTTTCTCCAGCTCATTAACCGCAGGTGCCCAGACATAAGCGCCATCAATATCACCCCGGCGCCAGGCTGCAATGATTGCTGGCGGTTGCAGATTTATTAGATGTACTTCTGAGGGTTTGATACCCCAGTGTTTTAATGCCGCCAGCAGGCTATAGTGTGTGGTGGAAATAAACGGCACCGCAATGCGCTTGCCGATCAACTGTCTGGGATCGTCAATCCCTTTTTTCACCACCAGCGCCTCTGAGTTACCGAGCCGGGAGGCCAGCAGAAAGGCTGTGATCGGTAGCTGCTGTGTTGCCGCCACCGCCAGTGGACTGGAGCCGATATTGCCAATCTGCACATCGCCGGACGCCAGCGCACGCAGCACGCTGGCACCGCTATCGAATTTGCGCCAGTTAACGGTTGCCCCACTCGCCTGAGCAAAGGTGTTATCGGCCTGTGCCACTTTGGCCGGCTCCGCTGATGTCTGATACGCCACAGTGACATCGAGTGCCTGAGCCTGAAAAGCCAGCAGCGACAGCGCCGTAGCCAGCACGATTAGCGTTTTTTGCCCTGCCATCATCATTACTCCCCTGAAATAAGGTTATGACGGCAGTGTGGAGAGCGGCGATGTTTTCATAAAGGAATTAAAAATTATCCCTCATGACAATTAATTCTTAGATAAACATCTCTCATTGCTATGCAAAAAAAGCAAATAGGCCGGACAGAAACAGTGACAAATTTGTCAGGCGCTCACATCATGACTGTGATATTTATCATCTTATAATCTCACTACCTGACAAGCGGTATCTGCCTCTATGTCTATCGAAAAAGTTGCGCGCCTGGCAGGCGTATCAAAAGCCACTGTCTCGCGGGTGCTGAATCAGCATCCGGGAGTGCGCCCCGAGACGCGCAGCAACGTGCTGGACGCGATTAGCGCGTGTGGTTACCAGCCTAACCTGCTGGCACGTCAGCTACGCACAGCACAAAGTAATATGCTGCTGGTGCTGGTTTCCGATATCGCTAATCCCTTCTGTTCACTTGTGGTGCAGGGAATTGAAGCGGAGGCGGAAGCACACGGCTATTATATCCTGTTGTGTAACAGTGCATCTCAGCTACGGCGGGAAACCGCCTATTTGTCGCTGCTGACTGGCAAAGTTGTGGATGGGGTGATCACCATGGATGCGGCGGCCTGTCTGCAGGAATTAAAAGATCTGATTGGCGATGCGCCGTGGGTGCAGTGTGCCGAATATGATCCCGCAATCAGCGCATCCAGCGTGACCATCGACAACCGGCAGGCAGCTTTTGAAACAGTGCACTATCTGGCTGCAAAAGGACGCAAACAGATTGCACTGGTAAATTGCGATATGCGCTATCTCTACTCTCACCAGCGTGAGAGCGGCTATCGTGAGGCACTGAGTGCGCTGGACATAAGCTGGAACAGTGTGGCCTATGCCGGGAATATCTCCTGTGAAGCGGGCCGCGATGCGATGCGCGAGCTGCTGGCCCGCCCCTCCCTGCCCGATGCGGTTTTTGCGGTGTCAGATGTACTGGCGATTGGCGTAATGCGTGCCGCACAGGAGGCAGGGTTACGCGTGCCGGAAGACCTGGCGGTAGTAGGCTTTGATGGTATCCCTTTGACCAGCAGTCTGAATCCACCACTTACCACGATTGTGCAGCCAATGAATCAGATGGGTGCACGCAGTGTACAGCTTCTGCTCGAGCGTATTCGTCAGCCGCGCGCTGCCGTGGTACATGATCTCTTACCCTGGCAGCGTCTTGAACGAGCGTCGAGCTGAATCAGCGCCAGATGAGAAAGACGCAGGCTGCGGTCAGCGCGCCCATGGCCAGGTTAAATATTTTCCAGGCGCGCCGGCTATGCAGCAGACGACCAATCAGCGAACCACAACCCATCCAGATGACACCAGATACCAGATTAACCAGCGCCATGCCGATACTGATAGCAATCACAGAGTGCTGATAGGCGGAACCGGCCAGACTGAAGCTCGCCACGGCACCCAGCGCCATCAGCCAGGCTTTGGGATTGATTAACTGCAGCAGCCCGCCCTGCCAGAACGGCATCTGCCGGACGGTACGATCCTCTGTTGCCAGCTCTTCATACGCTGCCGTGGCAATTTTCCACGCCAGCCAGAGCAGATAGAGACTGCCGCCAATTTTCAGAAGCAGATGCAGCGACGGATAGAGCAGGATGAGTCCGCCGATGCCAAACGCGACTAAAAGCAACATCAGCTGCATGCCGAGCATGATACCAATCAGCAGCGGCAGCGAGCGCAGAAAGCCAAAATTAGCACCTGAGGCCGTAAGTAACATATTATTAGGCCCCGGCGTGATGGCCGCGACCCAGAGAAAGCCTAACATCGATAAAAAAAGACTAAGTTCCATGAGTATACGGATGCTCCTCATCCTTAAAGCAGACAACCTATCGAAGCTATCAGCGAGTTATGTATCAGACAAGCACTATCCCCGGTTATTTAAATTGCGCTTCCGGCACGCCTTTTGTTCCGCTGCGTGGCTTTAGCAATCCCCATGTGCAAACGCTGCTGCCGCGCCTGTTGCGCCGCCGCATAACGCTGCAGCCGCACTGGCAGCGTCTTGAACTACCAGACGGTGATTTTGTCGATCTTGCCTGGAGCGAAGATCCGGTGCTGGCACGACACAAACCGCGCATGGTGATGTTTCATGGTCTCGAAGGGCATTTTCGCAGCCCCTATGCTCACGGGCTGATGCAGGCGTGTAAAGCACGCGGCTGGCTGGGAGTCGTGATGCATTTTCGCGGCTGTGGCGGCGAACCTAACCGACTGGAGCGTATCTATCACTCTGGCGAAACCGAAGATGCCACCTATTTCCTGCACTGGCTGCAGCGCGAATGGGGCACCGTCCCTACAGCCGCAGTGGGTGTATCACTGGGTGGCAATATGCTGGCCTGTTTACTTGGGTTACAGGGAAGTGGTGCACCACTGGATGCCGCAGTGGCTATCTCTGCGCCTCTGACACTGGCACCCTGCAGTGAAAAGCTCGACTCAGGATTTTCACGCTTCTATCAGCACTACCTGCTGACACAGCTAAAAAAGAACGCCATGCGTAAACTGCAGGCGTGGCCGGGTACACTGCCTGTCGATCCCGGGCAGCTACGCGCCTTTCGCCGCCTGCGCGAATTTGACGACGCCATTACTGCACGTGCACACGGCTTTCTCGACGCCAGTGATTACTACCAGCGCGCCAGCGCGCTGCCGCTGTTAACCGGCGTGCGTAAGCCGATGCTGATTATTCATGCCAAAGACGATCCCTTTATGACCGACGCTGTGATCCCACAGCCGCAGCAATTGTCTGCCACAATTGAGTATCAGCTAACGCAGCAGGGTGGACACGTTGGCTTTGTCGGCGGCAGCCTGCTCAAACCCCATATGTGGCTTGAACAGCGCGTGCCGGAATGGCTCTCAACTTATCTGGATGTGCAACTGTGATTATTCCCTGGCAGGACCTGACAGCTGAAACGCTGGAAAATCTGATCGAAAGTTTCGTTTTGCGTGAAGGCACCGATTATGGTGAGCAGGAGCGCAGTCTGGCACAAAAGGTTGCAGATGTGCGCCGCCAGTTGCAGCAGGGAGAAGTAGTGCTGGTATGGTCTGAACTGCATGAAACAGTCAATATTATGCCACGTCGTGAATTTCGCGGCTGATGCGCTGCCAGATAATTCGTGGTAACAATGCTCATCGCCCGACCTCACAGGGAGCCCTGTTATGTCAGCCAGACACCCAATTATTGCCGTTACCGGTTCCAGCGGAGCCGGTACCACCACCACCAGCCTGGCGTTTCGCAAAATTTTTCAGCAGCTGGGTTTGCACGCCGCCGAAGTAGAAGGCGACAGTTTCCATCGCTATACCCGACCGGAAATGGATATGGCAATCCGCAAAGCGCGCGATATGGGACGTCATATCAGCTATTTTGGCCCGGATGCCAACGATTTCGCTATGCTGGAGCAGACCTTTCAGCGTTACGGCGAAAGCGGGCTGGGTCAGTCGCGTAAATATCTGCACACCTATGATGAGGCGGTGCCCTGGAATCAGGTGCCCGGCACCTTTACGCCATGGCAGCCTCTGCCAGAAAAGAGTGATGTGCTCTTCTATGAAGGGTTACATGGTGGCGTGGTAACGCAGCAGCACAACGTGGCTGAGCATGTTGATCTGCTGGTAGGCGTTGTACCCATTGTTAATCTTGAGTGGATTCAGAAGCTGGTACGCGATACCAGCGAGCGCGGGCATTCGCGCGAAGCAGTGATGGATTCGGTAGTGCGTTCGATGGAGGATTATATCAACTTTATCACGCCACAGTTTTCGCGCACTCACCTCAACTTTCAGCGTGTACCAACGGTTGATACATCAAACCCGTTTGCTGCGCGCGAGATCCCTTCGCTGGATGAAAGTTTTGTCGTGATCCATTTTCGCGGGCTGGAAGGTATTGCATTTCCCTACCTGCTGGCGATGATTCAGGGCTCTTTTATCTCCCATATGAACACGCTGGTTGTACCGGGCGGTAAGATGGGACTGGCGATGGAACTGATTATGATGCCGCTGGTACAGCGACTGGTTGAGGGAAAACGCATTGAGTAGCGTCCGCTCAGAAAGTACTGAGCGTGAGCATCAACTATCGCGCGCGGGGTGTGCAGTAACGCACACCCCGCCTGCTTACAGTTCAATCACTTCGTGACTGTGCGTAATTTCCACGCCTTTGCCCAGCATAATCGCTACCGAGCAATACTTTTCAGCCGACAGGTCAACCGCCCGCGCCACCGCTTTCTCACTCAGCGCTTTTCCGCTAACGATAAAGTGCAGGTTAATTTTGGTAAAAATGCGTGGCGCTTCTTCGCGGCGTTCTGAACTCAGGCTGACTTCACAATCAGCCACATCATTACGACCTTTTTGCAGGATAGAGACAACATCAATCGCGCTGCAACCGCCTGCGGCCATCAGCACCATCTCCATCGGACTGGGTGCTTTATCGCCAGAATTTCCATCCATTAATAACTGATGTCCTGATGAGGATTCTCCGAGAAAGGTTAACCCCTCCACCCATTTAACTCGTGCCTGCATGACCTCTTCTCCTGTTGCAACGGTGCTGTCGCCAGAGTACGCGTTAGTCGGTGAAACAGCAATCTGCAGCGTTCACCTGGCTGCTGAAGCGAGACAACACAAGACAGCCTGCAAAAGCTGTGCTACAAACAGAGCTGAAAATATCTTCGTCTTGTCTGATGAAGACGGACGGAAACAAAAGCCAGGCTTACCCATCCGCCCGAATAATGTCTCTTAACAGGACGCGCTGGACGATTTCATCGCCTGACCGGGAATGAATATCCCTGTGTTTTGGGCACGATTACAATAGAGGATAATAGCGAATGGTTCTCGGCAAACCGCAAACAGACCCTACACTCGAATGGTTCCTGTCCCATTGCCATATTCACAAATATCCATCCAAAAGCACGCTGATCCATCAGGGCGAAAAAGCAGAAACGCTCTACTACATCGTGAAAGGTTCCGTTGCGGTACTGATCAAGGATGAAGAAGGCAAAGAGATGATCCTCTCCTATCTCAATCAGGGAGATTTCATTGGCGAACTCGGCCTGTTTGAAGAAGGTCAGGAACGCAGTGCCTGGGTACGTGCGAAAACTGCCTGCGAAGTCGCTGAAATTTCCTATAAAAAATTTCGTCAGCTGATTCAGGTTAATCCGGATATTTTGATGCGTCTTTCGGCGCAAATGGCCCGTCGCCTGCAGGTGACATCAGAAAAAGTGGGTAACCTGGCTTTCCTGGACGTTACAGGCCGCATTGCGCAGACGCTGCTCAATCTGGCTAAACAACCAGATGCCATGACCCATCCTGACGGTATGCAGATCAAAATCACCCGTCAGGAGATTGGTCAGATCGTGGGTTGCTCACGTGAAACCGTTGGCCGCATCCTGAAAATGCTGGAAGATCAGAACCTGATCTCCGCACATGGTAAAACCATCGTGGTTTACGGCACCCGCTAAGCTATTTCACTTCACGGCGTGATGGCAACATCGCGCCGTTTCTGTCTGCGATAAGCTGATGTGGCGTCGAATCATCTATCACCCGGAAGTGAATTACGCGCTGCGGCAGACGCTGGTACTCTGCCTGCCTGTCGCGCTCGGCTGGCTCTGTGGAGATCTGCAAAAAGGCCTGCTCTTCTCGCTGGTGCCTGCCTGCTGCAATATTGCCGGCCTCGATACCCCACATAAACGTTTTTTTAAGCGCCTGATTGTTGGGGGTTCGCTGTTTGCTACTGGCAGCTTTCTGATTCAATATTTTACCGCTGATGCCGTTCCGCTGCCGCTAATCCTGCTGATATTATCGCTGCTGGTGGGCGTAACCGGCGAAATCAGCCCGTTGCATGGTCGTCTGCTACCCGGCACCCTGATTGCCGCCATCTTTACCCTGAGTCTTGCCGGGCGTATGCCCATCTGGGTACCACCACTGCTCTATATTGGCGGAACGTTCTGGTACGGGCTATTTAACTGGTTCTGGTACTGGTTATGGAAAGAGCAGCCGATGCGGGAAACGCTCAGCCTGCTCTACCGTGAACTGGCCGACTATTGCGATGCAAAATATACCCTGCTGACGCAGCTGACCGATCCGGAGAAAGCGCTGCCGCCTCTGCTGGCGCGTCAGCAGAAAGCGGTCGATCTGATCACGACCTGCTATCAGCAGATGCATATGCTCTCTGCCAGCCGGGACAACAGTCATAAGCGACTGACGCGCGCCTTTCAGGTCGCACTCGATTTGCAGGAGCACATCGCCGTTAGTCTGCATCAGCCAGAAGAGGTGCAGAAACTGGTGGAGCAGAGTCATGCTGAAGCGGTGATCCGCTGGAATGCGAAAATTATCTCAGCCCGCTTAAGAGGCTTGGCCGACGCCATTCTTTATCATCAGCTACCCGACCGTTTTCAGATGGAAAAGTCGCTTGGCGCGCTGGAGAAGATTGCGCGTCAGCATCCCGATAATCCGGTGGGACATTTCTGTCTTTATCACTTTAGCCGAATCGCCCGCGTGCTGCGTACGCAGAAACCACTCTATACCCGGGATTTAATGGCCGATCGTCAGCGTCGTCTGCCGCTGCTGCCCGCGCTGCGTAGCTATTTATCGCTGCGGTCTGGCGCGTTACGTAGTGCCGCGCGCTTTGCTGTTATGCTGATGTTTGGCAGCGCAGTCGCACTGTTTTTTAATATACCCAAGCCTTACTGGATCCTGATGACCATTATGTTTGTCAGTCAGAACGGCTATAACGCCACGCGCGTACGCATCCAGCACCGGGCACTGGGCACCTTTGCCGGCCTGCTGATTGCCGCCGCCTCTCTGCGTTTTCAGGTGCCGGAATCCATCGCACTGCTATTTATGCTGGTGATTACGCTGGCCAGTTATCTGGTGACGCGCAAATATTATGGCTGGTCGATGATTGGTTTTACAGTTACGGCGGTCTATTCACTACAGCTGCTGTCACTCAATGGTGCACAGTTTCTGCTGCCGCGTATGCTGGATACGCTTATGGGCTGTCTGATCGCGTTTGCCGGTATGATCTGGCTCTGGCCGCAGTGGCAAAGTGGCCTGCTGCGTCAGAATGCACACGATGCACTGGAAACCTATCAGGAGGCATTGCAGATGCTGCTTGGGCCAGAACATGCGTCTGAGAAGCTGGCGTATCAGCGCGTAAAAGTCAATCAGGCGCATAATGCCCTGTTTAATGCGCTGAATCAGGCGGCCAGTGAGCCCGGTTTTAACACGCAGTATCTGAAAGATATGCGGCTATGGGTTACACACAGCCAGTTTATTGTGGAGCATATTAATGCGATGACGATCCTGGCACGTGAGCACACCATGCTGACAGCAGACCTGGCACAGCGTTATCTGCAATCCTGTGAAATCGCCCTGCAGCGCTGCCAGCAGCGGCTGGCTTACGATGGGCCCGGCAGCGAGAGAAATATTCTTGAAGCGCCAGAGAGTATCCATGCAGGGCCGAGCACGATTGTTGAGCAGCATGTCAAACGTATTCTTCAGCACCTTAACGTTATGCACACCATCTCATCGCTGGCCTGGAGCCAGCGACCGCATCATGGCCGCTGGCTGCGAACCCTTCGCGTTAAGGCGTGATCAGGCGTTGAAAACTTTACGCAGCGCTGTGGCAAAACGATTCATGCCAGTCTCAATTTCATCCGGTGTGATCACCAGCGATGGTACAAATCGAATCACATCACTGCCAGCGGTGAGGATCATCACACCTTCTGCTGCGGCAGCATCCAGAATGGCGCGCGCTTTGCTGGCGTGCTCAGGCCTCAACACTGCGCCAATCAGTAATCCTTTGCCGCGAATTTCACTGAATATCGTCAGCTCGCGATCAAGCGCCATCAGTCCTTCGACAAACTGCTGTCGCCGCACGTCCACACCCTGCAGCACTGCGGGTGTATTGATGATATCCAGCGCGGTTTCCGCAATTGCACAGGCCAGCGGATTGCCACCATAGGTGGTGCCGTGTACGCCGGGTGCCATGACGGATGCGATCTCATTCGTGGTAAGCATGGCGCTGACCGGAAAACCACCGCCCAGCGCTTTGGCCGTGGTGAGGATATCGGGCTGAATATTATAGTGCTCATAGCTAAAGAGCTTGCCGCTGCGTCCCATGCCACTCTGCACCTCATCCAGTACCAGCAGCGCATTATGTTTATCACACAGCTCACGCAGTCCCTGCATAAATGCCTGAGTAGCCGGCATCACACCACCTTCCCCCTGAACAGGCTCTGCCACAATCGCGCAGGTGTGGTCGTCAATCACCGCTTTTACCGCCGCCAGATCGTTAAACGGCACATGTACGATATCGGCAGGTTTAGGGCCAAAACCATCAGAATATTTTGGCTGACCGCCAACAGACACCGTGAACAGTGTGCGCCCGTGAAAGCCATTGTGAAATGCGATGATTTTACTTTTAAACGGCGAATGCTTTTTACAGGCGTAATAGCGCGCCAGTTTAAAGGCGGCCTCATTGGCCTCAGCACCTGAATTACCAAAAAATACGCGATCGGCAAAGGTGGCCGCAGTGAGTTTGCGAGCCAGCCGTAGCGCTGGTTCGTTAGTAAAGACATTGCTGGTATGCCATAGCGTTTCACCCTGGCTTTTCAGCGTCTCTACCAGTGCCGGATGGCAATGGCCCAGTGCGGTAACCGCAATGCCACCAGAGAAATCGATATACTCTTTGCCCTGCTGATCCCACACACGGCTGCCTTTGCCTCTGACCGGCACAAACTGTGCGGGTGCATAAACAGGCAAAATAACATCGTCAAATGTCTCTCGGGTTACTGCCATATTTTCTGCTGCCATCGCTGACCTCACTCAGATTCCTGATTGCACTTCATGAAATAATAATCACGAAATATGCATAAAAAGTCATGCTATAGCAAACATAAGTTAGGTTTCGAGAAAATTTTTCAGCAGCTGATGCCCCTGCTCACTCAGGATGCTCTCCGGATGAAACTGCACGCCTTCCAGCGGCAGCGTCCGATGGCGAAAGCCCATAATTTCATCGGGCTCACCGTCACGCAGGCTCCAGGCGGTCACCTCAAAGGCATCAGGCAACGTCTCACGCCGGACAATCAGTGAGTGATAGCGCGTTACCGTAAGAGGATTAGCGAGGTTGCGGAACACGCCCTGACTGTTATGGCGTATCGGCGATGTTTTACCATGCATCACCTGACGGGCACGCACGACCTCCGCACCAGAGGCCTGTGCAATAGCCTGATGACCGAGACAGACACCCAGTAACGGTACGCGTCCGGCAAAGTAGCGGATCGCCTCCAGTGAAATCCCCGCCTGATCAGGTGTACAGGGACCGGGAGAGATCACCAGATGGCGCAGTGGCAACGCTGCCATTTCAGCCAGCGTAATAGCGTCATTTCGTACGACGCGGACGTCAGCGCCCAGCTCACAAAAATATTGGTAGAGGTTCCAGGTAAAGGAATCGTAGTTATCAATCAGCAGCAGCATAATGACCTCAGGTCAGTCAAACCGCCGCTATTCTACGCATTTTAACGCGCCGGACTTACCACTTTTGCGAGTTGTGTAGTCAGCAGGGTGAGATCCCCTGCTACAGCAGCATTGATCGCTGCGCGCCAGTCAGCCGGCTCCAGTGCTTCCCACGTCAGCAGATATCCTGCATGCAGTGCCAGCTGTTCAAAGAAAATACGCTGTGTGCGGCCATTCCCGGCACGGAATGGATGCAGCACATAGAGTTCGCAATAGTAGTGCGCCAGGCGAGCAACAAACGCCTCCTGTTCCAGCTCAGCCAGTCCCTGCTCCTCCTCCAGTGCGCTCATCAGCGCATTGCCTTCATTTTCGATATATTCAAAGTGGCAATAGGGTGTTTCATCACGCCAGATATCGATGGTGCGCAACTCGCCCGCCCAGCTGTAGAGATCCTGAAACAGTGTCCGGTGAATATGGCGCAGGCGCGGCAGTCCGGGCAGACGCGGTCCGATATCCAGCGTTGCCAGCCGGGCCGCACTGAACGCCAGTTCAGCTTTGCGCAGCTGGGCTGCATCATGAATATCGAACTGATTTTTCAGCACATCATCGTTGTGCCACAGGTAGGGATCGCGGGTCGCCAGTGAGTTATTCACCATATTGCCTCCTCAGCGAAGCCAGGCGATCATCTGCCTGTCCGGCGGGCACGGCTGATTCATTCAGGGTATAGCCTGACAGCTTACAACTGGCCTGATAGCTGGCAGCCCGACGCTGCTGCCATAGAGTGACTTTCTGTTTTTCGGTAAGTCTGTGCGGCATAGCGCCTCCGGCTGACAAGATTTGCCCTAAGTATAAGAGCAAATTCTGGCTTTGCCGGAGTGCAGTCAGATGCGCCACGTTAAAAGTGGCGCCGCGAGAGCTTATGGCAGCACTTTTGCCGAGGTGATAACAACCGGTTTTGCCGGGACATTTTGATAAGGTCCCACATTTTTGGTTGGCACCTGAGCAATTTTGTCGATGACATCCATGCCTTTCACAACTTTACCAAATACGGCATAGCCAAAGTCGCGCTGCCCGTGATCAAGAAAGGCGTTATCGGCCACGTTAAGGAAAAACTGGCTGGTTGCGCTATCTTTTTCCGCCGTACGCGCCATAGAGATGGTACCACGCAGGTTACGCAGGCCGTTGTCCGCCTCGTTTTTTACCGGCGCATTGGTCTGCTTCTGCTGCATATCTGCAGTAAAACCACCGCCCTGAATCATAAAGCCTGGGATCACACGATGGAAAATTGTGTTGTTGTAGAAGCCGTTATTAACGTAATCCACAAAGTTTTTCACTGAAACCGGCGCTTTCTGGTTATCCAGTTCCAGTTCGATATTGCCTGCCGAGGTGGTCAGCAGGACATGCGTGTCCCCTTTTGCTGCCAATGCTGAAGCGGATACTGAAGAGAGTGCAAACAGGGCGATTGCCGCTGTCAAAGTACGTTTAAGCATGGAAGAGTCCTTACCCTGGAGATCGGCTTAAAAAAACAGGCTTGATTGTAAAGAGCATGTAATGCAAGAGCCAGCGTTTTACCTATATTTACGCGGATGTTGCAAACGTCATACTTTTACCCTGACGCAATCATTTGCGTGACTGAAATCACACATACTGTGAAATTCTGATAGCTTATTTCAGCGCTTTGTTTATTAACATCACAGTTCCATTTACAATTCATGACACATATGTTTTATCGTCCCACCACAGGTTATGTACATGACAAACCGTAATCGTATCGGCCTTACCTGGATTAGCTTTTTCTCCTACGCGCTTACCGGCGCTCTGGTTATTGTAACTGGTATGGTACTTGATAATATTGCTCAATATTTTCAGTTACCTATATCGGAGATGAGCAATACCTTCACGTTCCTGAATGCTGGCATTCTGGTTGCTGTTTTTCTTAACGCCTGGCTGATGGTGATTGTGCCGCTGAAGCGCCAGCTAATATTTGGCTTTGTGCTGATGATCCTGGCGGTTGCCGGTCTGATGACCAGCCATAATCTGAGTATATTTTCACTCTGCATGTTTGTGCTGGGTGTGGTCAGTGGGATCACCATGTCGATCGGTACATTCCTGATCACCTATCTCTATGATGGACGCCAGCGCGGCTCACGTCTGCTGTTTACTGACTCATTTTTCAGCATGGCGGGCACCATTTTTCCAATTATCGCCGGGGTACTGCTGGCACGTGCGCTGTCATGGTACTGGGTCTACGCCTGTATCGGCGTAATCTATCTGGCTATCTTTATACTGACGCTGATGGTTGAATTCCCGGTGCTGAAGAGCGAATCAGCTGTTCAGGGTGGCGAAAAAGAGAAATGGGGCCTGGGCGTGCTGTTTCTGGCCGTAGCGGCGCTTTGCTACATTCTGGGTCAGCTTGGATTTATCTCCTGGGTGCCGGAATATGCTACCAAGTCGATGGGTATGGACATCGCTTCAGCCGGTCAGCTGGTGGGGAACTTCTGGACTGCCTATATGGTAGGCATGTGGATCTTCAGTTTCCTGCTGCGCTTTTTTGATCTGCAGCGCATACTGATGGTGCTGGCAGCGCTGGCAACCGGCCTGATGTACTGGTTTGTCACCACGCAGGAAGCGGGCATGCTGCACTGGATTATTATGGCTCTGGGTTTCTTCTCCAGCGCTATCTATACCACCATTATCACACTGGGCTCGCAGCAGACCCGGGTTTCATCTCCCAAGCTGGTTAACTTTATCCTGACCTGCGGTACGGTAGGCACCATGCTGACCTTTGTGGTCACAGGTCCGATTGTAGCCAAAGGCGGCGCACACGCAGCGCTCTCCACCGCAAACGCTCTCTATGCCGTAGTGTTTGTTATGTGTGTTCTGCTGGGCTTTGTAACCAAACATCGTCAGTACGCCCATACTGCTCACTAATGCAGTACCGCTACTCAAAACATGCCGGAGAGGCTGACACAGCTGTCTGGCATACTCTGAGATAACGCGATTCCGCAGACTGTTTACCACGCCCTGCAACGGGATAGCGACTGAACAAAAAAAGGCGAGCCATCTGGCTCGCCTTTTATCACTGAAACACGACTTACTCAGGGCTGGGCAACAAACCCCACCGCAGCGTAAACTTTTTTCAGCGTCTCCTGTGCCTGTGCACGTGCTTTCGTCGCGCCATCACGCATAACCTGGTTCAGCAGGGCTTCATCGTTACGAAAACGATGGTAGCGCTCCTGCAGCTCAGTCAGCATACCAGACACTGCGTCGGCAACCTCACCTTTGAGATGGCCATACATCTTGCCCTCAAACGACTGTTCCAGATCCTGGATCGATTTGCCGGTAACGCCAGAAAGAATATCCAGCAGGTTTGACACTCCCGCTTTCTCTTTCACATCGTAGCGTACCACTGGCGGCTCTTCAGAGTCGGTCACTGCACGTTTGATCTTTTTCACCACTGATTTGGTATCTTCCAGCAGACCAATCACGTTATTACGGTTGTCGTCCGACTTTGACATCTTTTTAGTCGGTTCCAGCAGTGACATCACGCGTGCGCCAGATTTAGGAATAAATGGCTCAGGAATTTTAAAAATATCGCCATAAAGCGCGTTAAAACGGGCAGCGATATCGCGGCTCAGTTCCAGATGTTGCTTCTGATCTTCACCCACCGGCACCTGGTTGGTCTGATAGAGCAGGATATCTGCCGCCATCAGCACCGGATAGTCAAAGAGTCCGGCGTTGATATTCTCTTCATAGCGGGCAGATTTATCCTTGAACTGTGTCATACGGCTTAGTTCGCCAAAATAGGCGTAGCAGTTCAGTACCCAGCTTAGCTGGGCGTGCTCCGGCACATGCGACTGGACAAAAATGGTGCTTTTTTCCGGATCGATACCGCAGGCGAGATACAGAGCCAGAGTATCCAGTGTGGCTTTACGCAGTGCAGCGGCATCCTGACGAACCGTAATCGCGTGCAGATCAACAATGCAGTAAATGCAGTGGTAATCATCCTGCATCTGCACCCACTGACGCAGCGCCCCCATATAGTTACCAATGGTCAGTTCACCGGAAGGCTGGGCGCCGCTGAAAACGATGGGTTTGCTCATGTTATATCCTGATAATCACAGCCCGAGAGCGGGCAAAAGTTCGCTAAAAGTATCGAGTGTTAAATCGGGCTGGCTGGTTGTGATTGGCTCGCCATAGTTATAGCCATAGGTCATGCCGACATTAGGCACGCCAGCCGCCTGTGCTGCGAGAATATCATTGCGCGAATCGCCCACAAACAGCATTTCTGCTGGCAGCACGCCAAAATGCCCCAGCGCCAGGAAAATTCCGGCCGGATGCGGCTTCTTCACCACCACATCATCTCCCCCGACAATCAGCGTAAACAGCTCGCTAATGCCAAGCGATTGCAGCATTGGTGCTACAAAAGGGGTCGGCTTATTGGTAATAACGGCTAACGGCAAGCCCTGCTCACGCAGCGCCATCAGTGTCTCTTTAACCTGCGGAAACAGCGTACTACCTGTTTCAGCCGTTATGGCATAGTGCTTATCAAAACAGGCACGTGCATCGCGCTGCTCTTCTGCATGAGGCTCACGACCCAGCGCCCAGGTCAGCGCACGCGCCATCATGATATCAGCACCATTGCCGATCCATGTAGAAGCCAGATCAATTCCTGGTGCCGGTAACTGCAAATCTTCCAGCGCCAGATCGATTGCCTGTGACAGGCCAGGTGCGCTATGCACCAGCGTGCCATCAAGATCAAACGCCAGCGCGCGGATATCAGTGAAATGAGCCATTGACCTTCTCCAGTTCATTACGCATTTCATCAATGACTTTTTTGTAATCCGGCTGGCCGAAAATAGCCGAGCCCGCCACAAACATATCTGCGCCAGCAGCTGCAACCTGACCAATATTATCGACCTTCACCCCGCCATCCACTTCCAGCCGGATATCATAGCCACTCTGGTCGATACGGCGGCGCGCCTCACGCAGTTTATCCAGCGTACCAGGAATAAAGGATTGACCGCCAAAGCCTGGATTCACTGACATCAGCAGAATGACATCCAGCTTATCCATGACATAATCGAGATAACTGAGCGGTGTTGCCGGGTTAAATACCAGCCCTGCTTTACAGCCATGCTCTTTGATCAGCTGCAGAGTGCGATCCACATGTTCGCTCGCTTCCGGATGGAAAGTGATATAGCTGGCGCCCGCTTTAGCAAACTCAGGAATCAGCGCATCGACTGGTTTAACCATCAAATGCACATCGATAGGTGCCGTAATACCGTAATCGCGCAGCGCTTTCAGCACCATAGGCCCCATGGTCAGATTAGGCACATAGTGATTGTCCATCACATCAAAATGCACGACATCGCCACCCGCTGCCAGCACTTTTGCGGTATCTTCGCCCAGGCGGGCAAAGTCAGCGGCAAGAATTGAAGGGGCCAGTAAAAATTGTTTCATCCGATTCTCCCAATGTTGTGCGTCAGCCTTGACTGACGTAGTGCGTTGGTCGCGGACGAAACAGGCTAGCGGAAAAGCGCCAGCAGTTCGTCCACCTGCGTACGACCACTTATGCTTCGGCTGATAGAACGCCGGGCTTTTACTACATGTAAATCCGCGTTCTGATACCACTCTCGTGTAAGCAGCGTATCGTGATTTGAAATCAGAACCGGTATCCGGCACTCGTACGCCAGCTTATTGGCCAGCTCTGCAAGATGCTGCTGCTCGCGCAGGCTGAAACTGTTGGTATGGTAAGCCGTGAAATTAGCCGTTGCTGACAGTGGGGCATAGGGTGGATCACAATAGACCACAGAGCCTGCGGCAGCACTGTTCAGAGTAGCATCGTACGATTCACAGACAAAGGTCGCTTTCTGGGCGCGCTCGGCAAACCAGAGTAGCTCGGCTTCCGGAAAGTAGGGTTTGCGATAGCGGCCAAACGGCACGTTGAATTCACCACGCAGATTATAGCGACACAATCCGTTGTAGCCGTGGCGATTCAGATAGAGAAACAGCACCGCACGCTGATAAGGATCACGGCTGGCGTTAAATGCCAGACGCTGCGCATAGTAGTGTTCAGCACTGTTACCTTCCGGTGTAAACAGCAGACGAGCATCGGCGATAAACGCCTGCGTGCGGGTTTTAACAATATTGTAGAGATTGATGAGGTCGCCGTTGATGTCCGCCAGATGATAGCGGTCATAATCGGTGTTAAGGAACACGGAGCCGGCACCGACAAAGGGCTCAACTAAACAGTCGCCTTGTGGCAGATGGCGACGAATATCGTCAAGCAGCGGGTATTTCCCTCCGGCCCATTTCAGGAAAGCGCGATTTTTTTTCATGCTGTCGTGGTTATTACATCTTCATTGTAGCTGTGGTGAAACCGACAGCAGATCTGCGCTTAAACGGGGCCGTAGCGCAGCACAGCCCCACATCAATTTACTGACTCTCTTTCTGTACCTGACTCAGCGGCTTAACCCAGGGGTTAGCTGCCCGCACGTCGGCTGGCAGAGTGGCTACCGCACGCTTTGCTTCGGCAGGCGTAGCGTACGCACCGCTAACCAATACATACCAGGGCTGACCATTACGTGTGGTTTTATACACGTGATAGCCACTGAGATTTTGCTTTCTTGCCCACGCAGTCAAATTCTCCTGCTTAGATGCCCCACTCAGCTGCAACGTATAGTTGCCGCCTGATGGCAGAGATTTGCCGGGCGTACCCGTTGCTGGTGCATTATGCGCCGCCGTAGTATGCGTTTTATTTTCCCGGGTTACTGAAGGCTTTGCCGCCGCCGTCGATTTATGGCTGGACGCGGATAATGCCTCACGTGGCTTGCTGCTTGCGGCGCGTGGTGCATTATCTGTGCGCACCGCCGGTGGCGTTACGGCTTTGCCCGTGCCAGCGTTGCCGCTGACAGTCGCTGGTGCAGTTGGCAAAGAGCTGTTGCCCTGCGCGCCCTGAGCGGCAACATCAACAGAACCCTGCTGATTAGAAAGCGCGCTATTAAGATCGCCTGGCAGTGTAATGCGCTGCTGACCTTCGGGCGTATCCGTTGCCGATGCCTGGGTTGGCGTAGAGGAAACAGATGGCATAGAAATAGCCTGCGAATCATTGCCATTCGCCGCCTGCATTGAATTCTGTGGCCTGCTGCCTTCTGCAACAGGTTCAGCCGTCTGCTGGCCACTCATTGACGTTGAGCCAGAGAGGTCTATATGTTTTTCACCGCCAGAGGCAGCGCTGGTATCGCTACTGCGCTTAGCAACGTTTTTGTCGTCGGGGCCAGTAAGCGCTGAGCCGATACCCAGAACCAGTACCAGCAGCACCAGAATGCCAACGCCCATCATCATATGCTGACGGGAAACGGGCGTTTTGGCTTTCGGCGCAGAAGATGACTTGCGGGATCGCACAGGACGACGATCGCTGGCATCAGGTTTTAACTCATCTTCCGGTTTGAACTCATCCATCTAGCCTCCTCCGTAGAAGGTCACGCTTCTGACGTGCCTTATCACAACGTTCTTCGTTCAGCCTGGTCCGCCCTGCCCTGATGGCAAAAGCTGGCACATCTCTGCGATATCAAATCTGCGCTCAGGATCCGCGACACTCGTTAATTGCAGCCAGCACCATATCATGTGCAACGCCGGCACGCACTTCAGAGCGACCAATAGCGAGAGGCAGCACCAGACGCAGCTCACCGCCCACGACTTTTTTGTCGCGCATCATATGCGGCAGATAGTCTTCAGCCGTCATGGAATCAGGCCCGGTGACCGGCAAGCCAGCACGCTGCAACAGAGCAATAATACGATCGGCATCTGCGGCGCTAAACTGCCCCAAACGCTGAGCAGTACGCGCAGCCATCACCATGCCGGCAGCCACAGCTTCGCCATGCAGCCAGTTGCCATATCCCATATGCGCTTCAATGGCATGGCCAAAGGTATGGCCCAGATTCAGCAGCGCGCGCAAACCTGTTTCACGCTCATCGGCGGCAACAACTTCAGCTTTCAGCTCACAGCAGCGACGGATACACCACGCAATTGCGCGCTCATCCAGCGCCAGCAGCGCATCAAGATTCTGCTCCAGCCAGTTAAAGAATTCGCCATCCAGAATGATGCCATATTTGATCACTTCAGCCAGGCCAGAGGCCAGCTCGCGTGGCGGTAACGTCGCCAGACAATCGGTATCAATCACCACTGATGCAGGCTGGTAAAACGCGCCAATCATGTTCTTGCCAAGTGGATGATTCACTGCGGTTTTGCCGCCGACCGAAGAGTCAACCTGCGACAACAGTGTAGTAGGCACCTGAATAAAGCGAACACCGCGCTGATAGCTAGCCGCGGCAAATCCGGTAAGGTCACCAATAACACCGCCACCAAGCGCAATCAGTGTCGTATCACGACCATGCGGCTTCTGCAGCAGTGCAGTAAATACCTCATCCATTACCGCCAGCGTTTTATATTGCTCGCCATCCGGCAGGATAACCTGATCAACCCTGACACCCAGCTGAGTAAGCAGCGTAGCAACTTTCTCAAGATAGAGTGGGGCCAGCGTCTGGTTGGTAACCAGCATAGCGTGATCGCCTGCCTTCAGCGGCCAAAACGAAGCCGGATCTGCGAACAATCCGGCAGCAATGGTAATGGGGTAACTACGATCCCCCAGTGAGACAGTGATCTTCTCCATGATGACCGATACCTGTTGCTGAGCCCTCAGGACGCTGGATTAATTTTTTTCCAGCATATTGATGATCTGATTGGCGACCACTTTGGCACTTTGATCATCAGTGCGAATAGTGACGTCAGCGATCTCTTCATAAAGCGGATTGCGTTCATCCGCCAGCGCCTCGAGCACTTCACGAGGCGGTTCATCAACTTGCAGCAGCGGACGCTTTTTATCGCGTTGCGTGCGGGCAAGCTGCTTTTCAATGGTGGTTTCCAGATAGACGACCACGCCGCGGGCGGAGAGACGATTGCGCGTTTCACGGGATTTGACTGAACCGCCGCCGGTCGCCAGTACGATGCCTTGTTTTTCGGTCAACTCGTTGATGATTTTTTCTTCGCGATCGCGGAAACCAGCTTCGCCTTCCACATCAAATACCCAGCCTACATCCGCTCCGGTACGTCGCTCAATTTCCTGATCGGAATCGAAAAATTCCATATTGAGTTGCTGAGCTAACTGACGACCAATAGTGCTTTTGCCGGCACCCATCGGCCCAACCAGAAAGATATTGCGTTTCTCTGCCATTTTATCGGTATTACTAAGAATTCGTTGATGATACCCCGCGTTCAGCGCATTGCTGGCGGGACAGGAACTGAGACCTCATAAGCATTAGCAAGAGTCAGATAGAAAATTATCTCAACACTCATGGCCGTTTGGCAACCGAATAAATCGCCTCCGGCAACCTGCACACAGGTATAGTCTTTGGTTCGCGAGACGAAAACGCTCTTCCTTACGTGCCTTCATTAAACAGGCTGCGGCTAAGCAGGCCGGGGATGTTCGTGTTTTTTGTCCATTGACATAACCACTGAAACGGGCCCCTTTTCTGCTCGTTACGACCTGCATCATGCTGGCATATTTCTTTTTTGACGCCAGTATCGCTTGTAACTGACATCCGTCGGAAGATTATACTGCCGCGTTCCGCTACACCGTTTTAAAATCGCTAAACCTTGTAAGCTAATTCCTCTCCTGCGTCAACGCGGATGGCACTACAGAACGAATTTTCCGCTTTATCCGGCGGAAAGCGCTGCTTCCCTGACCAGTCTTGGCGTAATAAAGATAACCAGCTCCCGCTTTTTCTGCTCGTGCAGTTGCTGACGAAACAGCGCCCCCAGAAGTGGGATCTCACCTAACCAGGGCACCTGCTTAGCGCTTTGTGTGCGCTGCTGCTGAAAAATGCCGCCCAGTGCCAGCGTCTCGCCATCGCGCAGCGTGACCTGGGTTTCAATCTCTTGCTTATCAATGCTCAGTACCTGATTCTCGCCCAGCGTTAACGTACGGCCCGGCATGTTCTGACTCAGCCGGATACGCAGCTGGATCCGTCCATTGCCCAGCACTACCGGTGTCACCTCCATGCCCAGTACAGCCTCTTTAAACTCAATCGCCGTCGCGCCACTATTACCCGATTTCACCTCATAGGGAATTTCAGTGCCCTGCTTGATTGTGGCGGTCTGCTGATGCGCAGTGAAGAGGCGCGGACTGGCGATGATCTCGATCTGATTCTCCTGTTCCAGCGCACTCAGCTCCAGATCCAGCAATTCGCCACTCATTTTTGCCAGCGTGACACCAGCGCGCAGTGCGGGAGAGCTTACCGCCAGCGGGATCTCCAGCTGCGGAGCACGCAGCGTTGCTGCCACGGCATCAGCAGGAGAGAGCTGCCAGCTGACGCCAAGTTCGCGCAGATGCTCTTCATTAAGCGTCACGATGTGTGCCAGTAGCTCAACCTGTTCAAGCGGGCGATCCAGCGCGTTGATCCAGCGTAGAGTACGGCTCAGCGCCAGCGCGGTATCACGTAACAGCAGCGCATTGGTCCGTTTATCCACCGTGACGCTGCCGCGCGGTGTCAGTAAAGTACGCTCCGCCTGCAGACTACGGTAAATCTCGCTGGCGCTGGCATAGTGCAGTGTGACGCGCCGCTGCTCCAGCGGCAGCTCAGCACGCATCGTTTCACGTTGCTGTTGTGCCTGCTGCGCCTGTTGCTGCTGCCAGCCTGGCGGATAGACCAGCAGTACGCCCTCCTCCTCTGTTATCACCAGACCGGTCAGCCGCGAGATAAGATCCCGTGCCCGTGCCGCGCTCACCTTTTCCAGACGCAGTGAGAGCTTCCCCTCGACGCCAGGTGCAATCAACAGGTTAGTCTGCTGATAATCTGCCAGTGCCTGCAGGATGCGCGCCACAGGCGCATCATCAAAAATCAGGCTCAGGTTGGGCTGCTCTGCCAGTAGCGGTGGACTGAGCAGCGCGCCCAGCAGTATGCCGATCCGTTTCATAAAATCCCTCTCTGATGACCCAGACGATCCGCTGTTGCGCACAGCGCTGATTGGCTATCAGTACCAGCGCATAAGGTGTAATTTTTGCTACCTGCCAGGGCGTAGACGGAAATGCCATGCCGGTTTTCAGCCGATGACTTTTCCCCTCAGGCGATAAAAGCCACGCGGTAAAATGGGGTGCGCTGCCGACAATACCCTGCAGATACCAGTGTTGCGGTGCCGCCACTCTGCTGTCGCAGTGACTCCCCTCCGGTGGAGAGAAAGGATCGCGAGCCAGTCCGCTACCCTGCCAGAGCAGCAGCCAGAGCAGAACGCTACTTCGCATCATCGTGCGCAAGCCATAGCTGTGCTATCAGGATGTGCTGACCGCTGCGCAGAGAAAAGCGCTGCGGCACAGGCTGTGCGCTGGCTGCAAGTTCGGTAAACAGCGGCACAAATTCACGCCAGGAGAGATGCAGTATCAACTCTGGTGGCTGACTCTGCGGCTGCCAGCTCTCAAGCTGGGGGCCGCGCGCAGTAAGCAACCGATTAATTTCTGCTGGCAAAGGCGCGCTTAGCGGCCGGGACTGCAGTGCAGCGATATCACGCTGTAACTCAGCAACAGAGGGATGCATTGTTTGTCGCAATTGTCGCTGCTGCAGCTGTAGTTCAGCCAGCTGCGCCTGATGCTGAACCAGCATCTGCTGCTGAGGCCGCAGTAATACCAGCCACAGAAGCAGCAACAAACTGCCCGCAAGCATTAAACAGAAACCAACGCGCCAGATCACAGGCCACATCAAATAGCGCTCTGTAAGTTCACTCATCAGGCAGCTCCTGTATTCGCATCCGTAATGTAAAGCGATATCTGCCACCCGGCTCTCGTATCACAGCACCCTGCCTGACCGTGGCAAACAGCGGCTCCCGCAGCAGTTTCTGGCGCAGTTTATCTATGGCACCCATGCTCTCTGACCATCCCTCCATCAGCATGGTTTGCTGCTGGCGTTCAATACGCGCCAGCCATAGCGTATCCGGCAGCAAAGCGGGTAGCTGTTGCCAGAAGCGATGCCACTGCTGAAACTGCTGCGCTATCCGCTGACGCTGGCGCTGCGCATTATGCAGTGCATCGCGTTCAGTGCGCAGCGACCGCTGCTGCTTCTGCAACTGCTGCAGCTGCAGCAACTGCTGCCGGGCATGCTGTACGGCTCTGCCAGCCTGAAATAGCTGCTGTTCACTGCGCCATATCAGCATCATGGCGCTGAGCAGCACCAGCGTAATAATGATGCTCAGTAGCAGTCGTGTTTGCCGCCGCCGCTGTTGCAGACGTCGCTCTCGCCAGGGCAGCAGATTAACCATCAGCATCACTTATCCTCAGGACGCAGCGCCAGTCCCAGAGCCAGAGCAAAGTCACCATCACTGGGCGGCAGCGGCGGTTGCAGGTAGTGCAATAGCGACAGTGGCTTGCATGGCTTCGCCTGTAGCGTCTCAAGCAGCGCTGATGACGTGCAGAGGCGCTGGTCTGCCTGAGGAAAAAGCTGCTCCAGCTCCGCCTGATTAAGCTCTCCGGCAACCGCACCAGAGAGCATTATGCTGTCGTTAAGCACCCAGAACCAGTGTTCGCCAGCCGGATGAATCAGTAAGGTCTGCGGCGGAAGTGGCAGGCGCAGTGCAATCTGGGTTAATGCCAGCGTGCTGAGTTCAAATACATCAGGCTGCAATCCGGCCTGCTGTAACGGCGTCAGCCATTGCGCCACGCTATCGCGGCGTGCAGCAGTAACCTGCAGCGTGTTATCCGCGGCGCTGGAGTGGTAATCGAAGGCCAGCGCCGCAGCATCAACCGGAAAGAGACGCCGGGCTGAGGCGGTGACGTAGCGATTCAGTGCCGGTTCACGCAGTGTGGTCTGCGGCAGCGGTAAAGTGCGCTGCAGCACTAGTTGCGGAGGCAACCCTACACGCAGCGAGAACTGTTTAGGTAGCTGCTGCCGCCAGCGCCTTAACATCTCTTGTAACAGCAGCGAGCTTTGCAACAGGCCGTTGCGTAACGTATCGTGCGGCAGCGATTGCTGCCACCAGTGGCGTAGCTGCCAGCCATGACGGCGGCGTTCAATCGCCAGAGCACAAATATGCCCGCTCTGAATATCCAGTCCAACTTGCCAGCGCTGAAAAGCCATAGGCGCAATCTCCTTATTATTAAAGGGAGACGCTAAACCCGACTATGCTAGATGGCAGGCAGGTGACGGGTATATCAAAGCGTCAGGCTTGCCTTTATACTACCGCGCGATTGTTTATAAACTGCCCAAACGCCAACAGATGGGAATTTTCAGGTGAAGTTCGTAAAGTATTTATTAATTCTGGCAGTGTGTTGCATTTTGCTGGGAGCCGGCACGGTATATGGCTTGTACAAATATATTGAGCCGCAGCTGCCCGATGTAAACACATTGAAAGATGTGCGTTTGCAGACTCCAATGCAGGTCTACAGCGCCGATGGCGAATTAATCGCCCAGTATGGGGAGAAGCGCCGTGTACCGCTGACCCTGAAGCAGATGCCTCCTGAGCTGATCAAAGCCTTTATCGCTACTGAAGATAGCCGCTTTTATGAGCATCATGGCGTTGACCCGGTAGGGATTTTCCGGGCAGCCAGTATCGCACTGATGTCAGGCCACGCCTCTCAGGGAGCCAGTACGATTACTCAACAGCTGGCGCGTAACTTCTTTCTGAGTCCTGAGCGCACGCTGATGCGTAAAATCAAGGAAGCGTTTCTGGCAATCCGTATCGAACAGCTGCTGAGTAAAGATGAGATCCTTGAGCTCTATCTCAACAAGATCTATCTCGGCTATCGTGCCTATGGCGTGGGTGCTGCAGCTCAGGTCTATTTTGGTAAATCGGTAGACCAGCTGTCGCTGAGTGAAATGGCGATGATCGCCGGATTGCCAAAAGCGCCCTCAACTTTTAACCCACTCTACTCACATAGCCGTGCGCTGGCGCGTCGCAACGTGGTTCTGGCGCGTATGCTGGATCAGAACGACATTACTCAGCAGCAGTATGATGAGGCACGTAACACGCCGCTTACCGCCAGCTATCATGGCCCGGAGATCGCCTTCTCTGCTCCCTACCTGAGTGAGATGGTGCGGCAGGAGATGGTGAAGCGCTACGGCGATCGTGCGTATGAGGATGGCTACAAAGTCTATACCACGGTTACCCGTCGTCTGCAGGAGGCGGCACAACAGGCAGTGCGCAACAATGTCATGGCCTATGACATGCGTCATGGCTATCGCGGTCCAGCCGATGTACTGTGGAAAACAGGCGAAGCGAGCTGGGATCAAACGCGTATCCTGAACAAATTGAAGACGCTGCCAGCCTATGGGCCACTGAATGCTGCCGTGGTCACCAGCGCCAGTGCGCAGGATGCCACCGCGCTGCTGAAAGATGGCAGCACGGTTACGCTGAAACTGGCAGGCGTGCGCTGGGCGCGTCCTTACAAATCAGATACCCTGCAGGGCCCGACACCACGCAGCGTGACGCAGGTTCTGCAGAGCGGCCAGCAGATCTGGGTACGTAAAATGGGTGATGAGTGGTGGCTGGGCCAGGTACCGCTGGTTAATTCAGCGCTGGTTTCACTGAATCCGGAAGATGGTGCTGTACGTGCGCTGGTAGGCGGCTTTGACTTCAGTCAGAGCATGTTTAACCGTGCCACTCAGGCGCTGCGTCAGGTGGGGTCTAATATCAAGCCATTCCTCTACACCGCAGCGATGGATCGCGGCCTGACGCTGGCCTCCATCCTTAATGATGTACCCATTTCACGCTGGGATGCCGGTGCAGGCGCTGACTGGCGGCCAAAAAACTCCCCGTCTACCTATGCAGGTCCGATTCGCTTACGCCAGGGATTAGGAGAGTCCAAGAACGTGGTGATGGTACGGGCAATGCGTGCTATGGGGGTCGACTACGCGGCAGAATATCTGCAACGCTTTGGTTTTCCGGCGCAGAATATTATTCACACAGAATCCCTGGCGCTGGGAGCGGCCTCCTTTACGCCAATGCAGGTCGCGCGCGGCTATGCGGTAATGGCCAATGGTGGCTTCCTGGTTGATCCATATTTTATCAGCCGTATTGAAAATGAGCAGGGCGATAAGATTTATACAGCCACGCCGAAAATCGCCTGTCCGCAGTGCAACCTGCCAGTGCTCTATGGCGATACGAAAAAATCGGTGGCACTGAATGAAGAGAGCATTGAGAACGTAGCGACGTCTGATGAGTCACAGAATCAGACAGTGCCGCAGCCAGCTCTGGAACAGGTTCCGGCGCAGCCGCAGCCCGCAGGCGATCTGCAGTATGCGCCACACGTCATCAACACGCCGCTCTCTTTCCTGATTAAAAGCGCGCTGAACTCTAATATCTTTGGCGAGCCAGGCTGGATGGGTACAGGCTGGCGTGCCGGACGCGATCTCAAGCGCAACGATATTGGTGGCAAAACCGGTACGACCAATAGCTCCAAAGATGCCTGGTTCTCTGGCTATGGCCCGGGCGTTGTGACCTCGGTATGGATCGGTTTTGATGATTCACGTGCGCTGGGCCGTTCGACGGTTTCCGGGGCAATTCCGGATCAAATCTCTGGTTATGAGGGCGGTGCTAAAAGTGCTCAGCCTGCATGGGACGACTACATGAAGTCAGCCCTCGACGGTGTGCCGGAACAACCGCTGACGCCGCCTGACGGCGTGGTAACAGTGACCATTGACCGCTCAACCGGTAAACTGGCAAACGGCGGTGGCAATACACGTCAGGAATACTTTATTAACGGCACCCAGCCAACCGAGTATTCCACACATGATGTCGGCACCACGATTATGGATAATGGTGAAAGCCACGAGCTGTTCTGACAAATAGAGGCGCCTCAGGGCGCCTTTTTTATATCCGGGAGATGAGTGGTGTTACCAGCAGCAACGTTCTGTCACGGCATTGCCGCCTGACATCGTGTTGCCGCCGCATGATGGATTAAGCGGCTTAAGCCCGGCATCATCAGCGATATTGCTCGCCGTGACGCCAGAGTATTACTTAATAATCCAGCCGTCCCTGCTTAACCAGCCATTCACGCACCATAAACAGCGCGCTAACATTGCGCGCTTCGCGAAAATCGGGCTCATCCAGCAGCGCCAGCAGATTATTCAGCGGCCAGCGGCGGATAACCAGCGGCTCAGGTTCATCCCCCTCCAGCTTCTCTTCATACAATCCTTCCGCAACCACAATATTCATCTTGCTGGAAAAATAGGCAGGAGCCATTGTCAGCTTACCAAGCGCTTCAAGCTGCGTGGCACCATAGCCCGCCTCCTCTTTGAGTTCACGATCGGCAGCTTCAAACGCGTTCTCACCGGGATCGATCAGGCCTTTCGGAAAGCCAAGCTCATAGCTTTCCAGGCCTACTGCGTACTCCTGAATCAGAATCAGCTCATCGCCGAGAATCGGCACAATCAGTACTGCCTCACGTCCGGAGGGCTTCATTCGCTCATAGAGACGGCGTGCACCATTGCTAAAAGCGAGGTCGACCGTTTCGATTGTAAACAGGCGGGAGCGAGCCACTGCTTCCACCTTGAGGATGTCAGGTTTTTTTAATGGAGTGGTCATATCAGCCTCAGACGTTACACAGCCTTGTGAAATGCGATAGCCTCAGCATACCTAAGCTACAGAAATTGTGCGACAGTCAACATGCGCTAAGCTGCCGTTGCAGAAACCAGCTGATGTTTTGCCGCAGGAGGCATCTGTTTTTTTAGCTGTAAGTCAATTACTACGAGAAAATTCAGAAAATGCCGATACTTAATTGAGACTTGTCTGGTTAACATCCTGACAGGGATTAATCTAATATTTTATAATCCAATGATTTAGCGCATTATTTTATCAGTGTTTGTTCTTGTCAGAACCTTGTCTGCTCGCCAGAATTGACACATATTAAGATTTTCACCGGGAGTAAATTCGTAGCATGAAGGCAGTTTGTAAGCTGGAATGAGCAGAGCATGAGCAATTTTATTGTCATCCTGGCAGTGGTGCTGACTGGCTCATTATTAGCGGGCATCGGATATTGGTACGCTATGCGGCATCGCCCGCCGTTGGCGCGCCCGCTGCCGTTTGTCAGTCCGCCCTGCCGCAAACTCTCTGCTGATGAGCGCGCCGCCGCTGAAAACTATCTTGCTGCACTGGCTAAACGACATCCGCAACCGCGCACCCGCTCTGCCGCACCTGCGCTGACCGCAGACAGTACCAATGTCTATCCTGTTACTCGCTCAATTACCCGCTACGGCCTCTCAACTGACGATTTGCATAAATGGCGTTACTACCTGGATGAGGTAGAGGTTCATCTGCCACCCCTGTGGGAGCAGCATATTGCTGAAGAGAATTACGTTGAACTGATTCGCACGCAGACGCTACCGCTGGTTATCTCGCTGAATGGTCATTCGCTGGTTGACTATGCGATAGATCAACCTGCGCTACCGCCGCTGATACAGCCGGCAAGCGTCAACGCCTCAATTCGCAAAGCTGAAGGTGAGCAGGTTGAACTGTTGCGCATCCGTAAAGAGTCATATGAGGAGTATCAGCTCTCCCGACCTGATGGCACCCGCGAAGCGGTGGCCATTTGCTGTGCTTTTCTGCTGTTTTTTCTGGGACTGATATTGCCTGGCAGCGCGCTGCCCTGGATGGTGCTGCTCGGCTGTGCAACGATTTGCGTAAGTCTGTGGTTTCTTTATCGCTTGCCTGGTGAAAAAGGCCTGCGCGATATTCACTGTCTGCAGGGTGCCCCCAAGCGCTGGGGTCTGTTTGGGGAATCAAATCAGGAACAGAGCAATATTTCGCTGGGCATTATTGATCTGATCTACCCACCGCACTGGCAGCCTTATGTCACACACGATCTTGGCCAGACAACAGAAGTTGATATCTATCTCAACCGCCACGTAGTGCGTCAGGGGCGTTTTCTGTCACTGCAGGATGAAGTGCGTAACTTCCCTCTCAAACAGTGGCGTAAGAATCTGGTTCTGGCCTGTGGCTCACTGCTGGTACTGGCGATGCTATTTATCTGGATCCCACTTGGCATGCCACTTAAGCTGAGCCTTGCCTGGGTAAAAGGCACAGAAAGCATCAGGGTTGATAGCGTGGATAAACTAAGCGCGATGCCACTGCATATTGGTGACATTCTCAGAGTCAGCGGCAGCGGCATGTGTTCTGTGCCAGGCAATGACCAGAGTAGACGTAGTTACGCCTATACGCCGTTTGACTGCTCTGCAGTCTACTGGAACAAAGCAACGCCATTACCGCAACCGCAATCCGATATTATCGATAAAGCCGCAGCGCTGCTGGATACCACGCTGCGCCAGCTTCATCCGGAAACCAATACCGATCCCAAGCTTAATCCGCAGCTCGCCTCAGCGATTCAGAAGTCCGGAATGATCTTACTGGATGATTTTTCTGAGCTGGTGCTTAAAACTCAGGATCTCTGCAGTCAGCCGCAGGATTGCGTACGCCTGAAAAACGCGCTGGTCAATCTGGGTAATGCCAAAGACTGGGACTCTCTGATCCAGCGTGCTGATTCTGGCAAACTCAGCGGTATGAATGTGCTGTTACGCCCCGTCAGTGCAGAAGCACTGGAAAACCTGGTCAGAACCGCGACGTCGACCTTTTTTTCCCGTGAAACCCACCGTGCGGCGGAAGCCCTGAACAGCCCGCCGCCAGGTGGATTTCTGATCGCCAGTGATGAGGGGCGTCAGCTGGTAACACAGCCGCAGCCACCCGTTTCATTGTTCGACCTGGATGCACCTGCGCAGTGGCGCGAGCTGCAGCGCATAGCCGGGATGTTACTGCATACGCCATTTACCGCCAGCGGCATCATTACCAGCATGTATACTGATGCCAACGGCACCCGTCATATTATGTTGCATAATGAACCCGATGCGATGGCGCAGTGGCGCAATATCGGTGCCGTACTATTAATGCTGCTATTGATAGCCTCAGTGGCGACTAACGGTCTGCTGACGCTGCGCCGTATTCACAGCAACCGGCTGCGCATGGCCGGAATTCAGCAATACTATGATAAATGCTTTAATCACAATCTCAGTACTATGCAGAGTGTGCGCTCGCTGTTCTGAGCCCCTGCCCTTTTATGCTACCCTGCCGCACGATTTTTGCTGCAACGGTCAGGCCCCGGTTATACGCTAAACTAAGCGTATCCGGTTCCGGGTCGCGCCTTGAATTATGCGTTTATGCCCATATTTTTGGGTATACGGAAGAGAATCTGCCTCTGCAGGATGCCGTGACGCAGACCTGTTACTTTCCGGTATTGCAACACCACAATCCATCCTGACAACCAAAAGCCACATCTGGCTGGCTACGGTTCTGTCGGACAACGACGGTGTTAAACACTGCGTGAAAGCAGGAGCCTCCATGAAAGAGAAAATCAGCGAAGGTGTTCGCCTCGATAAATGGCTGTGGGCCGCGCGCTTTTATAAAACCCGCGCGCTGGCCCGGGACATGATTGAGGGTGGCAAAGTTCACTATAACGGTCAGCGCAGTAAGCCGAGCAAACTGGTTGAGTCAGGTGCTGAGCTAACGCTGCGGCAGGGTAACGATGAGCGTACGGTAATTATTGCCGCGATCAGCGATCAGCGTCGTCCTGCCAGCGAAGCGCAGCTGATGTACAGCGAAACCGCTGCCAGCATTGAGAAGCGGGAAAAAACAGCTCTGGCGCGCAAAATGAATGCGCTGACCATGCCGCATCCGGATCGCCGCCCCGATAAGAAAGAGCGACGCGATCTGATGAAATTTAAATTGTCGGGCGAGGAATAGTTCTCGCCCCTGTGAGAGAAAACTTATGTCAGTACAAGATCAATTACATCGTTACCTGTTTGAAAACGTTGCCGTGCGTGGCGAGCTGGTTAACGTTTCTCAGACCTGGCGCGATATCGTGCAGAATCATGACTACGCCGAGCCGGTAAAAGCATTACTGGGTGAGCTGCTGGTCGCCACCAGTCTGCTGACCGCCACGCTGAAGTTTGATGGCGATATCACCGTGCAGCTGCAGGGCGATGGCCCGCTGACGCTGGCAGTGATCAACGGAAATAACCGGCAGGAGCTGCGTGGTGTCGCGCGCGTTAAGGAAGATGCTGAGATTGCAGCTGGCAGCAGCCTGAAAGAGATGGTTGGCAATGGCTATCTGGTGATCACTATTACACCGGAGAAAGGCGAACGCTACCAGGGTGTAGTCGGTCTGGAAGCCGATACGCTGGCGGGATGCCTGGAAGATTACTTTATGCGTTCTGAGCAGCTGCCTACGCGCCTGTTTATTCGTCATAATGAGCAGGGAGCGGCGGGGATCCTGCTGCAGGTTTTACCGGCACAGGATACAAACCAGGATGATTTCAACCATCTGGCAATGCTGACTGAAACTGTAAAAGCAGAAGAGCTGATTACTCTGCCAGCAACCGATGTGCTGTGGCGTCTCTACCACCAGGAAGAGGCCACGGTATATGAGCCGGTATCGGTGACATTTAAATGCACCTGCTCGCGTCAGCGTTGCGGAGAAGTGCTGAAAACATTACCAGAGAGCGAAGTTGACGAAATTCTGGCAGAAGATGGCAAAATTGATATGCACTGTGACTACTGCGGTACACACTACGTCTATGACACGGTAGATATCGCTGCTATCCGTAATGAGTCAGTCAGCGATAGCGATCAGCTGCATTAATCGTTCTGCGGGCGGCACTGCCGCCCTCTGTCCCGCACACTACTACCTGCATGAATTCTCACGGAAATTAATTAATTTTCGCTGACTTTACTTTAATAAGTGGCGGATTTATCTGCTTGTCATGTTTCAGTTCGCATTTTTGACTCTCTTCACTTTCCGCTTTGGCTCAGATGTGTACACTGCGCGCGATCTGTCCTGCGCAATCGAGTGCGTCACGCGACAGACGCCCCCATAAAAATGCAATGAAGTACCGATTTAAGGAGCAGTCACATGCGCGTTAACGGCCTGACATCGCAAGACCTCGCCGACCTGGGCATCAGCGGCACCACCGAAGTGGTATATAACCCTGATTATGACCTGCTGTTTCAGGAAGAAACCCGCCCGGATCTGGAGGGTTATGCACGAGGCACCCTGACGCAGAACGGTGCTATCGCCGTGGATACAGGTATCTTCACTGGTCGCTCACCTAAAGATAAATATATCGTTCGCGATGACAACACACGTGACACACTCTGGTGGAACGATGTGGGTAACGGCAAAAACGATAACCAGCCACTCTCTCAGGAGACCTGGCAGGCACTGAAAGATCGCTGTACGCAGCAGCTTTCCGGCAAACGTCTGTTTGTGATTGACGCATTTTGCGGCGCCAATCCTGACTCGCGTCTGAGCGTGCGTTTTGTGATGGAAGTGGCATGGCAGGCACACTTCGTTAAAAACATGTTTATCCGCCCGACCGACGAAGAGCTGGCCACGTTTACGCCCGATTTTGTCGTGATGAACGCAGCGCAGTGCACCAATCCTGACTGGCAGGCACAGGGACTGAACTCAGAGAACTTTATCGCATTTAATCTGACAGAACGGATGCAGCTGATTGGCGGCACCTGGTATGGCGGAGAGATGAAAAAAGGCCTGTTCGCCATTATGAACTATCTGCTGCCGCTGAAGGGCATCGCCTCAATGCACTGCTCAGCTAACGTTGGCAAAGCGGGCGATGTGGCAGTGTTCTTTGGGCTCTCCGGTACCGGAAAAACCACGCTCTCAACCGATCCAGAGCGCCAGCTGATTGGTGACGATGAGCATGGCTGGGATGATGATGGCGTCTTCAACTTTGAGGGCGGCTGCTATGCAAAAACCATTAATCTCTCTGAGCAGGCTGAGCCAGAAATTTATCAGGCTATCCGTCGCGACGCTCTGCTGGAAAATGTGGTGGTGCGGGCCGATGGCAGCGTGGATTACGCGGATGGCAGTAAAACTGAAAACACCCGCGTCTCTTATCCGATCAATCATATCGACAATATTGTTCAGCCCGTTTCTAAAGCTGGTCATGCCCGCAAAGTAATTTTCCTGACCGCCGATGCCTTCGGTGTGCTGCCGCCGGTTTCCCGCCTGACGCCAGAGCAGACGCAGTATCATTTTCTCTCCGGCTTTACCGCCAAGCTTGCAGGTACTGAGCGCGGCGTCACTCAGCCAACACCCACTTTCTCCGCCTGCTTTGGTGCCGCTTTCCTGATGCTGCATCCTACACAATATGCGGAAGTGCTGGTGAAGCGTATGGAGAGTGCCGGGGCACAGGCTTACCTGGTCAACACCGGCTGGAATGGCAGTGGTAAACGTAACTCGCTCAAAGATACGCGCGCGATTATCAATGCGATTCTGGCAGGGGAACTGGATGATGCCGAAATGACCACGCTGCCGGTCTTTAATCTGCAGATCCCGACGCATCTTGAGAACGTTGATGATGCAATGCTGGACCCGCGCCGTAGCTGGCAGAGCGATGAGCAGTGGCAGCAGGCTGCACAGGATCTGGCACAGCGTTTTATTGTCAACTTTGAAAAGTATACTGACAATGAGGCGGGTAAAGCGCTGGTCAAAGCGGGACCACAGCTCTAAGTCTTAACGACCTGTTGCAGCAGGCAGCACACTGTCTGCTGCTCTACGCTGGCAAAAAGGGCGACCTGAGAGTCGCCCTTTTCTTGTTAACCGGTTATCCGTTATGTGTAATGGTCACCGGTGCTGCACCATGTGGCGGTATCGGCAGCCAGGCGCGAATGCGCAATCCGCCGCGCTCACTGTCACCTATCTCCAGCGACCCTTCATGCGCGTCAATAATACGCTGCACTATTGCCAGTCCCAGACCGGTTCCACTGGTGCTGCGTGCGCTGTCCCCCCGAACAAAGGGTTGCAGCAGATGCTGTAGCTGATCCGGTTTAATGCCGGGGCCATCATCTTCAACCTGAAACCAGGCCCGGTTGAGCTCCTGACCACTGCTGACCTTAATCCAGCCGTTGCCGTAGCGGGCGGCGTTGACAACCAGATTAGCTACCGCACGCTTGATGGAGAGCGGGTTAATATTCAGCATCAGCTCATCGGTCATAACAGCGTTTTCAATTTCGCGCTCATAGCCGCTTTCCGCCGCAACCACTTCACCCAGCACACTATTGAGATCGGCCCGCTCTGTCTGCATCTCCTGACCCGTGCGCAAATAGTCAATAAACTGCTCAATAATGGCGTTGCACTCTTCGATATCTTTATTGATCGACTCAGCCAGGTAGCCATCCTGCTCACTCATCATTTCTGTCGCCAGCCGGATGCGTGTCAGCGGTGTACGCAGGTCATGGCTGACGCCTGCCATCAGCAGAGTACGATCGTCAGCCAGCTGCTTAACGCCGGCTGCCATCTGATTAAAGGCGCGGGTCACAGAACGCACCTCAGAGGCACCATATTCGCGCAACGGTGGCGGAATAATCCCCTTACCTACCTGCAGGGCCGCATGTTCGAGATCCACCAGCGGGCGGTTTTGCATCCGGATAAACAGCCAGGCGCCGCCAATAGCCAGCAGCATAATTGCCAGGGTGTAGCGGAAGAGTGGCGAGAAATCACCCTGATGAATTTCAGTCAGCGGTACGCGTACCCAGATATCGGGCGAGAGCCAGGTTTTCAGCCAGACAACCGGCGAGTTTTTGTTGACCTCCACCCGCACATCGGTCGGGCCGCCCAGCTGCTGCGCCATCTGCTCACTAAGAAACTCGTAGTGTTGCGCCCAGCGCAACCCGCTCTCTTCTGCCGCTGCGTTGGTATAGAGTGAAATACCCAGCTCACGATAGATTTCACGCCGAAAGGCGGGAGGCACTTCAAGCTGCGTGCCATCCTCAAGCTGCAGACGATCGGTCATCAGCATACGAACTTCATATGCCAGTACCTTATTGAACTGCTGCAGGCTGGGAAGGATGGCAAAATTCAGCACCACCAGATAGGTCGTTACCAGGCTGACAAACAGCAAGGTAACGATCAGCAACAGGGTGCGGGCGAAAGAGCTGCGGGGCGAGAAGCGCAATCGCCTCATGCTTTGCTGCCGTCCGGAACAAATACGTAGCCCAGACCCCAAACGGTCTGAATATAGCGTGGATGTGCAGGATCCTCTTCAACCATGCGGCGCAAGCGAGAGATCTGCACGTCGATTGAACGCTCCATGGCGCTATATTCGCGGCCGCGTGCCAGATTCATCAGCTTGTCGCGCGATAGCGGTTCACGCGGATGGCTGACCAGCGCTTTCAGCACGGCAAATTCACCACTGGTAAGTGGCATTGGTTCATCTTCCCGGAACATTTCACGTGTGCCCAGGTTCAGCTTGAATTTACCAAAGGCGATAACTGCCTCTTCCTGCGACGGGGCACCGGGCAACTCATTGGCCTGACGGCGCAAGACAGCACGAATACGCGCCAGCAGCTCACGCGGGTTGAATGGCTTTGGAATATAGTCATCAGCACCGATCTCCAGCCCGACAATGCGATCAACCTCTTCGCCTTTCGCCGTCACCATAATAATCGGCATAGGGTTGCTTTGACTGCGCAGACGACGGCAGATTGAGAGACCATCTTCGCCCTGCAGCATCAGATCAAGCACCATCAGATGGAAGGATTCGCGCGTCAGCAAACGATCCATCTGTTCGTTATTGGCAACACTGCGCACCTGAAAGCCCTGCTCAGTGAGATAACGTTCCAGCAGCGCACGCAGACGCATATCGTCATCAACGACCAGAATCTTGTAGTTCTCTTGCATATTCAACTCCCAAAGGCGCTATTGCCTGAGGCATTATTGTGAGAAAAGAGGCCTGCCTGTAACAGATCTTTATGGTTTAAATTCTAGTCCAAATTGTTACAAAGCATATTAAACAGCAGCTTATCTTTAAAGTTCCAGCAGAGATACAGGCAGGATCTCACTTTTACCTCTTGTTTTTTAGCGCTTAATACTTGCCTGAAACAGCCGCGTATTTTTCATTCTCTGTGGAGCGTCATACAACGACTGCTGCACGCCTGCCGGCAGCGCGATATCAGAACATTGCCCGCGCGTTAGCAAGACAGCCAGCAATCGCCCTTCTGCAATTATCGCTGACATAGTGGCTGCCCTGCCCGGCGTAACGCTGCTAACCCTGCTGCCGGGGGTAGCAGTAGCACAGCAGTTACCTCGCAAGGGTGGTGGACAGCGCTAAACTGCGCTGCTGTTAGCAACAAGGGTGCGACGGCAGCGTTAACTTATGCCTCTTTGACATACTCTATCTGATTCACAAACCAGATCTTCTGTCCCTCTGGCGTATTTACTACTACTTCATCATCAATCTCTTTTTTAATCAGCGCCCGCGCCATCGGCGAATCAATAGAGATATAGTCTTTAACGTTGTCGCCATAGATCTCATCCGGGCCAACAATCCGAAAGCGCCTGACCTCATCCTGCTCATTGATAACTTCGACCCAGGCACCAAAAAAGACTCTGCCCTCCTGCTGGGGCGCATAATCGACGATCCTGAGTTCAGCCAGACATTTGCGCAGATAGCGCACCCGACGATCAATTTGCCGCAACAGCCGTTTGTTGTAGGTGTAGTCTGCATTTTCTGAGCGATCGCCCAGGCTGGCCGCCCACGAAACAATGCGGGTGACCTCTGGTCGCTTTTCATTCCACAGATGATCGTGCTCAGCACGCAGTTTGTTATAACCTTCGCGGGTAATCAGTTGGGTTTTCATTCCATCGGCCTGTTGATGTCGGTTCTGCTTATCGCCAGCAACCTACCATAAGTGACGTCGCTGATGGCGGCAAGATGCGAACCCGGTTCAGAAAAAGATGGATTACCCGCCCCCCGGCTGGCAATTTGCAGCCTCAGTCCGTATAACTGTCCCCTGTTTCTCACTCCGGATAAGCAAGATCGTTATTGATGATGAAAGATTCGCTGAGCCAGATTATTGCAGGTGAACTGCAGGCACGCGCCGAACAGGTCGATGCCGCCATACGCCTGCTGGATGAAGGGAACACCGTCCCCTTTATTGCACGTTACCGTAAGGAAGTCACCGGCGGGCTGGATGATACCCAGCTGCGTGCGCTGGAGAGCCGACTGGGCTATCTGCGTGAGCTGGAGGATCGTCGCCAGTCGATTCTGAAATCGATTGAAGATCAGGGCAAGCTGACGCCAGAGCTGGCCCAGGCGATTAACAATACGCTAAATAAAACCGAGCTTGAAGATCTCTATCTGCCCTACAAACAGAAACGCCGTACGCGCGGTCAGATCGCAATTGAAGCGGGACTGGAACCGCTGGCGGACTCTCTGTGGAACGACCCATCGCAGCAGCCCGATGAACTGGCAGCCCGCTATATCGATATGGACAAAGGCGTTGCTGATGCGCGCGCCGCGCTGGATGGCGCCCGCTATATTTTGATGGAGCGTTTTGCTGAGGACGCCACGCTGCTGGCGAAAGTACGTGACTACTTGTGGAAAAATGCTCACCTGGTTGCGCGCGTGGTGGAAGGCAAAGAGGAAGCGGGTGCAAAATTCCGCGACTACTTTGATCATCATGAAGCACTGAGCAGCGTGCCTTCTCATCGGGCTCTGGCTATGTTTCGCGGCCGTAACGAAGGTGTGCTGCAGCTTTCACTCAACGCCGATCCGCAGTTTGATGAAGCCCCGCGCGAAAGCCACGGCGAATCATTAATTGCCGCGCATCTTGGTCTGCGCCTGAATAATGCTCCAGCCGACAACTGGCGCAAAGCAGTTGTAAGCTGGACCTGGCGTATTAAGATCCTGCTGCATCTTGAAACCGAACTGATGGGAACCATCCGCGAGCGTGCCGAAGATGAAGCAATTAATGTCTTTGCCCGCAATCTGCGCGATCTGCTGATGGCCGCACCAGCCGGTATGCGTGCCACCATGGGGCTGGATCCTGGCCTGCGTACGGGCGTTAAAGTCGCAGTGGTGGATGCCACTGGTAAGCTGGTCGCGACCGATACCATTTATCCGCACACTGGTCAGGCAGCGAAAGCCGCTGCCGCTGTAGTCGCTCTTTGCACAACACATCAGGTTGAGCTGGTGGCAATCGGCAATGGTACGGCATCACGCGAAACGGAACGTTTCTTCCTCGATATACAGAAACAGTTCCCGCAGGTTAACGCGCAAAAGGTGATTGTCAGCGAGGCAGGCGCTTCAGTTTACTCAGCCTCTGAGCTGGCTGCGCTGGAATTTCCCGATCTCGACGTATCACTGCGCGGTGCGGTTTCTATTGCCCGTCGCCTGCAGGATCCGCTGGCTGAGCTGGTAAAAATTGAGCCAAAATCGATTGGTGTTGGCCAGTATCAGCATGATGTCAGTCAGAGTCAGCTGGCGAAAAAACTGGATGCAGTGGTTGAGGATTGCGTCAACGCCGTGGGCGTTGATCTGAATACCGCTTCGGTCGCGCTATTAACGCGTGTAGCAGGTCTGACACGTATGATGGCGCAGAATATTGTCAGCTGGCGTGATGAAAATGGCCGCTTCCGTAATCGTCAGCAGCTGCTGAAAGTCAGCCGTCTTGGCCCTAAAGCGTTTGAACAGTGTGCAGGTTTTTTACGTATCAATCATGGTGATAATCCACTGGATGCCTCCACAGTTCACCCGGAAGCCTATCCGCTGGTCGAGCGCATTCTGGCTGCGACTGAACAGGCACTGGATGCGCTGATGGGCAATCCTGGCACGCTGCGCGATCTCAATGCACGCGACTTTACCGATGAGCGTTTTGGTCTGCCCACGGTGACCGATATCATCAAAGAGCTGGAGAAGCCGGGCCGTGACCCGCGTCCTGAATTTAAAACCGCACAGTTTGCTGAAGGTGTAGACACCATGAGCGATCTGCTGCCAGGCATGATTCTGGAAGGTGCCGTTACCAACGTGACTAACTTTGGTGCGTTTGTTGATATCGGCGTTCATCAGGATGGGCTGGTACATATCTCTTCACTCTCTGATAAGTTTGTTGAAGATCCACATCAGGTGGTAAAAGCGGGCGACATTGTAAAGGTCAAAGTCATGGAGATTGACCTGCAGCGTAAACGCATTGCGCTGACCATGCGTCTTGATGAGCAGCCAGGCGAAAGCAACAGCCGCGCCAGCCGGTCAGCCACCAGAGAGCCTGCGCGTAACGCTAATCCGGGCAAAGCACGTGGCAAACCCGTTGCAGCAGCCTCCGGCAATAGTGCAATGGGTGATGCGCTGGCCGCCGCCTTTGGTAAAAAACGCTGATTCTGCGTTAAACCAGATATAGTCGTCTGGCGGCAGCTATATCCGCTGCAGGTTGCGAAATTACGCCGTCGGGCTACGCTGTGACAATCCGTGTGATTCACCTTTTCGCGTGGCCCGACACTCTGATGGACAAAATCAATGCCCTGCTGGATGAGATATATCAAGGCGATTTTCCTGTAGCCGCGCGGGAGCGCCTGCTCTCTTATACCCAGGCGGCGCGGGATAGTGCCAGACTGCCGCGTAAACCACACTGGGATCAGCAGGATGTGGTACTTATCACTTATGCCGACCAGTTCCGCGAGCCGGAGCAGCCCACGTTAGCCAGCCTGACGCGTTTCTTTCAGCAGCATCTGCAATCCACTTTCAATATTGTGCATCTGCTGCCCTTTTTTCCCTGGTCCTCTGACGACGGTTTCTCAGTTATCGACTATCACGCGGTCAATCCGGCATGCGGTGGGTGGCAACATATTGCTGCACTGCACAGCAATACCCGTCTGATGTTCGATTTTGTCTGTAACCACATCTCAGCGCAAAGCGCCTGGTTTCGTCACTATCTCGCGCAGGACCCCGGCTGGGATGACTTTTTTATCAGTCAGCCACCTGCAACCGATCTCAGCACCGTAACGCGGCCGCGCACCTCACCGCTGCTGACACCTTTTAAGCTGCCTGATGGCGATACCCGTTTTATCTGGACCACCTTCAGCGCCGATCAGGTCGATCTTAACTTTGCCAGCCCGGAAGTATTAATTCGTATGACGGGGGTGCTGATCGATTACCTGAAAAAAGGTGCAGATTATGTGCGTCTGGATGCAGTTGGCTACCTGTGGAAAACGCCCGGCACCCGCTCTATTCATCTGCATAAAACGCATCTGCTGGTAAAGCTGTTTCGCGCGATTGCCGATGTTGTGGCACCGGGTACTGTGATCGTAACCGAGACCAATGTGCCGCATCGCGACAACATCAGCTATTTCGGTAATGGCGATGATGAGGCGCAGATGGTGTATCAGTTTTCGCTGCCGCCGCTGGTGCTGCATGCTATTCACACCGGTTCAGCGCGGGTGCTGCACCAGTGGGCTGACACACTGACGCCTGGCCACGGCACGACCACTTTTTTCAACTTTCTTGCCTCACATGACGGTATCGGACTTAATCCGGCACGTGGTCTGTTAACCGAATCTGAAATTGGAGAGCTCGTTGCGGTACTGGCACAGGAAGGGGCGCGGATCTCATATAAAAATAATCCTGATGGCACAATCAGTCCTTATGAAATCAATGTAACTTACCTGGATGCGCTGAGTCAGCGGAGCGACAGCGACGACACGCGCCTGCGCCGTTTTTTGCTGGCACATGCCATCCTGCTGGCTTTTCCCGGCGTACCTGCAATCTATATTCAGAGCATCCTCGGTTCACGTAACGACGATGAGGGCGCCAATGCTGCTGGTTACCCCCGCGCCATTAATCGTAAAAAATATTCTTTGCATGAGATAGAGCAGGAGATCAGCGGCGGCGACTGGCTGCGGCAGCAGATATTTACCCGGCTGAGTGCACTGATACAGCTGCGCACACGCCAGCCCGCTTTTCACCCGGATAACCCCATGACGCTGCTGGCCAGTGAGAGCCGGCTATTGCTGTTTCGCCGCCATGTGCCAGAGAGCAGTGAGGAAGTGCTGTGTCTCTTCAATCTTAGCAGCAGCGAGATCACCACAACTCTGCCAGAGGCGCACTACTGTCAGGATCTGGTAAGCGGACAAAGGCTGGCTGGCAGCAAACCTGTCACCCTCGCCGCCTGGCAATTTATGTGGCTGCGTCGATAAACTGCATAACTTCCTGACAGAACGCCTCAGGATGAGAGATAAATGGCGCATGTGCTGCTTTTTCCATTACCACTGAACGCGACTGCGGCCAGCGACTATCCAGTTCGGCAGCAATGCGCCGTGGCACCAGACCATCAAGTGCGCCATATAAACGGAAAAACGGCACGCTGAGCTGGTCCAGCGCCGGGCGCAAATCGGCCTGACGCAGGATCTCCAGTCCACCCTGCAGCACCGCAATCGAGGGCGCAGGCTGTGACAGCACGACCTCTTTCAGCTGGCGCATATCCTGACGCGCATTGTCCGTACCCATGGTCTGTAGCGCCAGGAAACGTTCTACCGTGCGCTGATAATTCTCACTCAGCTGCTGCTGAAAACTCTCCAGCGTTTCCGGCTTAATCCCGGCCCAGCTGTCGTGTGCAGTGAAACAGGGCGAAGAGGCAACACTAATCAGCGCCCTGACGCGCTCAGGCTGCAGCAGTGCCAGCTGGCTGGCAACCAGTGCGCCCAAAGACCATCCCAGCAGCACTGCACGTTCTGGCAGATACGGTAACAGCTGTTGTGCCATCTCTGGCAGCGTCAGCGGGCCGCTTGACGTGCTGCGGCCAAATCCTGGCAAATCCACCAGATGCAGACGAAAATGCGGGCTAAGTCGCGGAACAATGTTTTGCCACACTTCGGCATTCAGACCCCATCCGTGCAGCAGCACAAGATCGCGATTGCCCGCGCCCGTAGTGTGCCAGTAAAGCGAACTCATCGGTTACACTCCCGAAAAGTGAAAAGGAGGTCTCTATGCTATCAACCCCGGCCCGCTGTTGGCTATGTCATCTGCCGTTACAGATAGCCTGTCATGGCTTATGCAGTCTCTGTTTACATCAATTGCCTGCCCTGCCTGCACTCTGCCCGCGCTGCGGTCTGCCTGCCAGCTCGCATGGAGAGTGTGGTCGCTGCCTGCGTCAGCCCCCGCTCTGGCAGAGACTGACCTGCGTAAGTGATTACCAGCCACCGCTAAGCCACTGGATACAGCAGTTAAAATTTTCCCGGACGATCGCACTCAGAGTGATGCTGGCGCGGCTGCTTTTGTTAAAGTTATTAACAAAGCGCCGCATCGATCCAGACGTTGTGTTCGATCTGGTACTCAGTGTGCCACTGCATCATCAGCGCGCCTGGCAACGGGGTTACAATCAGGCGGCTCTGCTGGCACAGCCGCTGGCGCACTGGCTGCAGTGCGAATATCGTGAAGGTGTCAGCCGGATACGCCAGCGTCGTGCGCAACATCTGCTTACTGCGGCTGCGCGTCGTCATAATCTGCACGATGCTTTCCGCCTTGAAATGCCGGTACAGGGTCGCCATATCCTGCTGATAGATGATGTGGTCACCACCGGCAGCACAGTGACAGAAATCAGCCGCCTGCTGCAGGCCCGGGGCGCGGCCAGCATCCATATTGGCTGTCTGTGCCGTACCTTGTAGAGCTCTGGTGTTGGGCGTATTATAACCAGGTATTTTAGTCAACTATTGAGCAATCGCCATGATCCGTATTACTGATACTGCGCAAGAGCATTTCGCAAAACTGCTGTCAAAACAGGAAGATGGCACCCAGATCCGCGTATTCGTTATCAACCCGGGTACGCCAACCGCCGAGTGCGGCGTCTCCTACTGCCCGCCGGATGCAGTAGAAGCAACAGATACCGAACTGAAGTTTGATAAACTTTCAGCCTATGTTGATGAGCTAAGCGCGCCCTATCTTGAAGATGCGGAAATCGATTTTGTTACTGACAATCTCGGTTCACAACTTACGCTAAAAGCACCCAACGCCAAAATGCGTAAAGTGGCGGATGATGCACCAATGACCGAGCGGGTTGAGTATCTGCTGCAGTCGCAGATTAACCCACAGCTGGCCAGCCACGGCGGTCGTGTTTCGCTGATGGAGATCACTGATGATGGCATCGCTGTTCTGCAATTTGGCGGCGGCTGTAACGGCTGTTCAATGATTGATGTCACGCTGAAAGATGGTATCGAGAAAGAGCTGCTGGCGGCTTTCCCGGATCTGAAAGGCGTACGCGATCTCACTGAGCATCAGCGCGGCGAACACTCTTACTACTAATCGTTCGCGTGCGGCAGCATCTTTTAGGCTGCCGCATATCGCGTCAGGCTTTACGCGCTTCGCTTACCACTTCCAGTAGCTTACTTACTGCCTTATCTGCAAACGCCTGTTCCAGCGAAAACGTCCATTTGCGTCGCCAGTTAGGGTATTCATCGCTGGTGCCTGGCACATTAACAGGGGTCGTCATACCCATCCAGTCTTCCGGCTGTAAACCCAGGAGCGCGCTATCAGTACGCGCCAGAAAGCGATGGATTGCCTGGTTAAACGCGGGTGTCAGCGTTTGCTTGTCTGCGCGGGTAGCGCTGCGTGCCGGCATAACGCCTGCCTGATGCAACGCATCCAGCAGCGCCTGCTTCTGCCCGCAGCGCTGCTCACGCATTGACGCCAGCGCCTCATCCTGATACATACCAAGCTGCTCTCCCAGCGCCAGATCTTCTGCCTGCCAGAATCCGCTGAGTGTCGGCAGATCGTGGGTACTGGCACTGGCAATCGACTGGCGCGGATAGCTGGCGGGCTGCCGATAGTGCCCCTGTTTGTCCTGCTCAAAAAAGAGCACTTTCCAGGAGAATACGCCGCTATCACGCAACATTTTGACGATTTCCTGCGGCACAGTGCCCAGATCTTCTCCAATCACCATACAGCGCTGCCGCTGGCTCTCCAGCGCCAGAATTGCCAGCAGATCCTCAACCGGATAGGAAACATAGGCACCTTTATCCGCGCCTTCGCCGTGCGGGATCCACCACAAACGCAGCAGCGACATCACATGATCAATACGCAATGCGCCGCAATCGCGCATATTTGCTCGCAGCAAATCGATAAATGGCTGATAGCCACGGGCACGCAATACATGAGGATCCAGAGGAGGCAGTCCCCAGTTCTGTCCCAGCGGGCCGAGCGGATCGGGAGGTGCGCCGACCGAGGCACCCAGCTTATAGAGTTGGGGATCCTGCCAGGTTTCTGCGCCATGCTCCGCTACACCCACCGCCAGATCGCGATAGAGACCCACGCTCATCTTCAGCTGCTGGCTATAGTGCCAGCAATCAGCAAACTGCTGCCGGGCCAGCCACTGCAGCCAGCTCCAGAACTGAATCTCATCTTCATGCTGTGCACACCACGCCGTAACTGCTGGCTCGTCAGCGCTACGCCAGCCCTCAGGCCAGGTTTCCCAGCCCCAGGCCTGCTGCTGCTCTGCACTGCGCTCCGCCAGAATGCCGTCAAACGCAGCCTGGTGGCGCAAATGTTCGCCCGCCTCAGCAATAAATGCCTGAAAGTCAGCATCGTTACCTGCCTGCGGCTGAAACTGCTGCCAGGCAAAGCGCAATGCTGTCAGCTTGAGAGTGGCAACCGCAGAATAGTCAACCCACTCAGCTGCACGCGCTTTTTCCAGCGCCTTACGGGTTTTGGCGCTCTTCCACCAGCGTTGTGCCGCAGCACTCTGCTGAAAGGCAGCGACCTGACTGACATCAATATAGAGAATATTCAGCCAGCGGCGCGATGTCGGGCTGTAGGGACTGGCGTGCTCAGGCTGCGCCGGATAGAGCGCATGTAGTGGATTGAGCCCGATAAAATCCCCTCCCTGTGCGGCCACCATACCAAGCATCTGTTTCAGATCGCCAAAATCCCCTATGCCCCAGTTATGGTCAGAACGTAGCGTATAGAGCTGAACCAGCGCCCCCCAGCGTTTCTCGCCCTGTGCCAGTGGCTCAGGCAGATAACAGCGGCGAGGTGCCATAATCAGACGACTATCCCACTGCTTCCGTCCTTTACGCAGGCTGAACTGATGATACCCCTGTGCAAGGCGCGGCGGCAGCAGCAGGGTGTCACCCCCCTGCACCGTACCACTGTGTCGTTTTCCCTGCTCCGTTATCAGCTGCCAGCTAAACTCTCCCTCTCCGCCTATCAACAACTCGCGTCGCGCGCGGGCAATAAACAGCTTTACCGGCGGTACTGGCGGCGCTTTACCCGCTGGCGTATCCATGACAGCTATCAGCGCCTGTTTAGTTTCATCGCTGATGGTTTGCTGTTCGCCTCTGGCGTTTTCAAAATGCAAGGCAATTCCCGCACTCTCTGCGGTCTGATCCAGTTTATTCAGAGACATCAACACTCCTTTTGCGTCAGAGCTGGCGGATGATAGATCAAAAGGATAAGTAAAGTCGTGGTCGGCGAAAAAAGCGACCTGCCGGGCGGCTGGAAAGGATAAAAACTGACGCCAGACATCTGCATGTCTGGCGCTGCCTCAGCAAAGCTCCAGATGGACCTCATGCTGTTCAATAACTTTTAGCACGCTGGCGGGCGGCTTGTGATCGGTATACATATAATCAATCAGGCTCATATTGCCCAGATTTACCATGGCGTTACGGCCAAACTTTGAGTGATCCACTACCAGCATCACGCAGCGCGAATTTTCGATTATTGCACGTTTGGTCCGCACTTCATGGTAATCAAACTCCAGCAGTGAACCATCCATATCAATACCGCTGATGCCGAGAATACCGTAATCAAGCCGGAACTGAGAGATAAAGTCGAGCGTGGCCTCCCCCATGATACCGCCATCACGCGTACGGACTTCACCGCCGGCAATAATGACCCGAAAATCGGGCTTGCTCATCAGCAGAATCGCTACGTTAAGGTTGTTGGTCACGATCCGCAGATTACTGTGATTCAGCAGCGCATGAGCCACAGCTTCTGGCGTAGTGCCGATATCAATAAATAGCGTGGCACCATCCGGGATCTGGCTGGCGACCCGCTCGGCAATACGCGCTTTCTCTGCCGACCACATCATTTTACGCTCCTGCCACGCGGTGTTTTCCGAGCTGGAGGGCAGCGCAGCGCCACCGTGATGGCGCTGAATCTTATTCTGATCGGCCAGATCGTTTAAATCGCGACGAATGGTCTGCGGGCTGACAGCAAAATGCTCTACCAGCTCCTCGGTACTGACATATCCCTGACGCCGGACCAGATCGATAATGGCGTCATGACGTTGCGTCTGCTTCACATCTCTCTCCTCGGCTTGTCGCCGTGTTCTTTTTATCGGTGACGATGCGCGGTCTGACGCGTATCCACAAAGGCCATCGCCAGCCCGACCAGCAAGCCGGTCACATGTGCGGCGTTAGCGATCGCCAGACCAAATGCGCCGTACCAGCCAATAATCAGCCAGACAATAGCGAATCCGATCAGCCCACGCTCCAGATAGACACCGCTGTCAGGATCGCGCTCGCCACGCAGCCAGCAATATCCCATTAGCGCATAGACCACACCAGAGAGGCCGCCAAACAGCACGCCACTAAATTTCGCCTGCATCCAGCCGCTGAGCAGTGCTGAAATCAGCATAATCACAAATAGCTTACCGCTGCCCAGCCGCTTCTCGACGGCTCCGCCGAGGTACCACCACCACATTAGGTTAAACAACACATGCAGCAGAGAAAAATGTAGCAGCGCATGGCTAAACCAGCGCCATACCTGAAAATACTCTGAGGAGTCGGCAGGCCATCCCAGCCAGGCCAGCGCTACCTCATCCCCTGTTACCTGCATCAGCAGGAATATGGCGATACAGAGCCCCATTACAGAAAGGGTCAGTGGGCCGGCTCGTTCGCGGATATTGCGCCAGACGTTGCTCCGCTCATAGCGCAACCCGCTGCGGGTAGTGCCGCTATGCCAGCTGGCGGCCTGATAACGTGGATGATTGGGATCGCGAATAAACTGCGCGAGTTCGTTTTCGACCATTTGCAGCTGATTATCGTCATCCAGCACAATGACATAGTGATCGTCATGCTCAATGCGCAGGGTCACACCACGCGTTGCCATATAATCCACAAATGCCTGCGCGGTACGCGCATGGCTAAACTGAGTAATGCGCATCATACAGAGTGTCCTTATGATGAGGGGAAGTCAGATGCTGCCGGTAACGGTCTGAGCAGGAAATGCTGCCCGCCACGCATCAAACCCGCCATCAATACTGTAGACCTCGCTAAACCCCTGACCCAGCAGAAACTGCGCTGCGCCTTTACTGCTATTACCGTGATAGCACATCACCAGCACCGGCTCTGTCCGGCTGGCGCCCGCGATAAAGTCAGCCAGATTGTCGTTGGAGAGATGCTGCGCGCCTGCGGCATGACCCATTGCAAAACTTTGTGGATCGCGAATATCAACTAATTGCGCGCCCTGTGCCAGTTGCTCACTGGCCTGCAGAACATTAATGCACTCGAAGGTTTCCATGGTGGTTTCTCACAACTTCATCATAATTTGTGCGTAGTTTACCCTGAGAATCGCATGCAATAACCTGTTAAACACCCGCCCCGGACATTTTTTTCCCCCTGAAATGTTAGCTATATCACGCACGAATGTTTTTATTCCGTTAAGCACTGGCGCAAATGTTGGTTTCCGATTATTATTACGCTCGAAAACGAACATTTTAGAACTATTCCGAACATCGGAGGAGATAACGTGGAAACCAAAGACCTGATCGTGATCGGCGGCGGCATTAATGGAGCCGGCATTGCAGTAGACGCTGCAGGACGCGGACTCTCTGTGCTAATGCTGGAGGCGCGGGATCTGGCCTGCGCAACCTCCTCTGCCAGTTCAAAACTGATCCACGGTGGCCTGCGCTATCTGGAGCACTACGAATTTCGTCTGGTGGGCGAAGCGCTGGCAGAGCGGGAAGTTCTGCTAAAAATGGCACCGCATATCGCATTTCCTATGCGTTTTCGTCTGCCGCATCGCCCGCACCTGCGTCCGGCATGGATGATCCGCATGGGTCTGTTTATGTACGATCGCCTTGGTAAGCGTACCACGCTACCAGGCAGTAAAGGCCTGCGCTTTGGTGCAGAGTCGGCGCTGAAGCCTGAGATCACCCGCGGCTTTGAATACTCCGACTGCTGGGTAGATGACGCACGTATGGTGGTGCTGAATGCACAGGAGGTGGTGCGTAAAGGTGGTGAAGTACGTACCCGCACCCGCGTTAACCGCGCATGGCGTGAAGACGGTATGTGGATGGTTGAAGCGGAAGAAGTGGATACGGGCAAGATTCTGACCTGGCGCGCCAAAGGCCTGGTCAATGCCGCAGGTCCATGGGTTAAACAACTTTTTGACGATGGGCTACAGCTAAAATCGCCGTATGGTATTCGTCTGATTAAAGGCAGCCATATTGTCGTTCCGCGTGTGCATACCGAGAAGCAGGCTTATATCCTGCAGAACGAAGATAACCGTATTGTATTTGTTATTCCGTGGATGGATGAGTTTTCCATTATCGGCACCACCGACGTGGAGTACAAAGGCGACCCCAAAAATGTCGCGATTGATGAAGAAGAGACCAGCTACCTGCTGAAAGTCTTTAATGCACACTTTAAAAAGCAGCTATCCCGCGACGATATTGTCTGGAGCTACTCTGGTGTGCGTCCACTGTGTGATGATGAGTCTGACTCACCACAGGCAATTACGCGTGACTATACGCTGGATGTACGTGACAATAATGGCCAGGCTCCTCTGCTTTCAGTTTTTGGTGGCAAGCTGACGACCTATCGCAAACTGGCTGAACATGCGCTGGAGAAACTGGTGAAATATTATCCGAATGCCGGTGCTGCCTGGACAAAAAATGCCGTATTACCAGGCGGTGATTTCTCTGGCACACGCGATGACTATGCCGCCAGCCTGCGTCGCCGTTATCCATTTATCAGCGAAAATATGGCACGCCACTACGCCCGCACCTATGGCAGCTGCACCGAGCAGTTGCTGGCAGGCGCAAAAAGCCTGAGCGATCTGGGTGAAAACTTCGGTCACGAGTTTTATGAGGCAGAACTACGCTATCTGGTAAAAAATGAGTGGGTTCGCGAACTTGATGATGCTATCTGGCGTCGTACCAAACAGGGTATGTGGCTTAACAAAGCCCAGCAGGCGCGTATCAGCGAGTGGCTGCTGCAACATAGCCAGAAGCCTGCACTGCATCTGGCGTCATAACGTCTCTGTTCTGCAATCGGACCCCGCACAGGCTGCGGGGTCTCTGTTTTCTGATGTTTCTGCCCTGTCAGAGCGCCCGATTGCGCTGCGGCGGAACAGCAGATCAATCAGGCTGACGATGGCAATCAGAGCCCGGTATTGTCACGAATATATTTACGGGCTTTTACCGCATACTCAAACGGATTGGCAATAGCCGGATCCTGCTCCGCTTCCACGACCATCCATCCCTTATAACCTGCTTCATCAAGCAGTTTGAACACCGGTCTGAAGTCAATCACGCCATCGCCTGGCACGGTAAAGGTGCCTTTCTTTACGCCATCAAGAAACGACAGCGATTTCTCGCGCACTTCCGCTACCACTTCATCGCGTACATCTTTCAGATGCACATGAAAAATACGCGGCAGATAGGTGCTCAGCACCGCCAGCATCGCCTGCTGTGAGCCTTCAGAGTAGTAGATATGTCCGGTGTCATACAGCAAACCGACATTCTCATTGGTCAGTGCCATAAAGCGGTCAATCTCTTCTGGCGTCTGAATACCGGTGCCCATATGGTGGTGCAGCGTGACGCGCATACCTTTTTCAGCAGCAATCTGCGCCAGTTCGTTATAGCCCTCGGCGGTGAGTCGCCACTCTTCATCACTGAACTGCGGTTTCTGCTCAAACAGTGCCAGTTCGGTGCCCTGAATACTCCTGCTCTGCTCAGAGCAGCCTATCACGCGTGCCCCCATCGCATGCAGAAAATTCATATGGTTAATAAATTCGTCGATGGTCTTCGCTTTGTCACCGCGAGCAAAAAAGGTACTGAACCAGGCGTTGCAAATCTCAATACCGCGGATATCAAGCATAGGTTTCAGAACCGCCGGATCGCGCGGATATTTACTGCCGACTTCGCTGCCACAAAAGCCTGCCAGCGCCATTTCGCTGACTGTTTGCTGAAACGTATTCTCTTTACCCAGCTCAGGCATATCGTCATTGGTCCAGCCGATCGGCGCAATTGCCAGCTTCACGTTATCTTTGTTCATAGTGATATCCCGGATGCCGCACGGCAGCCACACCGCCGTGCTATATGTGTATAGGGTTATTTAGCGTAAAAGGCGGGGCGCGGTGGCATCTCCACCGGCTCAATGGCGCCACTGTTTTGCGCTTTCAGGCAGGCATCGGCGGCAACCGAGGCGGCAAAACCATCCCAGGCCGAAGGGCCTGTCAGCTCGCCGGTTTTGACATCATTGATAAACGCCTGTAGTTCAACGTCATAGGCGTCGATAAAGCGATCTTTCCAGTCGGTCAGTAGCGGAATACCGAGATGCGCGTTTTTGCGCGTCTGAATAGCGGATGGCTCAGGCAGACGAGCGATACCTTCTTCGCCGACGACTTCACACTGGATATCATAGCCATAGGTGCAGTTTACAAAAATCTCTACATCGATCCGGATGCCTTTTTGCGTTTCAAACAGCACGATTTGCGGATCTCTTAACCGGGCATGTGATTTCGCAGTCGTGCGCGGAAACACCACCTGTACCGATTTGTAATCATCTTCCGTAAGCCAGCGCAGTACATCCAGTTCATGGATAAGCGTATTGGTAATCGCCATGTCAGTGGTGTAATTCTCACCCACGCTCTGATTACGGTGAGCGCAGTGCAGCATCAGTGGCTCGCCAATTTCGCCATCGGTGACCACTTTTTTCAGGGCGCGATAGCCGGCATCATAGGGACGCATAAAGCCAACCTGCACTAAACGCTTACCATGTTGCATTTCTGCTTCAACAATCCGGCGGCAGCCATCTGCACTCAGCGCCAGCGGTTTTTCGCAAAATACCGGTTTGCCTGCAGCAATGGCTGCCAGCGTAAAAGCTTCATGAGTGGGATCCCAGGAGGTCACCAGTATCGCATCCACATCGGGCGAATTAATCACCTGATGTCCATCCTGATAAACCTCAGCATCAATATTCAGCCGCTGTAGCGCCGCGCGTGCACCCTCTATGTTAATATCGGAGACCGCCACCACTTTTGCCCCCTGCAGCACATTGTTGCAGCGACGAATATGCTCCTGACCAATTGCACCAGTCCCGATTACACCGAGTTTAAGCGTCATGATTACACCTGTAGAGTCAGATAAAGGAAGAGGCCGGTTCGGGCCGGCCAGAAGCGTTAATATTTGCGTGCCTGGCGGAGATGCTGATTAAGTTTGTCTGCCACCTGCTGCGAGCGCTCCGAAGCTGAAACCTGCGCTACCCCGACATGCCACCAGCTTAAATAGTTATGTACCATGGTTTTGGGCAGCACTTTGATATCGATAAGCGTAGAAACTGTCTGCTGCTGCGCATCTGCCAGTGCGGCCTGCAGCTGCTCCAGCGTACTGACGCGATAGCTCTTGCAGCCGTAGCCTGCGGCAATCGCGGCGAAATCTACCGGTACCAAACCACCATTCAGCTGGCCACCTTCCGGATTACGGAAGCGAAATTCAGTAGTGAAGCTATCCATGCCGTGTCCCATCTGCAGATTGTTGATACAACCATTGGCCATGTTATCCAGCAGAATGACATTAATTTTGGCTCCCTCCTGAACAGAGGTCACTAATTCAGAGTGCAGCATCATAAATGAGCCATCGCCTGTCATGGCGTAAACTTCGCGCTGCGGCTGTGCCAGCTTCACGCCCAGCGCAGCGTTGACCTCATATCCCATACAGGAGTAGCCATACTCTACGTGGTAGGCGTTATAATCTTTGGTGCACCAGACACGCTGCAAATCGCCCGGCAGACTGCCTGCTGCGGCTACAATAACAGCATCATCAGGCAGCTGCTGGTTCAGTACTCCCAGCACGCTGCTCTGAGTCAGCACCGATTGCGTCAGACGCTGAAACTCTGCAAATAACGCATCGCGGTCAGTATGGTCACTGATCTCCGGCACATAGTCGCGGCTATTAAATGTGGCGGCGTAGACGCGCTGTCTCTCCTGCTGTAGCTGCTGTTGCACCTGTGCAATTTGTTCTCCCCAGTGATTTTCAAATCCCTGTAACTGCTGCTCAAGTGCAATCAGACCTTCACGGGCATCAGCCAGCAGCGGCAATGCATCAAGTTTATAGCTATCGAAATTGCTGACGTTGAGATTGAGATAGCTGACATCGGGATGGTGAAAGATCCACTTTGAAGCGGTGGTAAAGTCGGTGTAGCGGGTGCCGATTCCGATAATCAGATCCGCCTCTTTTGCCAGCAGATTCGCCGCCAGCGAGCCTGTTTCGCCAATGCCGCCAACGTTCAGCGGGTGGCTGGAGATCAGCGTGCCTTTACCTGCCTGCGTTTCAGCGAACGGAAGATTAAAGCGCTCCGCGAAGCGGAGCAGCGCCGCACCCGCGTCTGAATATTTCACACCTCCACCCAGTATGATCAGCGGCTTGCGCTTGCGGGCAATCAGCGCAACGGCCTCTGCCAGCTGGGCAGGTGATGGCAGCCGGCGATCCAGACGATGCACCCGTTTTTGAAAAAAGTAATCCGGAAAATCCCAGGCTTCACCCTGCACATCCTGCGGCAGCGCCAGCGTCACTGCGCCGGTTTCTGCCGGATCGGTCAGTACACGCATGGCATTGATACAGGCAGACATCAGCTGCTCAGGACGATTAATACGATCCCAGTATTTACTGACCGCACGAAAGGCGTCATTGGTGCTGATACTCAGGTCATGGCTCTGCTCAATCTGCTGTAAAACCGGGTCGGGCTGGCGGGTAGCGAACACATCACCAGGCAGTAGCAGCAGAGGAATGCGATTGGCGGTAGCGGTTGCCGCAGCGGTGATCATATTGGCTGCCCCTGGCCCGACCGATGAGCTACAGGCGATAATTTGCCGCCGCAGTGACTGCTTAGCAAAGCCGATAGCAGCATGCGCCATGCCCTGCTCATTGCGGCCCTGGTACACAACCAGGTCGCCGCTATCCTGCTCCAGCGCCTGACCTAATCCCAGTACGTTGCCGTGACCAAAAATAGCAAACACGCCCTTTACAAATTTACTCTCTGCACCGTCAACGTTCAGATACTGGTTATCCAGAAATTTCACCAGCGCCTGTGCCGTGGTCAGTCTGATCGTGCCCATATCTCTTTTCCTTTACATGCTGGCAGCCGGTAAGGTGCCGTCGTGATTCAGGCTGCACAGTCAGCAGCGCTGGCAGACGCATAAACGAGTGAAATATGCCGCGATTATAAACAAATATTTTTTCCATAAAACACAACTACAGAAGAAACATTTCATTTTGCGATAGAGATCAAATTCAGCCTGAGATGTCGTGAGCAGCGGGTGAGGTGGAACAGAACCTGGCGACCGAGAGCGATCTGAAAAATTTCATTCTTTATGATCGCTCTCTTCTATTGATGGGATTTGCTTATGATGCATTGCAGATCCTGGATTGCTGCAATTTTCAGCCCTGTTTCTGCTGCAACCTGATGCAGGACGGTAATTTAACCTGGCTCACAAATTAAAGATGCATGTTTCATTTTATATTGTTTATGAAATTTTCATTCCTCATACTGATTATCCGGCCAGCCAGTCATTCTGAACATCCGATTGCAGCATCTCCGGAATCAGGCGATGACGTTCGCACCGTCTGCTTATCACAGAAGGAAACTACAGGTATGAGTACACAACAGAAGCGGCTTGATGTGATTTGTATCGGACGCATCGCCGTTGATCTCTATGGTCAGCAAATCGGATCGCGCCTGGAGGATATGACCAGCTTCAGTAAATATCTGGGCGGCTCTTCCGGCAATGTCGCTTATGGCACGGCGATTCAGGGGCTGAAATCAGCCATGCTGGCGCGTGTTGGCGACGAACATAATGGTCGTTTTCTGCGTGAGGAGCTGCAGCGCGCAGGCTGCAACACCGATGGGTTAATCACCGATAAAACCCGTCTCACCGGGCTGGTGATTTTGGGTATCAAAGATGAAGAGTCATTTCCACTGATCTTTTATCGCGACAACTGCGCTGATATGGGACTGGTGCCGGAGGATATTCAGGAAGAGTTTATCGCCTCTGCGCGCGCAGTGGCGATCACGGGGACACATCTTTCACATCCGGACACCCGCGCTGCTGTGCTGAAAGCGCTGGAGATTGCCAGACGTAGCGGTCTGCGCACCGCGCTGGATATCGACTATCGTCCGGTGCTGTGGGGGCTGACCTCACTCGGCGATGGCGAAACGCGCTTTATTGAGTCCGATCAGGTCACACGTCAGCTGCAGGACGTTGTGCACTACTTTGATCTGATCGTTGGCACGGAAGAGGAATTTCATATTGCTGGCGGCAGTACCGACACGCTCACCGCACTGAAAAATGTGCGGCAGGCGAGTCAGGCGACGCTGGTATGCAAACGCGGCCCGCTGGGTTGTGTGGTGTTTGAAGGCGAAATCCCGGATAGCTGGGAGCAGACCAGACTCCAGCGCGGCGTGCGGGTTGAGGTGCTTAACGTACTGGGTGCCGGCGATGCCTTTATGTCTGGTCTGCTGCGCGGCTGGCTGAATGATGAGAGCTGGGAACAGGCGTGTCGTTACGCCAACGCCTGCGGTGCGCTGGTGGTTTCACGCCATGGCTGCGCGCCGGCAATGCCCACCAGAGAGGAGCTGGATAGTTTTCTCAGCCGCGCTGACGCAGTCAGCCGACCGGATCGTGATACGTATCTGAATCATCTGCATCGTGTGACCACCCGTAAACAGCAGTGGCCGGAACTCAATGTTTTTGCTTTCGATCATCGCAGGCAGCTGGCCGATATGGCACAAGAGGCCGGCGTGAGTGAAGAACGTATCCCGCAGCTAAAGCTATTACTACTGCAGGCAGCACAGGCAGCGGCGGCGGAAGCTGGCCTGGACGGAAAGAGCGGCATTCTGGCAGATACCACTTACGGTCAGAAAACGTTGAACGCGATTACCGGTCAAAACTGGTGGATTGGTCGCCCGATTGAACTGCCCGGCTCGCGTCCCCTGCGGCTGGAGCATGGCAATATCGGTTCGCAGCTGGTTGAGTGGCCTGCCGAGCATGTAGTGAAGTGCCTGGTGTTTTACCATCCGCGCGACAGCGCTGAGCTACGACATGAGCAGGATAGCCTGCTGCTGGATGTGTGGCATGGCTGCAACAAGAGCGGACATGAGCTGCTGGTAGAGGTTATTCTGCCAGAGAGTAATCCGGATCATAGTGAGGCCTTCTATCACGAGATACTGAGCCATTTTTATCGCCTCGGCATTCAGCCCGACTGGTGGAAACTGCCGCCACTTTCAGCAGAGAGCTGGCAGGCAATAGGGGCACTGATTGAGCAGCAGGATCCACACTGTCGCGGCATTCTGCTGCTGGGGCTGGATGCACCAGAAGATCAGCTGAAATCGGGCTTTGCCGCAGCAGCTCAGGCACCCTGGGTTAAAGGCTTCGCCGTGGGACGTACGATATTTGGTCAGCCTTCACGCCAGTGGCTCAAGGGAGAGCTGGACGATCAGGCTCTGATTGCAACGGTGAAAAGCAACTATCTGCGCCTGATTGACTACTGGCGGGCAGCGCGCGGTTAAACGGATTCCGGGATTACTGCTCACTGTACCAGTGCACTGTGCGCACTGACTCACGCTATCCAGCCCCTTTTCCGTCGCGAGAGGGGCGTTAACTCGCAGGCAGTTACCACTACCCTGTGCTGCGATGACCCTTTTTGTGAGGGATGGCATAAACCAGTGAAATAACCGCGCTGTCAGGGACAATTAAATGAAATTTTCCATCCATCTGGTACTATAACGCTCATTATCCAGCCATTTCTTCTTGTTAACGGGCCCACGCAATGACCAATAACCCCACCCAGCTAACCCTGTTACAGGACGATATCCGACGCCGCTACGAGACGCTGAGCAAGCGTCTCAAGCAGGTTGCACGCTATATTCTTGATAACAGTAACAGTATCGCCTTTGATACTGTGGCCTCAATTGCTCAGCAGGCAGATGTTCCGCCCTCAACGCTGATCCGCTTTGCCAATGCATTTGGCTTTAGCGGGTTTAACGAGATGAAACAGGTGTTTCGTCAGCATCTGATGGAGGAGACGGTGAACTACACCGAGCGCGCACGTCTGTTCCGTCAGACTGCCACTGATGACACCACGACGCCACCGGAAAGCCCGGCTGAGATCCTTAACGTCTTTACTATGGTTAACAGTCAGGCGCTGCAGCAGCTGGCAATGCAGGTCAATCCTGAACAGCTGAATAAAGCGGTACAGATGCTGAACGAAGCAGAAAACATCTATATCATTGGCCTGCGTCGCTCGTTCAGCGTGGCCTCTTATCTGGTCTATGCTCTGCGTCATCTTGAACGGCGCGCCTTTCTGATTGATGGGCTTGGCGGCATGTTCACTGAGCAACTGAGTATGGTAAACCCCAAAGATGTGGTTATTGCCATCAGCTATTCGCCTTACGCCCGTGAAGCTGTGGAACTGGTTGAGCTGGGGGCGCGGCGTGGAGCACATCAGATTGCGATTACTGATAGCCAGGTCAGCCCGCTGGCAGCCTTTAGCGATGTCTGCTTTGTGGTACGCGAAGCTCAGGTTGATGGTTTCCGCTCTCAGGTCGCTTCACTCTGTCTGGCACAGACGCTGGCTGTTTCTCTGGCACTCAATAACAGTAGCGAGCCGGAATAAACATAAAAAAGGGCAATCCGGAGGTTGCCCTTAAACGTCTGATTCTCTGGCGCTAGCGCGGATAGCTGTCGCTGTTTATCCAGGCGTGATCCCTCTCCCAGGTAAATTTCCACAACCTTACCGGGCCGGCCATAACGTTCAGATAGTAGTTGTTATATCCGGCCAGCGTCGCAACTGGATGATATCCGCGCGGCACGGTTACCACATCGTGATTAGCGGGTGCCATACAGAGATCCAGCGAGCGATCGTCGGTGTAGACGCGCTGCATAGCAAAGCCGGCTGGAGGATCAAAGCGATGATAATATGTCTCCTCCAGATAGGTTTCATCCAGGCTATCTTTCTCATCATGCTTATGGCTGGGCCAGGAGCTGGTCGCACCTTCATTCGTATAGACTTCTACCACCAGCAGACTATCTGCCGCTTTGCTGTCTGGCAGAATATTGTGTACCAGCCGCTGATTATGGCCTTTGCCGCGATGTTCAATGCCCACATCCGCCGGAGCAATAAGCCTGGCTGGCAGGTCGCCGTGGCCTGGCGCGCTGCATACCGCCAGTTCAAGATCGCTCTCTGCGGTGATTTCAGCCATATCATGGTGCGGTACATATACCGCATAGGGTGGGATACGTTCAAACGGCGACATTCGCTGCCCGATACCAGCGAATGCGGCATCACGGGTTTGAACTGTCGCTCGCCCGGCCACCAGCACCAGGCAGAGCTCTTTCTCGCCACTCTCCAGTTTCAGGGTCTGCCCCTGCTTTAGCAGATAGGCAGAAAATCCGACATACTCCCAGCCCGCGCTCTCAGGCGTGACCTGCTGGATCTGTCCGCTGCTGTCTGGCTGCTGTGCTTTTGAGATCAGAGACATTATCTTCTCCTGCGCGCCGGATTAGCCCAGGGTGGGCATGCTGAATTCAGAGACGGTCTGCTGCCCCGCCGGCCAGCGCACGGTTGCGGTTTTCATACGTGTATAAAAGCGTACGCCATCCGGGCCATGCACGTTGAGTGCGCCAAAGACTGAGCGCTTCCAGCCACCAAAGCTGTGAAAAGCCATTGGCACCGGCACTGGCACGTTAACACCGACCATGCCCGCTTCAACGCCCTGCACAAATTCACGTGCAACATTGCCGTTACTGGTGAAAATAGCGCTGCCATTACCAAACTCATGACTATTAACCAGCTGCAACGCGCTGGAGAAATCGGGGGCGCGCATAATGCTTAATACCGGACCAAAAATCTCTTCACGCCAGATCACCATCTCCGGGGTCACATGATCAAACAGCGTGCCGCCAACGTAGTACCCCTCTTCATAACCCGCAACGTTCACGGTGCGCCCGTCAATCACCAGCGTCGCCCCTTCCTGCTCACCTTTATCGATATAGCCCAGCACTTTTTTCTGATGGGCAGCAGAAACCACCGGTCCCATCTCATTCTCTTCAGCGCCCTGCTGCATCCCGGGTCCGACACGCAATGCGTGAATTAATGGTGTCAGACGCGCGACCAGCTTGTCCGCCGTGTCATCACCCACCGCCACCACGACTGGCAGAGCCATGCAGCGCTCACCTGCTGAACCAAAGGCACCGCCCATAATGGCATTTACCGTGGCATCAAGATCGGCATCCGGCATTACAATGGCATGGTTTTTAGCAGCACCAAACGCCTGTACGCGTTTACCATGCGCGCTGGCGGTTTTATAGATATGCTCAGCAACACCTGAGGAACCGACAAAACTGACCGCAGCGATACGTGCATCTTTATAGAGCTGTTCTGCATCTTCGTTCGAACAGTGCACAACATTGAAGACACCATCTGGCAGGCCAGCCTCTTTCAGCAATTCAGCCATACGCACAGCCGCAGAGGGGGCCAGCGCTGGCGGCTTGAGAATAAAGGTGTTTCCACATGCCAGCGCAATCGGGAACATCCATAGCGGAACCATTGCCGGAAAGTTAAATGGTGTAATACCCGCTACAACGCCGACCGGCTGCATCAGCGAATAGCTATCAACGCCACCACCCACACCAGGTGAGTTTTCACCTTTCAGCAGATGCGGAATACCGCAGGCAAACTCAATAACTTCAATGCCGCGCGTCAGCTCACCCTGCGCATCAGACCAGACTTTGCCATGCTCCGAGACAATCAGCGCAGCCAGTTCATCACGATGTTTCTCCATCAGCGCCCTGAAATTAAACATCACGCGAGCCCGACGCAGCGGTGCCGTTTTTGACCACTCAGGAAAAGCTGCATGAGCGGCCGTAATTGCCTGCTCCACTTCTGCCGCGGTACTTTGGGTCAGCTCGCGTACCACTTTGCCGGTTGCCGGATCGTAAACCGGCACGGTTTCATTACTGGCGCTGTGTGTGATGCTGCCATCGATAAAGTTTCCAATGATAGTCATGTCGATGCCTCTTGATGTGAAGGTCCCTGCAGGCAGCACACAGGTAAGAACTACCCGAGCAGGCGATGCGCAAAGCGTGCTATGAAACTATTACAATGAAATAAATTTTTCAAACCGAAAGATTTGGAAAATTTCTCTTTAGCGGACTGGATCGCATTTTTACGGCGCACTACTGACTTTTCTCGCAGGTCATCACCACCGGCTAACGCTGCTGTATGGCGCTGGCAGCCAGAAAACCGCGTAAGGACACTGGGATAAATTTCAAAACATCCTGTCTATGAAATAAATGTTTCCAGGTAACTCAGGCAGCTATCGCTGTGGCGGCAGCGGGGGTCTTCTCTGATGTTATCTGTCGGGTCGGGTCGCGTGGCAGCCCGTGTGACAGTAAACCAGCAGTGCAATAAGTTAAGACTGCGCTGTGTGTTGTGCGCTCATACGCAGCGTACAGCCCAGTGCTACGCAGACCAGCAGGCCGGTCAGCAGATAAACCTGTGAGGTACCGGCATAGTTCATAACTAATCCGGCCAGCGGGCCAGTGATCCCTAAAGAGAGATCCATAAAAGCGGTATAGGTCGCCAGCGCGCTCCCCTGATTCTGCTGTGGCACCGTTTTTACCGCCGCAACGCCAATCGCCGGGAATACCAGCGAAAAACCTGCGCCGGTCAGCAGCGCCCCCAATTTTGCCATCCACGGACCGGCGGCTCCTGCCACCAGAAAAAGCCCGGCGGCCTCAATCAGGAAGCAGACAGAGGCAACCCGCAGGCCGCCCCATCTGTTAATGGCCTCCGGGAAAAGTAAACGCATGCCAACAAAAGCGGTGCTGAATAGCGTCAGGGCGAATGCTGCCCCATCCCAGCCGCGTTCGTGATAAAACAGCGTGATAAAGGTGGCAATCACGCCAAAACCTGCCGATCCCATCGCCAGCAATAAACCATAGCGATACACGTTGCCCAGCACTGCACGAAATGGCAGCGGACGCGCCCTGCTGCCTTTCACTGCCGCACGCGGCAGAACCAGCATAATCGCCAGGCTACTGATTGCGACAATCACAGCGGAAAGCAGCAGCAGCCCGCCGTGGCGAAATAACGCCACGCCCAGCGGTGCGCCAATCGCCATGGCGCCATAGGTGACAATACCGTTCCAGGAGATTACCCGACCAATATGCAGCGAGCCTGCTTTTGCAACGCCCCATAGCGAAGTTCCGGTGCCACAAAAGCTCTGACCAATACCCAGAATAACGCGACCAAGGCAGAGCAGTGCGAGACTCGCCAGCATCTGCTGCTGTAGCAGAGCTGAAAGCAGCAGACAGACGCCACTCATCAGGCTACCTGCCAGCCCCAGCACCACCACCTGTTTAGGCCCCCAGCTATCCGCATAGCGTCCGGCATAGGGACGACTCAGCAGCGTAGCAATATATTGCAGGCTAATCACCACGCCGGCCCAGAACGCGCTGTAACCCAGGCTGTCATGCACAAATCCGGGCAGTACAGCCAGCGGCAATCCAATGGTGAGATAGGTCGCAAAGTTGAACTTCACAATTGAGAGGATCTGCAGATTTAGCCGCAAACGGCTCTGTTCCGCTGCAGAAGCTGGCAGGTCAGGCATGAATAAAAGCGCTCGTAATAGACAACATTTTATAACAGAAAATTAACTATACGCTTTTTCACGCGGCATGCATCTGGTGAACGCCCTGAATCAGACGAACACGTTTGGTCACACGCACATAGCGCCAGCAATCTCAGAAACAATCACTTATCTGACTTTAGCTACACTTGGAGCAGAAACCGTTCTTTTAAAGGATCCACAATGAACGAAAAGCCACAGGAAAAAATTGGCCAGAATATTCTGGTCAAACTGGCGATGTTAGTGATTATTCTGGCAGGTATCCGGGCGGCCTCGGATATTCTGGTTCCTTTTCTGCTGGCCAGCTTTCTGGCTATTGTACTCAACCCGCTGGTCACTACACTGATGCGGCGCGGCCTGCGCCGCGGCGTAGCGATCTCCCTGGTTATTACCATTATCTTTATCATGATGCTGCTGCTGGTTGCTGTACTGGCGAGTTCAGTCAGTGAATTCAGCGATACCTATCCAAAAATTCGCGCCATGCTGGAGCAGAAACTCACGATAATTCAGCACCTCGCCGCTGGTTTTCATATTAATATCTCCACTGAACGACTGGCACAGCGCTTTGACCCTAACCTGATCATGGATATGGCAACCACGGTGCTGGCGCAATTCTCCGGTGCCATGACCAATATTGTTCTGCTGATCCTGACCGTGGTTTTTATGCTATTTGAGGTGCATCATCTGCCCTATAAAATGCGTAATGCGCTGTCTAATCCGCAGATCCGCATTGCTGGTCTGCACAAGGCGCTGAAAGGCGTCACGCACTATCTGGCACTGAAAACGCTGGTAAGCCTTATGACCGGTCTGGCGGTATGGCTGGTACTGCTGCTGCTCGATGTGAAATTTGCGCTGTTCTGGGGCGTAGTGGCCTTTATTCTGAACTTTATTCCCAATATCGGCCCAATTATTGCCGGTGTCCCTCCCTTCATTCAGGCACTGGTTCTCAACGATATCTATGACGCCATGCTGGTGGCACTCCTGTTCAGCACGATCCATATGGTGTTTGGCAATATGCTGGAACCTCGTCTGATGGGGCGCGGGCTTGGCCTCTCTACACTGGTGGTGTTTTTATCCCTGATTTTCTGGGGCTGGCTGCTGGGGCCTGTGGGTATGCTGTTATCAGTACCCCTTACCAGCGTCACTAAAATTCTGATGGAAACCACGCCGGGCGGCAGCCGTCTGGCGATTATGCTTGGCACGGGTCGCCCGCGTCCAAAACAGCGCTGAAGATAGCGGCAGCGGATACGCTATCCGGCTGCCCGCTACAGATAGCAGGCTGTTTCGGGATTATCTGCATCACTCAGGTACTCTCCTCACCGCCTGCTCTGCGACAGAAAGCGGGTTATAAGCCGTGAACGTTGATACCGGTCAATACTAAACAGTAGTGAATCGTTACCCTGCTCTCCCCGGATAAAATGCTATGCTGCTGACGCGGTCTGACAGAAGCGTAACCCATTAAGGAGAGCCTGGTGCCTTTGCGTAAAAGACGTCGTGATTTTGGCTGGCTAATGATTGTCTGTGCCGGGCTTCTGCCGCTGGTGCTGGGCATTCTTTGCATCGCAATTAACGCGCGTCATAGCGTCACTCAGCAGCAGCGTGCAACGGCAAATATTTTGCTGGCACAGGCTGAAAAGATGAGTGACAGCGCATGGAGTATGATTGCTGAACTGCGCAAGGATCGCTCTGGCTCCTGCGGCGAAACAGAAACCAAACTGCAGCGTATCGTGGCGCTAAACGCCTATTTTCGCTCTGTTGGCACGCTACAGGGCGAATACATCACCTGCTCGTCGGTTTCAAATATTGGTCAGCCTAAACTTGCTGAGATCATACGACAGCCGCTGCCAGTAACCGGCACAGACCGCTGGAGCCTCTCACTGCCTCACACCGCTGGCGTATCACAACGTCCGGCGGTAATTTTTGTTGATCAGTTGCCGGACAGCAGCGGTTTCTGGGCGCTGATTGATGGACAATATCTGATCGATTTTATGCGTGCGATGGGAGAATCTCGCGGTTATCAGATAAGCCTGCAGTTTGGTAACGGTGCAATTATTTCCAGCAGCAGCAATAAAATACCCGACGGGCACTATATGCAGAGCGAGCACTATCAGCATGAATCGCTGCGTTATCCTGTTCGCGTCTCGATTACTGTGCCTGCGGCAGAGGTGATAGCAGCCTGGCGTCAGGCACTGTTTGTTTTCCTGCCGATGGCCGCTATTTTTTCCATCATGTTAATGATCTTAACCGCTAACTGGCTGCGGCGACGCATATCCTGGGCAGATGAAATCCGCCGTGCCCTGCGCAACCGCCAGTTTTTTGTGCATTATCAGCCAGTCTATAGCAACGATATCGCCCGCTGTTCCGGCGCTGAAGCGCTGCTGCGCTGGCAGCTACCCAATGGTGAGATGGTGCGACCCGATATTTTTATCGCTCATGCCGAGACGGAAGGTGTCATCGTGGAACTGACCCGGCATTTGCTGGAGTTAATGGCGGAAGATATTATGCACTGGCCCGCTATGCCAGGCTTCCATATCGGTTTTAATCTGGCGGCAGAACACTTGCAGCATGATGATTTTATTGACGATATTATGCACTTCGCCCACGCTGTGCGTGATAAGCAGCTGCTGATAACGCTGGAGCTTACCGAGCGTAGTCTGATTCAGGATGGCGAATCTGTGGCCCATAAGCTGCGCTACCTGCAGTCGCAGGGCATGAAAGTTGCCATCGACGATTTTGGCACCGGGCACTGCTCACTCTCCTATCTGATGACCTTTCCGCTGGACTATCTGAAAATCGATCGTGGCTTTATTAATGCTATAGAGGGAGTGGATATTGAAACCCCGGTACTGGATACCATTATCACTCTCTGTCAGAAACTCCGGCTGGATGTGCTGGGTGAAGGCGTGGAAACCGCCCTGCAGTTTACCTATCTGCAGCAGCATCAGGTGCGTTTTATTCAGGGTTACTACTATGCTCTGCCGATGAGCAGCGCGCATTTTCTTGGCTGGATGCGTAAGCAGGGCGACAAACCGCTGGCTGGCATGATGCTGCCCACTCTGCCGCAGTAACTTTCCTGCGCAATATCCTCCTCAGAGTGCGCATCGTGTCAAAAAAAGTAAAAATAATTTTTTCCCGCCAATCACGCTTTCCCACCATACAATCAGCTAAAAAATAACCATTTACTGGCGAAAACATGACAAACATCACATTAAAACGGTATGCTCTATACCGAACGGCAATAATTGCTCAGGTAATAATTGCCGTAGCAGGTCGCAGAAAAACATTTTTTCACGGCTATGCTTTAATTTTCTCAACGCCGTGGACTTAGCGAAGCGTAGCCAGTCTGCGGCGTTGAGGATTTTCGAATTCCAATACAGGGTAACATCATGAAATTACGTAGGAAGCGTGTAAAACCTATTGGGCTAAATGACGTCACAATTATTGATGATGCTCGTTTGCGTAAAGCGATTACTGCCGCCTCGCTGGGTAACGCGATGGAGTGGTTCGACTTCGGTGTATATGGCTTTGTGGCCTATGCGCTGGGTAAAGTCTTTTTCCCTGATGCCTCGCCTGGCATACAGATGATCGCTGCACTGGCTACTTTCTCAGTGCCCTTTCTGATCCGTCCGCTGGGCGGGCTCTTTTTCGGCATGCTGGGTGATAAGTATGGTCGCCAGAAAATTCTTTCAATCACTATCATAATAATGTCGGTCAGTACCTTCTGTATCGGGCTGATACCCTCTTACGCCTCTATTGGCATCTGGGCGCCTGTTCTGCTGCTGCTGGCAAAAATGGCTCAGGGCTTCTCGGTGGGTGGGGAATATACCGGCGCCTCAATCTTTGTCGCTGAATACTCGCCAGACCGCAAACGCGGCTTTATGGGTAGCTGGCTCGACTTCGGTTCCATCGCTGGCTTTGTACTGGGCGCTGGCGTTGTGGTTCTGATTTCTACCATTATCGGTGAAGCCAGATTTCTTGAGTGGGGCTGGCGTCTGCCCTTCTTCCTGGCTCTGCCGCTGGGTCTGATTGGTCTCTACCTGCGTAACGCACTGGAAGAGACACCAGCATTCCAGCAGCACGTCGATAAGCTGGAACAGGGCGATCGTGATGGTCTGCGCGACGGTCCAAAAGTCTCTTTTAAAGAGATCGCTACCAAACACTGGAGAAGCCTGCTGGCCTGTATCGGTCTGGTTCTGGCAACCAATGTCACCTACTACATGCTCCTGACCTATATGCCGAGCTATCTGTCGCACAATCTTCACTACTCGGAAGATCATGGTGTACTGATTATTATCGCCATTATGATGGGTATGCTGTTTGTCCAGCCGATTATGGGGATGCTCAGTGACCGCTTTGGTCGTCGTCCATTTGTGATTATTGGCAGTATTGCGCTGTTCGTCTGCGCTATCCCGGCGTTCACACTGATTACCAGTAATGTTCTGGGACTGATCTTTACCGGTCTGCTGCTGCTGGCGGTGATACTCAATGCCTTTACCGGTGTGATGGCCTCTTCGCTGCCAGCCATGTTCCCGACGCACATTCGCTACAGTGCGCTGGCAAGTGCATTTAACATCTCTATTCTGGTTGCCGGTCTGACACCGACCATCACCGCATGGGCAGTGGAAGCCAGTAACAACCTCTATATGCCTGCTTACTATCTGATGGTGGTTGCGGTTATCGGTCTGATCACTGGTCTCTATATGAAAGAGACTGCCAACAAACCACTGCGCGGTGCTACGCCTGCGGCCTCTGACCTTGATGAAGCGCGTGAAATCCTGCAGGAGCATCACGACAATATTGAACAGAAAATTGAAGATATTGACGCTGAAATTGCACGACTGGAGACCAAACGCCGTAATCTGGTAGATCAGCATCCGGATATTAAAGAGTAACGCCTGAATCCCGCCACCCGGCGGGATTTTTTTTTCCTGCTGTCAGATAGCGATAGCAGCACACATTCTTAATTGTATTGCGCAAAAAGCGTTAAACTATAGTCACTATTTTCACCAGAAGAAGTTGTGTGAGCATGTCTGAATTTAATCTTATCCAGCGCCCAAGAAGGCTGCGTAAAAGCGCATCGCTGCGCGCTATGTTTCAGGAGTCAGCACTCAGCATCAACGATCTGGCATTGCCGATCTTTGTTGAAGAAGAGGCTGACGATTATGTGCCCATCAAGGCTATGCCTGGCGTAATGCGCATCCCGGAAAAGCGGCTGGCCTATGAAATTGAGCGTATTGCTAAAGCGGGTATTCGCTCGGTGATGACGTTTGGCATCTCTCATCATACTGATGCCACAGGCAGCGACGCCTGGAATGAAAACGGTCTGGTCGCCCGTATGGCGCGTATCTGCAAAGATGCGGTACCAGAAATGATTGTGATGTCTGATACCTGCTTCTGTGAATATACCAGCCACGGTCACTGTGGTGTGCTGTGCGACCATGGTGTTGATAATGATCAGACACTCATCAACCTTGGCAAACAGGCGGTTGTAGCAGCGCAGGCGGGTGCGGATTTTATCGCGCCTTCAGCAGCGATGGATGGCCAGGTCAAAGCTATTCGTGCGGCGCTGGATGGTGCCGGCTTCACTGATACTGCCATCATGTCTTACTCAACTAAGTTTGCTTCCTCGTTCTATGGCCCGTTCCGCGAAGCCGCAGGTACTGCGCTTAAAGGCGACCGTAAAACATACCAGATGAACCCAATGAACCGTCGCGAAGCGATTCGTGAATCGCTGACAGATGAAGCAGAAGGTGCAGATTCGCTGATGGTAAAACCCGCTGGCGCCTATCTCGATATCCTGCGCGATATCCGCGAACGCACCACCCTGCCACTGGCCGCCTATCAGGTAAGTGGTGAGTATGCGATGATCAAATTCGCGGCACAGGCGGGCGCTATTGACGAGCGCAATGTGGTGCTGGAGAGCCTGGGCGCGATTAAACGCGCAGGGGCCGACCTGATTTTCAGCTACTTCGCCCTGGATCTGGCCGAGCAAAAACTGCTGTGATCCCCACAGTGGCTATTCAGTTACTCCGTTACTGAATAGCCACTGATATCGCCAGATAAATCGCTGCTAAAGCGGTTAATAACTATTGTTGTTATCAATTCTCCCTCTCTTTGCCGCCGCATATTATTATTTCCCTGAATACAAACTGCATCGTAGTCGCTGTTAAAACTGCAGGAAAGTTGATAAATAATGACGTGACTCTGGCTTATCTGCAGTTTAATAAGCTGATACGGTAAAAAAGTGAAAGGAGAGCACTGAGATGAAGAAGAAATATAATCAGCAGGTTATTGATTCAGTAAAGGAATGGCTTACAGATAACCTGGATAAACGCCTGAGCATTGATGATATAGCCAGTAAATCGGGATATTCTAAATGGTATCTGCAGAAGCTGTTTGCCCGCTATCATCAGGAGACGCTGGCGCGCTATATTCGTAGGAAAAAACTGATACGCAGTATCAGCGAGTTGAAAGAGAGCGATATCCCCATTATTCGCCTGGCGATAAAATATCATTTCGAGAGCCAGCAATCGTTTACCCGCTCGTTCAGACATATGCTGGGCTGTACGCCGCTGCAGTGCCGCAAGCATAAACTTGATGCGACACAACAAGCACTGCTGCGTACCAGTGATGATCCCTGCCTGATCTGTCGCCGCAATCTCCCCGGGCTGAATAAGCCGAAAAAAAGCGATGTGTGACTCTCTGCAGCGGTAACCCATCAGCGGCATCAATACCGCTGATGGGTTATCGCGCGGATTACTCCACCGGCTTACCCGGCAGCATAACGGTTGACATAATTTGCCGACACTGCAGCGCCGTCTGGTGAGCCTGCTGCTGCTGTGCTGGTGTCAGATTGCGCCATACCTTTTGCAGATGCTCTGCCAGGTCTGACTTAAACCTTATTTTTTGCAGCGCGTAGTCAGAATTACTGCCTTCGATAATCTGCTGCATCGCATTCGGACTATTATCCCGTCCATCTTTAGTCAGCGTACAGAACACCGCAATATAATATCCTTTATCTTCATCGCTATAGTGTGGAACCAGCCACCAGACGATGGCACTAAGCAGAATAAGGAGTGGCAGGAGAAATTTCATTTTTAACATGGTGTCTTTTTGTATTGGCAGAAAAAATCCCGCTGATGATAGCAGATTGCTCTGCCACCTGCGTACGCGCATTCGTGCGATAATGTGTAGTTCTGCGGATTCTCTTAAAATTGCGATTCTATGGTTTATTGATTGAGCAATTCTGCACCCTTTGTTAATTTTAATCTTCATTTCGCACCGCTCAGGGTGCATTCGGGGTGTCGCTCCGGGGCCAGTTTTTCACTGCAGAAAAAACTGCGACAGCTGACGGCCTGTGACAGGATAATTCATGAAAAATAATAACGTTAAAACGCACCTGGTTTCGCTTGGCCTGCGGGCAGAGAAAATGCTGACCCGACGCAAACAGCTGACCAGCTATAATCCTGGCGATGAGCAGGATATTGATATGTGCAGCCAGCCTGCAACCGGCGCTGCCATACCGCGGCAGATCTGGATGTACTGGGAGAGCGAAACTCTGCCTGCTGAAGTGCAGATCTTTGTTGATAAGATTGCGCGGGAAAATCCGGGGTATTCAGTCACGGTGATCAATAACCTTAATCTTGCACACTACCTGCCCGATCTGCATTTTGGTCACGCCGCTATGCGTCCATCGCATAAAAGTGATGTGATCCGACTGGAGCTGCTCTATCGCTATGGCGGGATCTGGATGGATGCCACCATTATTCTTAATCGCACGCTGGATGAGCTACTGGCCGTTAATGCGCAAAATCACTACGATCTGATTGCGTTTTATCGTGCAGGTTCAACGCATGACCGGGCTTATCCGGTGATTGAATCCTGGTTTCTTGCTGCTCCCGCCCGCAATGCCTTTATCGGCCGCTGGTTGCACTATTTCCGTCCCATTATCGAGCTGGGGGCAGACTCCTTTTTCCGTCAGCTTCTGGCGCGGCCCGATTATGACACGCTGGTACAGGGCATCAATCCACCTGACTATCTGGTGGTCTATCTGGCACAACAGCAGGCTCTGCGCGAAAACAATCGCTACAATCTATTTCTGCGTAAGTGCGAAGCCAGCGCACTGCTCTATCAGAGCCTGAGCGAATGGCGACCGGTAAAACTGAGCCGTATGCTGATGGTGGATCGTCTGCCGGAGGTGCTGCCGCCACTGACCAAGCTCACCGGGTTTGATCGTAAATATCTTGCGACCAATCTGAAATATGGCGTGGTTAATCGCGACAGCCTGCTGGGACAACTGCTGCTGAATAAATAGCAGCGTTTACAATGCCTGGGCACAAGCCCAGGCTGAACTCCATGCCCACTGAAAGTTATAGCCTCCCAGCCAGCCCGTGACATCAACCACTTCACCAATAAAATAGAGACCAGGCACATTGCGCGCCTCCATGGTTTTGGAGGAGAGCTGGCTGGTGTCCACTCCGCCCAGCGTCACTTCTGCAGTGCGATATCCCTCAGTGCCATTAGGCTGCACGCGCCACTGATGCAGCAACTGCGCCAGTTCCGCCTGCTGCCGGCTATTAAGCTGCTTTAGTGTGACCTCCGGGATCTGGTTCAGTACCTGTAACACTTCAACCAGACGTTTTGGCAAAATTTTCGCCAGACTGTTTTTCAGGCTGAGATTCGGATGGGCACTGCGCTGCTCATCAATAAAGTCTGAGAGTGCCAGCGCAGGCAACAGATTCACACTGACAAACTCGCCTGGCTGCCAGTAACTGGAGATCTGCAGCATTGCAGGGCCGGAGAGACCGCGATGGGTAAACAGCATCGCCTCTTTAAACAGCGTACCATCCTGAGCCTCAACTGTGGCTGGCAGCGCCACACCAGAGAGCGTACTGAGCTGCTCCAGCAGCGGTTTATGCAGGGTAAAAGGCACCAGGCCAGCACGTGTTGGATAGACCGGCAGGCCAAACTGTTCAGCGAGTTTATAGCCGAAGGGTGAAGCGCCCAGCCCCGGCATTGACAGGCCGCCGCTGGCGATAACCAGTTTCTCAGCCCAAACGTCGCCGCCGTTGAGCTGTAGCCGGTAGCCCTGGTTTTCGCGCGTTGTACCCAGCACCTCGCTGCGCAGTCGCAGCGTAACCTGACCAGCCTCGCACTCTTTCAGCAGCATATCCACGATCTGCTGCGCCGAGTCGTCACAAAAGAGCTGTCCCAGCGTCTTTTCGTGCCAGGCAATGCCATGGCGGTTGACCAGATCGATAAAATCCCACTGCGTATAGCGCGCCAGTGCCGATTTGCAAAAGTGCGGATTATGCGACAGATAGGCCGCCGGTTCGGTGTACATATTGGTAAAGTTGCAGCGGCCGCCGCCAGACATCAGGATCTTACGGCCAGCTTTTTTGCCGTTATCCAGCAGTAGCACGCGGCGACCACGCTGTCCCGCCTGCGCTGCACAGAACATACCGGCTGCGCCTGCACCAATTACGATAACGTCAAACTTTTCCACTGCGATGTCCACCTGATTACGAAAGGCGCTGATTGTAGAGATCTGCGGCTTTTTGCGCCACCCTGAAAAAAAAGTCGCAAATATGTCATAATGTAAATAACTAATTTTCAGTGGTTTTTACCTTGTTTTTTTCACCGAATTACCATTTTAAGACAAAAAAAGGCTATATTTTTCTTTCCCATCCAGTACGTTGTCGAGGATAATGCGCCGCGTTCATGTCCTCCAAAATGGCGTAACGTTTATGCTACATCTGTTTGCTGGTCTTGACCTGAGTACCGGCCTGTTATTGGTTCTAGCCCTGCTGTTTGTATTGTTTTACGAGGCAATCAACGGCTTCCACGACACAGCCAACGCGGTTGCTACCGTCATCTACACCCGTGCGATGCGGGCGCAGCTGGCAGTGGTAATGGCAGGTGTGTTCAACTTCTTTGGCGTATTGCTCGGCGGTCTGAGCGTGGCCTACGCCATTGTACATATGCTTCCTACCGACCTGCTGCTTAATGTCGGTTCGGCGCACGGCCTTGCCATGGTCTTTTCCATGTTGCTGGCTGCCATTATCTGGAACCTCGGCACCTGGTATCTGGGTCTGCCGGCCTCCAGTTCTCATACGCTGATAGGCGCTATCATCGGTATTGGTCTCACCAATGCGTTGATGACCGGCACATCAGTGGTTGATGCGCTTAACCTGCCGAAAGTGATCAATATCTTCCTGTCGCTGATTCTGTCGCCGATTGTTGGGTTGATCATTGCTGGCGGGCTGATCTTTCTGCTGCGTCGTTACTGGAGCGGCACCAAAAAGCGCGCGCGTATTCATATGACACCGGCTGACCGTGAAAAGATCGATGGCAAGAAAAAGCCGCCGTTCTGGACGCGTATCGCGCTGATTGTCTCTGCGATAGGCGTGAGTTATTCGCATGGTGCCAATGATGGTCAGAAAGGCATTGGTCTGATCATGCTGGTGCTGATTGGGGTTGCGCCTGCAGGCTTTGTGGTCAACATGAATGCCTCGGGTTATGACATCACCCGTACCCGCGATGCCGTTAATCATCTGGAGCAGTATTACAGCCAGCATAGCGAATCACTCACGCACATTGTGCAGCTGGCTCCACCTGCGCTGCCAACGCCAGAAGAGGTGCCGAGCGGCCCGCAATCGTTCCATTGCGACAGCAGCCGTGCACTCCAGGCGATCGGCCAGGCTCAGGGAATGCTGAATGGCCTGCAGAGCTACGATCAGCTCTCGCCTGAGCAGCGCAGTCAGATGCGTCGCCTGCTGCTCTGTATCTCCGACACGGCGGATAAAGCAGCCAAACTGCCGGAGACCAGCGCAGACGATAAACGCTTCCTGAGCAAGCTCAAAGGTGATTTGCTGGGTACCATCGAATATGCGCCAGTATGGATTATTGTCGCTGTTGCGCTGGCACTTGGTATCGGGACGATGATTGGCTGGCGTCGTGTTGCCACTACCATTGGTGAAAAGATCGGTAAAAAAGGCATGACTTACGCACAGGGAATGTCAGCGCAGGTCACGGCTGCGGTCTCGATCGGTATTGCGAGTTATACCGGTATGCCGGTATCCACCACGCATATCCTCTCCTCTTCCGTGGCCGGCACCATGCTGGTTGACGGCGGTGGATTGCAAAGCCGTACTATCAAAAGTATTGCGATGGCGTGGGTCTTTACGCTGCCAGTCTGTATTTTGCTGTCAGGTGGTCTCTACTGGATAGCGCTGCATCTGATTTAATAGCCGCGATTATCCCGATAAAAGAGCGACAGAGATGTCGCTCTTTTTTTGCCGGCAGCAATCAATACCAGATGCATTATTGCCAGATAGCCATCGCGATCAGGCTCACCATCACCAAAAAACAGAGACCGCTGGTCAACATAAACTGACCGCGTACCCGCTCGCAGCGGCGAATAAATTCGTCGTCATGATGATCAAGATAGCGCCGCGCCCAGATATAGCGCACCAGCCGGACCTGCTTGCCCGGCTGACCATGCGAGGTGAAAAACCCGGCGCCATCAACATACTGATACAACAGTGGATCGCAGCCGCGCAATACATAGAGCAGCGCACGCAGAGAAGAGAAGTAGCGCGCCATATTTACCAGACAAACCACACAAAGAGCCCAAAAAAGCGCGATAGTGCTGATCATATATCCCCCTTTTGGCCGATACCGCAATGACGTGGCATGCAGCGGGGAAAAGCTGCCGACGCCCTGTGGACAATAAATCAGCCAGCGATCATCAGATTGGCATTGTTGTTTTACAAATCTGCACATCGCCACCCGACAGCGGTGGCACACCTTCTCAGTGTAGAATATCTGTCTAAATTTTTGCCAGCGTCAACCGATCTTCAGGCTGCACCGGTTGCATCAGCGTAATGATCTCCGTTACGGCAGGTGCAGCATTTGTGCCTGACACTGACTATACTTGGAGAATAATAACAGATCCTGCAGCCTGATTCGGTCACCGGCGCCTCATCGCCGTTTCGCGCTAAGGAATACGCCCGCCAGGGTACGCGGGAGGGTGACTGCCCTGAATTTCAGAAAGGAGTTTTAATTATGGCCTACAAACATATCCTGATTGCTGTCGATCTTTCGCCAGAAAGCCAGTTGCTGGTTGATAAAGCCGTCTCGCTGGCGCGTCCCTATGATGCGAAAATCTCTCTGATCCACGTTGATGTTAACTATTCTGATCTCTACACCGGCCTGATCGACGTCAATCTGGGTGATATGCAAAAGCGCATCTCGGAAGAGACGCACAGCGCGCTGAAAGCACTCTCTGCTAACGCCGGCTACCCGGTCACTGAAACGCTGAGCGGCAGCGGCGATCTCGGCCAGGTACTGGTAGACGCGATTAAAAAATATGATGTGGATATGGTGGTATGCGGACATCATCAGGACTTCTGGAGCAAACTGATGTCCTCCGCGCGCCAGCTGATTAATACGGTGCATATCGATATGCTGATTGTACCGCTACGCGATCCCGAAGATGAATAACCAACAGGCCGGTTGAACCGGCCTGTTTTTTACCTGAAAGCGCCACTGACGCCGGCACTGTTATGCCAGCGGTGGATAGATATCAAAGCGATGGCTTTTGGTAACAACTGCCGACTGTGTGGCAACGCCCGCCAGCGGCGGCGCATAGTCAGGACGTTTTACCACAATGCGCTTTTTCGCCAGACGCCGCGCAGGCTCCAGCAAGGCATCGGCATCTTCATCAGCACCAACCAGTGACTGAAACACACGCATCTCTTTTTTCACCATCGCGCTTTTCTGGCGATGCGGATACATAGGATCGAGATACACCACATCTGGCGCCGGGACAATGCTATTCAGCGCCTGCTGGCTCACTACATGCAGCAGCGTCAGTCTTTCGCGCAGCCAGCCGCCGATTTCCGCATCGGCATAGCCGCGCTGCAGACCATCGTCGAGCAGTGCTGCAACCACCGGATGACGTTCAAGCATACGCACCCGACACCCCAGCGCCGCCAGCACAAAAGCATCACGCCCGAGTCCGGCAGTGGCGTCGATAACATCGGGCAGATAACCCCCCCTGATGCCAACAGCTTTCGCTACCGCCTCGCCTCGTCCGCCACCAAACTTACGCCGGTGTGCCATCGCGCCTGAGACAAAATCAACAAAAATGCCGCCCAGCTTTGGCTCATCACGCTTACGCAACTCAAGATGCGAAGGTGTCATAACCAGCGCCAGCGGCGACGCCTCATCCTGCTCCAGCCCCCAGCGCGACGCCAGCTGCAGTAAGGCACCGTTTCCGGTGACTGTTTCATCAACTAAACCAATTTTCACGCTCAGGCTTCTTCCAGGATACCGTAGTTCTTCAGCATCGCATCCAGCTGTGGCTCACGGCCACGGAAGCGCCTGAACAGCTCCATCGGCTCTTCTGAACCGCCACGCGTCAGAATGTTGTCGAGGAAAGCCTGACCGGTCTGACGATTAAAGATGCCCTCTTCAGCAAAACGCGAATAGGCGTCAGCAGCCAGTACATCTGCCCACAGATAGCTGTAATAGCCGGCTGCGTAGCCACCGGCAAAAATATGACTAAAGGCGTGCGGGAAACGCCCCCACTCCGGACTCGGCACCACTGCGACCAGCTTTTTCACTTCGCGCAGCGTTTCCAGAATACGGGCACCATTTTCCGGGCTGAATTCAGCATGCAGACGGAAGTCAAACAGACCAAACTCAAGCTGACGCAGAATAAACAGCGCTGCCTGATAGTTCTTCGCCGCCAGCATCTTATCCAGCAGTTCCTGTGGCAGCGGCTCGCCGGTTTCATAATGACCGGAGATAAACGCCAGCGCATCCGGCTCCCAGCACCAGTTTTCCATAAACTGGCTCGGCAGCTCGACCGCATCCCACGGCACGCCATTGATACCGGAGACACCCGGTGCTTCAATACGGGTCAGCATATGATGCAGGCCATGACCA
>CAJYKU010000031.1 GCA_913775175.1 uncultured Pantoea sp.
TGCAGCGACCAACACCAGGTCAAAACGGTTACCAATTTTCTCTACTGCGTCCTGAACGGTTACGCGTGCCATAGGTGTGCTACTCCACAGATGATGAAGAAATGACTGGGCATAATACTGAAACTGACTTCAGACTGCCAATAGTTTGCTGATTAAAGCATCATGACGCGCTTTCTGGCGTCCCATACGCAGACGTTCTGCGCGAATAATGGTTTTCAAATCGGACAGCGCCAGATCGAAGTCATCGTTAACAATCAAATAGTCATACTCAGCATAGTGGCTCATTTCTGCCACGGCCTGCGCCATACGACGGGCGATAACGTCCTCACTATCCTGACCGCGACCACGCAGGCGGCGATCCAGCTCTTCAGTTGACGGTGGCAACACAAAAATACTGCGCGATGCCGGCATTTTGGCGCGGATCTGTTGTGCGCCCTGCCAGTCGATATCCAGGAACACATCGACACCGGTTGCCAGAACCCGCTCTATTGCAGCGCGCGAGGTGCCGTAATAGTTGCCGAAGACTTCGGCATGTTCAAGAAACGCATCCTCAGCAATCATGCTCTCGAACTCAGTTCTTGAGACATAAAAATAGTGCTCACCGTGCGCTTCACCAGGCCGCATGGTGCGGGTGGTATGCGATATGGACACCTGAGTGTCATAGAGCGGTTGAGTCTTCAACAGTGCCTGAATCAGACTGGATTTACCCGCGCCGCTGGGGGCGGAAACAATATAGAGCGTGCCTTGAGCCATGATTATCTTGAATTGAGTAAAGAGCGGGGTCGATTTTCTGCACAGTATACACGGCTAAAGCCGGTCACGCAGCGTTTGCGATTCAGGAGACACAATTCTTTTCTGCGAACGGCCGCAAACTACACAGTAACACGGTGCAAAACGTCTGATTCATAGTGGGTAGCGGTTCCGGATTAGTTTATTGCCTCTGGTCAGAATCACTGTTGCACGCTCCAATCAGCAAAAAGGAGTATGGCAATGAGAAGATGGATCTGGTGGTTATGTATCAGCCTGGTACAGGCAGAAAGTCGCGCTGAAGCGTTATGCCCGGCCTGGTCGCCTGCACGGGCGGAACGGGAGATCGGCCAGTTACAGGCTCAACTGCACCGCTGGGATCGCGCCTACCATCAGCAGGGTATATCTCCTGTCAGGGATAGCGAGTATGACAGCCTGCTCGCGCGACTGGAACAGTGGCAGCACTGCTTTACGCCTCACCAGCCCCGGCCCGCTGCAGCGCTTGCAGCGGGCAACGGCGCGCTGCATCCGGTGGCGCATACTGGCTTGCGTAAACTACGCGATAAATCTGCGGTGGCACACTGGATGCAGCATAAATCAGCGCTATGGGTACAGCCCAAAATCGATGGTGTGGCGGTAACCCTGGTCTATCGCAACGGCCGGCTGGTGTCACTAATGAGTCGCGGCGATGGCCTTCGTGGTGAAGAGTGGCTGGCAAAGGCGAAATATATCACCGCGATCCCTCAGCAGATTAATACCGGATTGAATGACGTTGTCCTGCAGGGCGAGCTTTTTCTGACCATGACCGATCATCACCAGGCGCGCGAGGGGGGTGTAAACGCGCGTGCGCAGGTTGCCGGTGCGATGATGCGGCGCGAACACAGTCCGTTACTGGCGCATCTTGGTATATTTATCTGGGCGTGGCCGGATGGCCCGGCATCACTTTCCGGGCAACTTTCACAGCTGGCACTCTGGGGGTTTGATCTTACCCGGCAGTGGAGTCAGCCAGTCAGGGATGCTGAGCAGGTAGCGCAGTGGCGCGAGCGCTGGTTTCGCGCCGGATTGCCGTTTGTCACTGATGGTATAGTGATTCACGCGCTGCCTGTGCAGGCTGGACGCGACTGGCAGCCGGGGCAGAGTAGTTGGTCTGCGGCGTGGAAATATCAGCCTGCTGAAGTCAGCAGTGAAGTCCGTTCAGTGATCTTTACGACAGGACGTACCGGAAAAACGGCGGTGGTGCTGGATCTGCAGCCGGTTCAGATTGAGGATAAAACCGTTCGTCGCGTCAGTCTCGGCTCGGTTGCACGCTGGCGGTTGCTGAATGTGATTGCAGGTGATCAGGTGACGATTACGCTGGCCGGTCTCGGTATACCCCGACTTGAACGTGTGATCTGGCGGGTAGCAGAGCGTCACTATCCCGAGCCACCGGCAGAAGATCGTTATACGGCTACCAGCTGCCTCTCTGTTACGCCTGACTGCCGCATGCAGTTTCTCGCGCGTCTGAGCGGATTGAGTCAGAAAAACGTTCTGAATATTCCCGGTATGCAACGCAATAACTGGCAGCGTTTGTTGCAGGGTGGCGACATAACTCATCTTTTTTCGTGGCTGACATTGACCCCAGAGCAGATTGCCGCATCAGCGGCTATGTCACCCGAGCGTGCACAGCGCCTGTGGCATCAATTTAATCTCACGCGTCAGCAACCACTGCGACACTGGCTCAGCGCGCTGGGTATACCGCTGCCACGCAAAGCGCTGGCAGCATTGCCTGACAGAGAGTGGAGCACGGTACTGGCTCGTACTGAAGCAGACTGGCAACAGTTGCCGGGCGTTGGCAACATACTCTCTCAACGCATCATAGCGATGTTGCAGGAGCCGCAGCTGCGTCAACTGATACGCTTTTTACAGCAGCAGGGCATTCCGGCAACCTCATCAGTGCTCAGGATGAGTATAGTTAAAAACGGGCAGACCGAGACGAAAGCGCAGAGCGAGCAGGCGGGCGATAAAGCCAAACAGCAGAGTAAGGATAACCACCATCTCGTGAGCCAGTGAGGTTTTCATTAGCAGGATATACATCCAGCCTGAGGCAAAAGCGATCCCGGCATAAAGCTCTTTCTGAAACACCAGGGGAATGCGGTTACAAAACATATCACGCAGTACGCCACCAAACACGCCGGTAATCACTGCTGCAATGGCGGCAATAACTGATGCGTGGCCGGAATCCAGTGCTACCTGGGCACCGATAATCGAAAACACCACCAGGCCCAGCGCATCAAGTACCAGAAACACTTTACGAAGATGAGGCATCAGTGGTGCAACAAAGGTTGTTACTACGGCAGCAGCGGCCACAATCAGGATATATTCCGGATGTTTTACCCATCCCAGCGGATAATGTCCCAGCAGAATATCGCGCACCGAGCCGCCGCCAATAGCAGTTACTGACGCAATGATGATGACACCAAACAGATCCATCTTGCGGCGTCCTGCAGCTAGCGCACCCGTCATGGCTTCAGCTGTGATACCGATGATATAGAGAACAGTTAATAGCATTGATCACTCCAGCAGTGAGGTGGCAAAGCTAAGGCTTCTGCAGTAAAGAAACCATTGGGATTTTCGCAAATGATAACCGCTGGATTAGTTCAGGTAACGCAAAAGTATGCATCGCACTTTTATAAGCGGGGGCAGAGCGACGTGAAATATCGGGGATATGAAAAAATCAGCGTGGCAGAGTAGCCTGAAACCAGAGTGAACAAAGCCTTTGCTGGCGCGCAGAAAAGAAAAAAGCGTGCTGTTAACCAGCACGCAAATGCATCGGGTTGATGCTCAGAGCCCACCATACAGACTTGTTGTTATTATCTGTTTTCTGAACGCACGTTGGCGAAATCTTTCAGATTAAAATGGTATTCTGGCTGGAACCAGACACGTCCGTAGTAGCAAAACAGCAGCATTCTTACGGAAACCAGCGCCAGATATCCCCAGATAGCGCACAATACTGATGGCATCAGCCACAGCGTAAACAGTGTTACGACCAGCCCTGCGATAACAGATGCAATTTCTGTGATTGCAATAGAGGTAAACTGTTTTTCCCGCTGCAGAATGGCACGATAGTGCTGTCCCTGCGGGATAATGATAAATATCACTGACATCATTTCCAGCATCAAAGCCAGCTGCGACTGCCCGGCAATATAACTGTAGATATTGATACCGAAAAAAAGAGTTGCAAAGATAAATAAGCCAACAAAAAGGTTTCCCCAGTAAAGCAGGGAAAGCCCGCGGTTATTAATATCTCTTTTACGAATGATTGCGTTACTAAACCCGCGATCGGCAAGCGTATCAATTGCCAGTAGCAGCAATATAGTCACAATCAAAAGATTTAATTCATTTGCCTGCAGGATTTGCGCCAGCAGTGTTAATTGTAAAACACCAATGCCAATAATTTTAACTGAAGAGAGCAGCGACCATCTGGCGCTGGAGAGATCTCTTTCACGTATAGCCATATTTGCTCTTTATGGTACATGTACCAACGCAGTTAAGAAGTTTTCCGGCCAGATCTGCTACGATCGACACGTTTAGTGCATGATGTCCTGGCGTAGCCCTGAGATACCTTTCAGGGATTGCCATTGATAAATAGACTGAAGCAGCTGGTGCTCATAAAATAGCGAAATTCCGCTGGTGCTAATTATATTTTTCGTCTGCACGGTATCTCCTCCTGTACGGAGGAAATCCGTGAGATCGTTATAAAATCCCTGTGTATTATTATAATTTCCTGCCAGCATCCTCCTGGCAATCTCAATAAATTCTTTTTCAGATAATAAAGGATAAATTGAGCGATCCATCTTTTCCCTGGTTTTATTATTAAGTATTGCTGTGTGTGAATACGTTATACAGTTTTTTATTTGGTTTCACACCATAAGAAAACTCTTATAAATCAACTTTAGAATTTAATGGTTTCATACCCTGCATTAAAATAGTTAAACAGTAATGATTCTGACTTATTAATCCTTTCTTAAAGCTCTGCAGATAAAAGTTATTCGCCTGAATAGAAAAGGATAAAAATACAATATAATCATGTACTTTTATGCAAGTGGTGCCACGGTTTACCAGGATTTTTCCTTATTGTAATGCTTTAGCTTTGCTGGTGGCAGAGTACAAATAAGCTGAGAATTGGTGCTAAATAGTTAAGGGTAATTGAGTAAAAAAAATGCAGTTTTTTTGTCAGTTACGCCCGATTATGACTGGAGAGTGACCTTTTGCATAACTCACTGATTTGGATGAACAAGAAGACCAGATAATCATTTATACCCGTTACAGACTGCCAGACGCTGTCAGCGCGGCAATAGCGATAACATAGGCGCTAAAGGCAATGCGCCTGGTGCTATGAACAACTGCTTAGCAATATCAGCACTATTGATAAATTCGCGAAAACAGAGCAGAAGCGTGCAGAGAGGTCTGCCCGGCAACAAAAAGAGGTGCCCTGAATCAGCTCCCTGATGCAGGCTGGCCAGGAACCTGAGATATAAAACAGCCCGCGCAAGGATGGCGTAATATCAGCGATATTCAGGTAAAACAGCCGCGCGCATCAACAGGCTGTTCTTCTGCTGAGCCATCAGCATGGCGCAGAACAAAATGATTCGACTGCGCAACTGTGGCGCAGCTGTGATTAGGAAAGAGGCGTACCAGAGTGCCAGCTACTGGCGGTGTAGCGCCATACTGTAAAAACCCATGCTCTTCAGAGAGTTTTATTACCTCATACTGATTGCCCGATGCATCGACCGCAATGCCAAAACCACTGGCACTGATGCCATGCGGGCCCTTATCTGAGCTTAGCATTTTGGATCCTGCATCAATAATGGCGTAGTGAGGATTAACGGCAACGATACGCGTCACTACGCTAAGAGCCAGCATATCCGGTGTGCAGAGTCCAAGGCGCCAGGCGGTAAGATCCAGCAGCGCATAGTTTCCCGGACGGATCTCATCACAGCATGAGGCAATCGGCGCTGCCAGCGCTGTGGGTGTCGCACCGACAGAGATCGGGCAGGGAGAAAATCCGGCCGTCTGCAGGCGCTGCTGCAGACTCTGCATCAGCGCTGCCTCCTGCTGCGCAATCGTGGCAATTGCTGCTGCATTACCTGCGCCATAAGCGTGACCGGCATGAGACACCAGACCAGCAAACGGCAGCTGCAGAACAGCCAGCTGTTGTGCCAGCACCAGTGCAGTGTCAGCATCAGGATCGACACCAATCCGATGCAGTCCGACATCAACCTTAATAGCAATTGCCAGTCTGACATCGGGTTGCTCTATATACGCCTGGTTGATAGCGGCAATGCTCTGCATATTATCAACAATACAGGTAAGTTTTGCCTGATGGTCAGCGGCCACCTGCAACAGGGCTTTCAGTGCCTCCGCCTCGGTAATCGGATAGGCCAGCAGCAGATCGCGCGCGCCACTAATAATAAAGGCGATCCCTTCAGCAGGTTTTGACACTGTTATACCGCGCGCACCAAAGCGACGCTGCTGTTCAGCAATCCAGCCGCTTTTATGGGTCTTGACATGGGGTCTTAAGACAACGCCCGCCTGATCGGCTTTGTGCTGCATCTGCTGCAGATTGCGCTGCAATCGTACAGCATCAATTTCAAGAAAGGGAGTAAGTCGATCAGCCAGCAGCGGACGCAGCCAGCCCGATGTGTCGTTGGTGTTCATAGCGATAGTCCACAAGGCAGGATTCCGTTGCGGACTATCATTCACCAACAGGGCTCAGACGTAAAGAGAAGCCTCACCAGGCGGACGCGTTTTGAAGCGACGGTGCAACCACAGATACTGTTCTGGCGCGCGCAGGATCTCTTTTTCAATCACTTTATTCATATAGGCCGCGGCCGCAGCTTCATCTTCATGCGGATAGCCTTCCAGCTCTGGCTGAATAATCAGCTGATAACCCAGTTTGTCAGGATTACGAATCAGCACAATTGTCAGCATTGCCGGGCGAGCGAGGCGTGACAGCACAAAGGTTCCATTCGTAGTTGCCGCTTTTTCAACGGCAAAAAGTGGTGCAAACACACTGCCTTTCGGACCGTAATCCTGATCGGGAGCGAACCATACGGCTTCACCCTGCTTTAATGCCTGCACCATGCCGCGCAGGTCGCGTCGATCAATCATCGCTTTATTTGAGCGCATCCGGCCTTTGGTTTGTGCCCACTCCATCGCCTGATTATTATGCGGACGATACATTGCCATCATCGGCTGACAGAGACCGGTAATACGGCCACCCAGCTCCAGTGACATAAAGTGCACGCCGATCACCATTACGCCACGCTGCTGATTTTGCGCCTTTTGCAGATTAGCAATGCCGCTGACCTCAAACAGACGACGTACGCGCGCATCTGACCAGAACCAGGCGATACCTGTTTCTGCCAGTGCCATACCGAGCGACTCAAAGTTGCCCGCAATCATGATCTCTTTCTCTGCTTCATCGATATGCGGAAAGCAGAGTTCAATATTGCGTCGGGTAATACGTTCTCTTCGTTTAAGAAAGTAGCGCGATAATCTGCCAGCTGTCGCGCCCAGACGAATCAGTAGAGGATAGGGAAGCTGCACCAGCAGCCAGAGTACTGCCAGCCCAAACCAGGTAAACCAGTAGCGGGGGTGCAGCAGGGTGGAACGAAATTGTCCGGTCTTCTTCATAACGCCTTCATAGGTGGAGTGACTGTAACGCGCAAAGAAGTCGGTCCATGGTTCCTGGTGCGGTACAACAGTAGCAATTACGACCAGCACTTTAGCAAATAGTGCCTTAGGAATTTTGCTAGCTTTGCAACGCTTAAAGCGCACAACGCGATGAAATTTTGCCTGCTGTGCAGCGTGTTATTTATAAAAAAACTACTTATCAATATCTTATACAGGCGACAGGATTTTTTTAGCTTGCTGGCGTGTCAGTACGTGTCAATGGCTGACACAGATAGACATGATTTACTACAGCGCGTTTACCTTGATAAATGAAAAAAAAGGTCTAAGGCAGTGTTGCTGATGCGATGAAGGTATGCCGCTATTGCATTTATGTACTGCCTGAAAAGTGCTTATACCCATAATCATTAAGATGTCTGATTTTAAAGACGATAAAGATTAGGCTAACCAGCCTGAAAATAGATCTGACTTCGCACCAGTGTACCGCCCTGAGACTACTGCATACGAGCAGCAGGGGTGGCCGTGTCTGCGACATAATAAGGTATGTTCTCCTTAGCTGCTGGTGGCCGGGATGCCTCTATGATTGCCAAATCTCAACCTATTAACGAAATAACAGTTCGCCGTCACCTTAACGACTGGCTTAAATAATCCGCGCGATGGTATCGTCAACAGGTACACTCTCTTTAAACATATCAAGCCTGATAAACCAGTCATGATGGCCGTGCAGATACTCACGAATATCAAACCAGCCGCGGCCGTCGGTGATAACAGCACACAGGGTCCCAAACAGGATATCGAAGAACAGACAGGTGACTTTAGCACTTTGACGAGGGTCGTCAACCTCATGAAAATGCTGCTTAAATGAGTCGATGTATATTTTTATTGCTCTCAAAAAGAGAGCATAAGATCACAACGAAAACAGATCGTCAAACCGATCTGTTATGCTCAAAAAACGTTCGCGATCTCGCCCTGCGTACAGTCCGAACCTGATTCTGATAGAGTAGCAGTGGAAAGTGATGAATGAAATGGTGAGAAATAATCGCTACTTCACATCTGCCAGTGAGTTACGGTAAGAAAGACATAAATTATTTCACGAAACATTACCGGCTCTTGCCGGGGTACTGTCACAACAAACTAACGATACCCTCCAGCTACTGGAAAAGGCACTTTTAAACTAATCATATATATAGTCGTAATACTGCGGCAGGCTTTCTCATGTTACTGATTTTTCTTTTCAGTATATTGGAAATATTATGACAAAACCGACATATACCAATGTTAATTTGATGTGACCTCGGCAAACAGCATGGTATCTGTGATCACCAGCCTGGCGATCTCTCTGTTGACCCGCCTGCTCATTATCCACTGCTCACTCTAACGCTCTAACGTAGATATAACTATGTCATAAGATATTTATTATCCTTATTTTAAAGTGATAAAAGCATGAGAAAAAACATGCGGCAATATCTGTAAGTTCATGTTTTTTATGAACTAAGTGATATTATAAAAAAATCATTATTATATTCACAAATGTGTATTATATATTATCGGCGGATTTTACGATTAGCTTAAAACTGCTTACGCATGGGCAGTATTTATACTTATCAGCATAAATCTATGCGCGACTCTTTAACTTTTTTAAAAAGGATTTTAAATTATGAATAAATCCGTCATTTCTATGGGCGTATTACTGGCAACGATTTCTATTTTTCCTCTTCATGCTGCGCCAGGGGGAGCAGGACAAATAGAATTTACGGGCACGATTACCGCGAGCACCTGTGATGTGGATATTAACGGACAGGGAGGAAACCCCACTATTAACATGGGGACGATTTCTTCTTCAGTATTTAAACAAGCTGGTGACTTTGCCGGCGCTCACCGTATTCAGATTGAGCTAACCAATTGTGAAACAGACGTACTTAAAAAGGCGGCGGCACGATTTAGCGGTAGTATCGACAGCATTAACAATAATTTGCTTGCTCTCAAATCCGGGGGAGCTACAGGATTAGGTATTGAGTTTCTAAATCGTGATGGTTCGACATTGCCTCTGGGCACTAATCCAAATGAGTTTGTTGATATTGTCGGCACAGCTGGTAGTTCAGATGCTCATGCCACACTGCTTTACTCTGCACGTTATAAGTCAACTGTAACGGCAGTTACTACAGGAGCGGCAAATGCCGTTGCTGATTACACCATTATTTATAACTAACTTAACAATATTGTTCCGGGCCATATATCTTAGCCCGGAATATTAAGGACACTTTATGTTAAGACAACGCTACCTGATGGTATTGGCTCTGCTCTTGAGCTCCTGTCTGTCACACGCCAGTGTAACCTTGTCAAATACGCGAGTGGTGTACAACGCTAACAGTAAAGAAAGCAATATCAATGTTACAAACAATGGTATTACGCCTTTTCTGGTACAAAGCTGGATAGAAAATATTGACTCACAGGATTCTCAATCCCCCTTTATCGTAACACCTCCGCTTTTTCGCCTGGATTCAGGAAAAAGTAACGCACTGCGTATTATTTATAAAGGTTCCATTTTACCGCAGGATCGTGAGTCACTTTTTTGGCTCAATGTAAAGTCGATCCCCTCGTCCGCAAAATCAGATAAAAATAAATTACAAATAGCTGTCAATACCAGAATAAAATTATTTTATCGACCGGTGAATCTGGCGGATGATATCAGCGACATAAGCAAAAGTGTTGATTGGTCTGTTGCGGGTGACAAACTTATTGTTCATAACAACTCTTCTTACTATGTTTCTTTTTCTGAAGTAAATATTAATAAAAAAAACATAACGGAGATAAAAATGGTTGCTCCAAAAAGCAGCAAAGAATTTTCTCTCAAAGGTATTGAGGTAAAAAGGAAAGAGCCTGTTTATTGGAAGTATATTAACGACTATGGTGGGAGTAGCCCATTGATAAAACAAGAAATTGAATAAGAAAGTTTTTTAATGGTTCTTTCAAGGATGATTTTCTATGACCATTTCTCAGGGCATATATCCAGCTCTTTGCTTTTTTTGGCTATTGCCGGGCCAGCTATACGCTGGTGAGTATTTCGATCCTGCATTTCTGGAAACAGGCAATGCACCACGCACGACTGTGGATCTTTCTTTGTTTGAAAAGAAAGATAGTCAGATACCTGGCGATTATCGTATTGATCTTTTTTTAAATAATAAATTTTACGATACCCGTGATGTAACCTTTCGGCTGGAAGTGAACGAACAGAACGAAAATTTTCTGGCTCCCTGCCTGAGTAAACAAATGCTCGTTTCACTGGGTGTAAAAACGGCAGCATTTCCTGCGCTGCAAGATGATACTCAAGGCTGCGTGAATCTGGCAGCAATTCCGCATGCTGGCAGCGAATTTGATTTCAACGAACAGAAGCTAAAACTCTCTATTCCTCAGGCAGCGCTGAAAAATACGGCGCATGGCTATATCGATCCTGCACAGCGGGAGCAGGGCATTTCAGGCCTTATGCTTAGCTACAACTACAGCGGTGCGAGCTGGAAATCGGGTAACGGCACTGTTGCTGATAGCCACTATCTTAGTCTGCGTCCGGGGCTGAACATTGGCCCATGGCGACTACGCAACTTCTCTAGCTGGAATAGCAGTCAGGGAAATGCTGGTCGCTGGGAGTCCGTTTATACCTATCTGCAACGTGATATCACGGCTCTTAATGGCCAGCTCATCCTTGGAGATAGTAATTCCACGTCCGAAGTTTTTGACAGTACCCCTTTTCGTGGAGCTCAGCTTTACTCAGATGAACAAATGCAGCCTGGCAGCCTGCGAGGCTACGCGCCGGTGATCCGCGGTATTGCCCGAACTAATGCCCAGGTCACTATTATTCAGAATGGATACAGCATCTATCAAAGTTATGTACCTCCCGGTGAATTTGTTATCAACGATCTCTATCTCGGTAACAGCGGCGAGCTGAAAGTCGTAGTGAAAGAGGCGGATGGTAGCGAACAGATCTCTCTGGTGCCTTACGCTTCGGTAGCGATTATGCAGCGGGAAGGACAATATAAATATGAGGTTGTTAGTGGCACCTACCGCTCTGGCAGCCACGATGCAAAGAGTGCTCCTTTTACTCAGGGAAGCCTGATTTATGGTCTTCCGTGGGACACCTCAATATATGGTGGCATGCAGGCCGCCAGTACCTATCAGTCCCTGCTTTTTGGCGCAGGTAAAAATATGGGTAGCCTTGGTGCATTGTCATTTGATATCACCCAGGCCTGGGCTACCACTAAACAGGCAGAAAAAAAACGCGGGCAGTCGTTACGTCTTCGCTATAACAAGAATTTGTTATCAACAGGCACCAGTATCGCTATTGCAGGCTACCGCTATTCAACGACCGATTACTATACGCTGGGCGAAACGTTGAGTAGCTATCATTCACACTACGCTAATCCTGAACGGCGTCGCAGCCGTACAGAGCTGACGATAAATCAAAACCTGGGAAGCGATATCGGCTATCTCTCTGCCATGCTGGTTAGTGAGGCATATCATACCAGCAACAAACGTAACACCTCCGCTACGCTAGGCTATGGCAATAGCTGGAAGGGTATTAGCTATAGCCTTAATTACAGCCACAACCTGAACGTGATAAAAGCAAATAGCCAGCGCCATTATAACCAGGAGAATTTGTTTAGCCTGAGTATGAGTATACCGCTGGATAAATGGCTCTCCTCAACACGCGCCAGTTACGCTTTTTCTGCAGCCGACAAACGCTCATCGGGTCATCGTGTCTCTCTTAGCGGTAGCGCCCTTAAGGACAACAATCTTAACTGGAACATACAGCAAAATATTAATCCTGGTACCCAGGCAAACAGTAGCGATGCATCGTTTAGTTACAGTGGCCGTTATGCGCAGGTTGGTGCCGGCTATGGCTACAGCAAGAATGCAAAACGACTGAACTATAACCTGCAAGGGGGTCTGCTGGTTCATCCGCATGGCATAACACTCACGCCGTCGCTGGGTGAAACGATCGCTCTGGTTGAAGCCCCTGATGCCGCGGACGTGAGCGTTCGTAATCACACCGGAGTGAGTACTGATTTTCGGGGATATGCTGTCGTACCGAATCTTATCCCTTATCAGGAGAACACCATCCAGCTTGGTTCTGACACGCTGCCGGATAATATAGAGCTGGAAAGCAACAGTCATAAAGTTGTGCCAACCCGGGGGGCTATCGTTCAGGCTCGTTTTATCACTGCCATAGGTAAACGTCTGCTGATGACGCTTACAGATGTACATGGCAAGCCAATTCCCTTCGGTGCCGTGGTTACGCAGCACACAACCAGCCGTATCGTTGGCGATAAAGGCATCGTATTTCTTACTGGTATGGAGAACAAGGGCACTTTAGAGGTGAGTTGGGGTAAAAATCCCCATCAGCGCTGTCAGGTTCACTATCAACTCACTAATCATGAACCCACTGCAGGCGGCATTGTGCAGCTAACACAGATCTGCAAATAGTCGTATGTTCATTAAAGGAATCCATAATGACAATTAAAGCGTTATCTGTTTTCCTGGCAGTATGCGGTTTTATGGCACTGCCTGCTTTCGCTGCTGCTGTTTCAGGTAGCTGCTGGCCGATAGAAAATTCGGCACATCAGTTTCAGATTCAAAAAACCCTGACTGCCGAAAATTCCTCAAATACAGCTCGGGAAACGTGGGATAATTTAGGAAACTTCGAGGGCACCTGTTTTTGCAACAATCCCAGCGTTGCGGAAAGTATTTATTTTGTTTTTAAAAGCTCTCGCCTGAGCCAGGGAGGCGGCACGCGCAGCGGAGACGTTATTTATTATACACTGGATAGTAAGAGAGGCATTGATATTGGTATTAACGTAAAAATCGGTGGACATGTCGGAGAGTATGTACCTGTCGATCTGGAAAACACTACAGGGGTAGATAATAAAAACATTACAACCCGGGACTGTGAGGATAACAGCAAAAGTTATCCCTTCGGAACTGGATCCGAAGGGATTGTCCATTTAAAATTTAATCAAACCCTTTCGGGAACGTTCAATATTATTGCGCAAAACTTAATCACAATCTATGCCAGAAAAAGAACAGGTGATTTCGACTATTCTAAACCCTTTGTTACGCTTAGCTTTAATCTGACAGTGAACATTCCGCCAAATTGTCGTATCAATGACGGGGCGGATATCAAAGTGCCCTTTGGCAATATCTCTGCAGGAGAGTTTAATCCTGAAGCGACCAGTAAGCAGCAAAACGTGCCTCTGAAAGTTACCTGCGATAATCCTGAGGATGTCAGAAATGTAAGTATCAAGTTTCGCGCCGTTGACTTTAATAAGGAAGGAAATATAAAGACGCAAAACAATCAGGGGCAGCAGCGTCAGGATATGGGAATAAAAATATCCCATAACGGTAAAAAAATAGATGCTGCCAGTGCGGCAATCCCTTTACAAGGAGAGGAATTAACTATTACTGCAACGCCTGTAAAGCAGGAAGGGAAATTTCCAGAACCTGGAGACTTTAAGGCTACGTCAACGCTGGATTTTGAATTTAATTGAAGAAATGGCTTAGATCAGAAAAGTAATATCTTATTCTGCTTTGTCTATTATTGCTGTTATAAATGATTTGGTGTTATTTATTCATAAAATATAGGGAGTTATGATATGAAAGCGAGAAGCAAAAAACGTATAGTGCTATGCATCGCTGCCTTGTTGGGCACAGGCACAGTGGCATCTCAGGTTCAGGCCAATGATATTGAGCCTTATTCTGCACCTTTTTCTGTCAAAGGTGAGAAGAGTAGAGATTATTTCGGCATGACAATGACCACAATCGGTAAATTTTCTGACAAAGACAGTAAAAATCATGTTGCCGGAGAAGATATCCTGATTACTGCCCCATGGGGAGATAACTCAAAAGGTATCGCTTACGTTATTTTCGGTACTTCCAACGGCAATACTATGCAGGAAGTCAACAGCGTTGCGGACTTCAATCCGCAAAATGCCCTTAAAATATTCCATAGTAATAAAGCCAATAAACCTGGCTCAGTGACAACAAAGTGGATGGGCAGCGCGGTACGCAAAATTGGTGATCTTAACGGCGATGGATATGATGATTTGGTGATCGCTTCTCACTGGAATGATCAGGTTTATATTATCTGGGGCGGACCGCATCATCGTAGCGGTACACGCCTTTCTAACCAGATAGATCTTAATGATATTGATAATGGTAACTCTCGCCTCGGTATTCGCATTCGTACGGTGACAGCTTCAGGCTCGGCCAATACTGGCGGCTGGTTTGGTACCTCAATTGGTCCGATTAAGTACAAAAATTCCATTGCTGACGATAATAATAAGATGGTCGATCTCGCTATTGGCGATATTGATGGTACCGGTGGCCGTGGCGGAGTTGTGATTATCTACGGTAATAAAAAACCAGGTGAGCAGTGGAAGAATATCGATCTTAAACGCGATAGTTTGGGTAACTGGGCCGTTCCGGCTGAGGTCGGTGCCTATATTCGTCCGCAAATGACCGCTACTAATGGCCCGGAAAAGCCACTTAACTATAACCTCGGTCAGCAAATCAGCGACGTAGGTGATATCAATGGCAATGGTTATAGTGATTATCTGATAGTGGATCCAGAATCTGTTAATGAAGGCCGAAAATCTGCTAACAGTGGTACAGATGGTCGTGGTACCGCCTATCTGGTATATGGCAGTAGCTTTAACCAGGGAAATCTCGATATTTCCTCGCTTAATGCCGGACAAGCCACTCGCATTCATGGTATGGGTAGAGCCTTTCTGGGAGGGCAAACGGGGGGATCAGGTTCAATGTCTGGATCTGGCGATTTTAATATTTATCAGGAGTCCAAAAATAATAACGGAACCATTACACCGTTAGGCAACTTTCTGAGTAAGCGTTATAACTCTTTTGCTATTAGCGCGCCTGCTGATGTAGGTATTGATGGCAAGCGTTCTGGATTGGTATGGATTATCAAAGGTAAATCAGACGGAAGCAAACTAGCACCCTCCCTGTTCCTTGATGCAGCACATACCAGAGTTAACTATAACAAAACCTTTAGCGTAAAAGATGGCTATGCTATCTACAACGACAGACCTGGTAACAAACTAGCGGGATTTGGCCACAGTATTCTTGGCAATGTCGATCTGAACGGTGATGGCAGAAAGGATTTGGTAATCGGCGATCCAAATGCGCTTAATGATAGTGGTATTCAGGTTGGTGCAGTCTATGTGATTCGTGGAGGTAGTTATTTGGATGAATATGCTGATGATGAGGGTATGATCAATATCAACGATTTAGTTCGTGCAAAGATCGCTGATGTCTACTGGGGTAAAAATCAGTTTGAAAAATTTGGTGTGTCTGTTGCAGCCGGCAATTTTAACGGCTACACGAAGGATAGTCTTGCCATCGGTTCTTATCGTGATAACAGCTACACAGGCAAGGTTATTTTCCGTATGGCGGATTATATCGTCCCGGACTATCGTGCAGATTCAAAACAGACTGCCATAGCGCCTAAATAGTATCCTGCTTTCACAGTAAAGTTTGCTGTAGCGACCGGACCGGGCGATAAAAGATACGGCCCTGGTCGCTGTTACCTGATTCGGTTTTATCTGAATTGGCTGTTATTATTGCTCTGATTAGTATCGGCACACCGAATTTGGATACCTGAACAAAGGTGATATCTTCACCTTACAGTCAAAACAGGTGACATTATGACCGGACGTAACAGACGTAATTTTAGTGCAGAGTTTCGCCTCGAAGCTGCCCGGCTTGTACTCGATCAGCATGGCACCGTTGCCGCGCTATGACAATGTGCGCCGGCAAATCCACGATAGATAAACTTGAAAAAGGAGTGAGGAGGGAAATTACCCATAACGCCAGCAACGCTTTAAAAGTGATCTCGTTCTGGCGGCTAAATCCCTTTGCGGTACGTATGGCAGCAAACAACCGGATTAATTCATCGCGCGTTAACCATCTGTCGCGGGTTATCTCTTTGCCGCCTGCTTCTGCCACTTCAAAGGCGGAGCGCGGGTTAATCTCTGGGGCATGGCGTTTAATACCGTAGTCCAGTATACGGCGCGTCCAGCGTAAGACATCACTGACTATGGCAGACGCTCCGCGCGCGACAGACGATCTTTTGCAGCATATTGTCGATGTGTCGGGGGCGAACGTCCTCTACCTTAAGGTGGCCTATGTTAGGGTTTATGTCCTTATCGATGCGGCGGTGCAGAATATTCGGGTGTTTTCATCGTCCCGCAATCTGGCACTCGAAATGCTCTGCGGCTAATTCTGATACCTGGAGCGTGTTTTTCTCCTGCTCTATTTTCTCCAGCGTGTCAGCTTTGCGTTCCTGCTTCTCCCCGGCTATATCAAAGCGCAGGGCAACCCGGACTAGTAGTTCTTTGGCTGTCTCTCTTGCTTTAGCTAATGACATTTCGCCATAAGAGCCAATTAGCATAACCCGCGACTTGCGGCGAACTGATACTGGAAGCGCCACACAGAGACTTTTTCCCCCACCCGGTGACGCAGATAAAGCCCGTTACCGTCTGAGCGCCTCTCAAACCGTTCTCCCGCCCTAATCCATGCATTCCACTAATTTTTTAAAACATTATCTTGACGCTGACAAATCAGTTGTCTCTGTGCGTTGTCTCATATCTGACGTTAGCGGAGAATATTCTGCAGCACTCCCCCGCTGATTTTAAAGCGAACGGTGCTGAGCACCGTTCTTTATCACCTCGCCAGACCTGCCAGAATATGGTGCTGGTTTATTGGCGCTGATTTTGTGGGGATCTCTCAGCGCATTTATCGAGCTGTATCGGTTTTGTGCGACTGAGTGCAACAGTAATGCAATGTTATTCGATATTCTGAATCTGCTCGCGCATCTGCTCAATCAGCACCTTTAACTCAATGGCGGAAGCGGTGATATCCGCATTGATGGATTTCGATGCCAGCGTATTCGACTCGCGATTAAACTCCTGCATCATAAAATCAAGCCGACGGCCAACGGCTTCTTTTTTCGTGAGAATGTTATAGGTTTCTTTGACATGTGCATCCAGGCGATCCAGCTCCTCAGCCACATCAATGCGCTGCGCCATCATCACCAGTTCCTGCTCCAGGCGATTATTCTCCAGCTGAACTTCCGCCTCTTCCAGTTTGGTAACCAGACGTTCACGCTGCCATTTCAGTACGGCTGGCATCTGTGTCCGCACCTTGCTGACCTCCTGCGATACGCCAGCCAGGCGCTGTTCAATCAGGCTTTTCAGCGCGTTACCTTCACTTTCGCGAGCTTCAATAAAGTCAACCAGAGCACCATCCAGCGCCGTCAGCAGCTCTGCATTAATCGCATCGAGATCCTGTTCCTGTGCTGACATCACTCCCGGCCAGCGCAGAATATCCAGCGGATTAATGGCACCCTCGTCGCTCTGCATCTTCACCCAGTTAGCGGCCTGAACCAGCTGTTTCGCCAGAGATTCATTAAGCTGCAGTTCACCCTGAGCACCCGCATCGGCATCAAAGCGCAGGTGACACTCAATTTTACCGCGCGTCAGACGATTACGAATGCGCTCGCGGATCACCGGTTCCAGACTGCGAAACTGCTCTGGCAGGCGAATATATGTTTCCAGATAGCGCTGGTTAACAGAACGAAGTTCCCATGTGGCGCTGCCCCAGCTGCCTTTGGCTTCGCGACGGGCGTAAGCGGTCATACTGCGGATCATAAGCTTGTACTCTTTCAGGGAATGTTCTGCGGATTATAGCGGCGTGACGCTCAGCAGGATAGGTATAGCGAAACAGTGCTATCTTTACAGCAAACGGGTACTTACTGCGTGAATACCTTATCCGGTTAATATGATCTCTGACACAGGGTGTACGATGGTTAAACCTTTTATCTCTGTGCTGATCTCTCTGGTCTGGCTGACCGGATGTCAGACAGGCGGTGCGCCCCGGCAGCCGATACCCCGGCATCATGCGCCGGAAGCACTGTGTGGTGCCGGAGAGATGATGATGCAGACAACATTGTGGCTGAGTGCTACTGGCGAACCAGAGTGGCAGCAGTTTCTGCACGATAAGCTGATCTCGCAGTTTGGCAATGCATTGACGGTTTATAACGCGGCAGGAAAGGATGAGCTGCGGCGGGTTGTGGTACTGCTCTATCAGCCGGACGCCAGATACTCTGCAACTATTGATCGTCTGCGCAAAACATACCGCGATCGCTTTGGGCTGAAAACCGCCACCCGTATTGATTCGCTGGTCTGTGCGTCAGCGCGCTGAGCCAGCAGAGAATAGTCGTTCCGCCATTTGCAGAGAGGACAGCTGCATCCGAAGTCCGTATAATGCGCAGCCAAACTCAAGCAAGCCGGAGAGAAACCATGCGTCCAGCAGGCCGTAGCACTTCTGAAGTGCGTCCCGTCACCCTCACTCGTCATTACACCAAACATGCAGAAGGCTCTGTTCTGGTTGAATTTGGCGAAACCAAAGTGCTGTGCACCGCGACCGTTGAGGAAGGCGTACCCCGTTTTCTTAAAGGCAAAGGTCAGGGCTGGGTTACTGCAGAATATGGCATGCTGCCACGTTCGACACATAGCCGAATGGCGCGTGAAGCTGCAAAAGGCAAGCAGGGTGGACGTACGCTGGAGATCCAGCGTCTCATTGCCCGCTCATTGCGCGCAGCGGTAGATCTTGCGGCGCTGGGAGAATACACCATCACGCTGGATTGCGATGTGATTCAGGCAGACGGTGGTACGCGCACGGCTTCCATCACCGGAGCCTGCGTTGCGCTGGCTGATGCACTAAATGCACTGGTGACGGCTGGCAAACTGAAAGCCAGTCCGCTAAAAGGCATGGTGGCAGCGATCTCCGTGGGTATTGTTGGCGGCGAAGCACTCTGCGATCTGGAGTATGTGGAAGATTCTGCTGCTGAAACCGATATGAATGTGGTGATGATGGAAGATGGCCGCATGATTGAGGTACAGGGCACGGCAGAAGGTGAGCCGTTCAGTCATGAAGAGTTACTGCAGCTGCTGGCGCTGGCGCGAGGCGGCATTGAGCAGTTGATTCAGGCGCAGAAAGCAGCGCTATCTAATTGATATATGAAGGCGACCTCAGAGTCGCCTTTTTTATGTAAGGAGTAAGAGATGAAAGCCTGGCAGCGTCAGTTTATCGAATTTGCCCTGAACAAAGGGGTGCTGAAGTTTGGTGAGTTCACACTGAAGTCAGGGCGTAAAAGCCCCTATTTTTTTAACGCCGGTCTGTTTAACAGCGGGCGCGATTTAGCGCTGCTTGGCCGTTTCTACGCGCAGGCGCTGGTTGATGGCGGCGTGGATTTTGATCTGCTGTTTGGTCCGGCGTATAAAGGCATTCCGATTGCCACCACGACCGCAGTGGCACTGGCCGATCATCACGAGCGTGATGTGCCTTACTGCTTTAATCGTAAAGAAGCAAAAGATCACGGAGAGGGTGGCTTGCTGGTCGGCAGTCCACTGCAGGGCAAAGTCATGCTGGTAGACGATGTGATCACGGCTGGCACGGCGATTCGTGAGTCGATGGATATTATCAGTGCACATCATGCAACGCTGGCAGGCGTACTGATTTCGCTTGACCGTCAGGAGCGTGGTCGCGGTGATATTTCAGCAATTCAGGAAGTTGAACGCGATTATCACTGTACCGTGACTGCGATTATTACTCTGAGCGATTTAATTGATTACCTGGCAGAAAAACCAGAGATGGCCGATCATCTGGCAAAAGTACGGGCATATCGCCGCGAGTATGGTATTTAATGACTGCCACTCTGTAGCGGCAACAGAGAGAGCATGACATATCGTCATACTCTCTCTTGATTTCAGACCAGCTGTGCGGCAATCAGCTGCCAGCGGCTCTCAAAGTCAGCTGTAGGGCTATAGTGAAACTCTGAACGCACAAAGCGTGACAGCAACCCTTCACAAAAAGCCAGCAGCTGGCTGGCCAGCAGAGCTTCGTCGCCCTGAAACCCTGCGCCATCACGCATTTTTTTCTCGCGCATTACCTGTCGCAGCTGCACTTCAATACGCTCAAACAGCTGATTGATTCGCCCCTGCAGGCGATCCTGTTCAAACATCAGTGCATGACCGGTCAGAATACGTGTCAGCCCCGGATTACGCTCACCAAATCCCAGAATCAGCTGCACAATTAACCGCAGACGCGCAACTGTCTCTTTTTCATCCTTCAGGATCAGATTGATGCGGGTAATCAGACTGTCTTCAATAAACTCAATCAGGCTGTCAAACATACGCGATTTGCTGGGAAAGTGGCGATATAGTGCCGCTTCTGATACGCCTACACTGGCTGCCAGCTTGGCGGTAGTGATACGCTGACTGCCATCGCCTGACTCCAGCATCTGCGCCAGCGCCTGCAAAATCTCCTCGCGACGATTCCGTTTCGCGACTTTTTTCTCTGCCATGATGTCCAGAACCCCTGAAACTCATTAAATACAGGCAATACGGGCTTATCAGCTACAGGATGCAGCCTGTAGCCGTAAGCGCTTATATGATGCCAGATAGGGAGTAGCGGGTTACTGACGGCCAGAGTGACCAAATCCGCCCGCGCCGCGATCGCTGGTATCGAACTCATTCACCAGGTTAAATTCAGCCTGCACGACCGGTACAAACACCAGCTGTGCCAGACGATCGCCTGGCTGCAGGGTAAAACTTTCCTGACCGCGATTCCATACCGAGACCATAAGCTGCCCCTGATAATCGGAGTCAATCAGCCCGACCAGATTGCCGAGTACGATACCGTGCTTATGACCCAGTCCGGAACGCGGCAGGATCACGGCTGCCAGAGCAGGATCAGCAATATGGATAGCAATGCCGGTAGGCACCAGAGTGGTCATGCCTGGGGTAATTTCCAGCGCATCATCCAGGCAGGCGCGTAAGTCGAGCCCTGCGGAGCCAGAGGTTGCGTAGGCGGGCAGCGGAAGGTCGCTGCCGACGCGCGCATCGAGGATTTTAACGTCTATTTTTTTCATCATAACAGCTGACAATCTCGTCTATTAACTGCTGGCCAAGGAGAAACTTATCGTTGAGCGGTAAGCGTTTTTCTCCCTCCTGCCAGAAAAGGTGAAGTGCATTGGTATCGCTGTTAAATCCTTGACCGGCCTGCGCAACATCATTGGCACAGATCAGATCCAGATTTTTCCGCTCGCGTTTTTGCCGTGCGTATTCTTCCACATTCCGGGTTTCAGCAGCAAATCCCACAACATAAGGACGATGTTCAGTAAGCGCTGCGACTCCGGCGACAATATCCGGATTTTTCACCAACTGCAGGGTGACATTATCATCATCGCCCTGCTTTTTGATTTTTTCCGTGGCAATGGTAGCGGCACGGTAATCTGCTACAGCGGCGCTGGCGATAAAAATATCCTGCTGGTGGATATGCGACATCACTGCCGCCTCCATTTCCAGCGCAGTGGTAACGTCGATACGCGTTACACCTGCTGGCACAGGCAGGGTAACCGGCCCTGAAACCAGCGTGACCTGTGCGCCTCGTTGTGCAGCAGCTGCAGCGATCGCATAGCCCATTTTGCCTGAGCTGTGATTACTGATATAGCGCACCGGATCCAGCGCTTCACGGGTTGGTCCGGCGGTGATCATAATATTAAGATGTTGCAAATCGTTGACGGGAGTGGCCCACTCCAGCGCATAAGCAACAATCGCCAGTGGATCGAGCATACGCCCCGGGCCAACGTCGCCACAGGCCTGGCTGCCGCTGTCTGGCCCCCAAATCAGTACACCGCGCTGCTGCAGGCGTTGCAGATTCTCCTGCGTCACACTGGCCCGATACATCTGCTGATTCATCGCTGGCACAACGGCCAGCGGGGCATCGCTGGCGAGACAGGCGGTGGTTACCAGATCGTTAGCCATACCTGTTGTTATACGTGCAATCAGGTCGGCAGAGGCTGGCGCCAGCACAATCAAATCAGCCCACTTTGCCAGCTCAATATGCCCCATAGCGGCCTCGGCTGCCGGATCAAGCAGGTCGTCAAACACCGGATTACCCGATACCGCCTGCAGGCTGAGCGGGGTGATAAAAGATTTTGCTGCGGCTGTCATCATCACACGCACTTCGGCGCCGCGGTCGCGCAGACGCCGAACCAGTTCAGGTGCTTTATAGGCAGCTATACCGCCGCTGACGCCCAGCAGAATTTTTTTCCCGGATAATCCCATCATGTTATTTGCCTCACCCAGTGCAGAATGCCGCGCGTAGTGACGCAGCAGATAGATGCAACTTTATCACAAAACCTGCTGACGACCTTTTCACTGCAGATGCCCTTTGCGAGCCGTCTCCGGAAACAAGTATCACAGGCTGGTATCACCGTGAGCAGAGCAGCATGATAGCGACCAACGAAGAGGGAGTTGCACCATGAAAGACCTGGCACCACGAGAAAAGCTGGAAAGAGCGGGAGCTGAAGCCCTGAACGATGCCGAGCTGCTGGCAATTTTTTTGCGTACCGGAAGCCGGGGTATGCGTGTCGTCAGTCTGGCGCAGTATATGCTCAATCAGTTTGGCTCGCTGTATAACATCCTGTCTGCCAGCGCACAGGAGCTTGCGCTTATCAAAGGACTGGGCAGTGCAAAAATCACGCAGCTACATGCTGTCGCCGAGCTGGGGCGGCGTTTCTTCGCCAGCCAGCTGGCGCGTGAGAATGTGATGGAAAATCCCCAGGTCACGCGTCACTATCTGCAAAGCGTGCTTGCAGATGAAAAACGTGAGATCTTTATGGCGCTGTTTCTCGATAATCAGCATCGGGTATTACAGGCGCAGAGAATGTTTGCTGGCTCTATTGCCAGCGTCGAAGTGCACCCGCGCGAAATTGTGCGCGAAGCGTTGCGGCTTAATGCTGCTGCGGTGATTCTGGCGCACAATCATCCCTCCGGGCAGGCGGAACCGAGCCGGGCCGATCGGGAGATTACGACCAAAATCGCCCGGGCCTGTACCCTGCTGAATATTCGTCTGCTGGACCATCTGGTGATCGGTCATGGCGAGTTCACCTCGTTTGCTGAACGCGGCTGGCTGTAATTTTATGCATCAATCGGGCAGAAATGCGGCGTTTTTACCCGATCCAGAGGGATCTTTATCTGTTCGGGACTTGAGCACTTGCGCTGAGCGGCGTATACTACGCCACCTTTGAGAATCTCGGGTTTGGCGTTTGGGCCAGCTTAGCGGGTTCACATGGAACTCGCCTGGCGGGCTAAGGCCTGACGAGGCGGCCAAAACCTAGTTTTTAAAGCTCGAGCTGATTTGATTTTTGGAGAATAGAAATGTCACGAGTCTGCCAGGTAACTGGAAAGCGTCCGGTGACCGGTAACAACCGTTCCCACGCAATGAACGCGACGAAACGCCGTTTCCTGCCGAACCTGCACTCTCACCGTTTCTGGGTTGAGAGCGAGAAGCGCTTCGTTACTCTGCGTGTATCTGCTAAAGGTATGCGTGTTATTGATAAAAAGGGCATCGATACGGTTCTGGCCGAAATCCGCGCCCGTGGTGAGAAGTACTAAGGAACTGAATCATGGCTAAAGGTATTCGTGAGAAGATCAAGCTGGTTTCCTCTGCTGGTACAGGTCACTTCTATACCACCACGAAGAACAAGCGTACTAAACCTGAGAAGCTGGAACTGAAAAAGTTCGATCCGGTTGTACGTCAGCATGTGATCTACAAAGAAGCTAAAATTAAATAATTTTGGTGTTCTTGCGAAAAACCCGGCTCAGGCCGGGTTTTTTGTTTTTGCGCGATGTCAAAACGTTGAGGAGATGAGATGCCTGAGTTACCAGAGGTAGAAACCAGCCGACGCGGTATTGAACCCCACCTGGTGGGAGAGACGATTCTGCACGCCATCGTGCGCAATCCGCGCCTGCGCTGGCCAGTTTCCAGCGAAATTCATGCGCTGAGCGATCAGCCGGTATTAAGCGTACAGCGACGCGCTAAATATCTGCTGCTGGAGCTGCCGCATGGCTGGATCATTATTCATCTCGGCATGTCTGGCAGCCTGCGCATTCTGCCGGGTGAGCAGCCTGCGGAGAAGCATGACCATGTTGACCTGGTTATGAGCAACGGTAAAGTGCTGCGCTATACCGACCCGCGCCGCTTTGGTGCCTGGCTCTGGAGCAGCGATCTGGCAGGCAGTAGCGTACTTTCACATCTCGGACCTGAGCCGCTGAGTGATGACTTTACTGGCGCATATCTGCTGGCCAGGTCTCGCGGCAAGCGCACAGCGATTAAGCAGTGGCTGATGGATAATAAAATCGTGGTAGGCGTAGGCAATATTTACGCCAGCGAGTCGCTGTTCACTGCCGGTATTTTGCCCGATCGCCCGGCGATGAGTCTGAGCGATGCTGAGGCAATGCTGTTGGTCGATACCATAAAGGCGGTGCTGCTGCGGTCAATAGAGCAGGGTGGCACCACACTGCGCGATTTTTTGCAGACTGACGGCAAGCCGGGCTATTTTGCCCAGCAGCTACAGGTATATGGTCGTGCAGGTGAGCCGTGCCGCGCGTGCGGTACACCAATCCTCAGCGGCAGGCATGGGCAGCGCAGTACTTTCTGGTGTCCGCACTGTCAACAATAAGCGTTGTTATTGCAGTTTAGTCAGCAGCGCCTGATGGACACTTGCAGGCAGAAATGCCTGCACATCTCCGCTATGGCGCGCCACTTCTTTGATCAGCGATGATGAGACAAACGAAAAGCCTTCAGAAGGCAGCAGAAAGATAGTTTCCAGTGAGGGCAGCAGATGGCGATTCATCTGTGCCAGCTGCGTCTCATATTCGAAATCTGCTACTGCCCGTACGCCACGAACCAGCACATTAGCCTGCTGCGCGCGGGCAAAGTTCACCATCAGCTCGCTAAAACCCACCACCTCTACGTTGGGCAGATGTGCCGTAACCTCGCGCGCCAGTGCGACCCGTTCATCAAGGCTAAACAGTGGTTTTTTGCCAGGGCTGGCAGCAATTGCCACTACCAGCTGGTCAAACATACGTGCGGCGCGCATGACAATTTCTAAATGTCCGAGCGTGATGGGATCAAAGGTGCCAGGGTAGATCGCTTTCGTGCTCATACGCGGCCTTATACAGAAGTATGATGCAGCGCCCAGAGCGCTGAGTACTTGTTGAATGTGTACTGTGCGTTAACTACCGCCAGTATCCAGCCCTGTTTGCCGTCCAGAAACCCGGCGCGCAGCAGCAGCGTTTTAAGGAAAGCGCCCAGTGTGTGGCTAAAGATAGCAAACAGACCACAGCGCTTACCACGCTGAAAGCGCTCCTGCGCCCAGGCTTCAGCATAGTTCATCTGCTTGCGCTGGAAAGCGATAAGGTCACGACAGGTAAGATGCTGCAGGTCGCCCGGTAACATTACAACTGTGGCTCCCTGTGTTTCCAGAGACTCATGCACCAGATTATCGTTATAGCGTAAATGGCGCGGATAAAGGCGCATCACGCGATCGGGATACCAGCCGCTGTGACGCATAAAGCGACCAAGAAACAGATTACTGCGGCTAAGACTGTATACAGTCGTGGAAGCGGGCTGATGCAGAACCGCTTCAATGGCCTGGCGTAGCGCGGGTGTCACACGCTCATCAGCATCCAGCATCAGGATCATCTCTCCGGTTGCAAACGCCTGAGCTCGCTGGCGCTGTTTGCCAAATCCTTCCCATTCTGCTGCTTCATACACCTGCGCACCCAGCGCCCGGGCGATATCAACGGTGTTATCGCTGCTGCCAGAGTCGAGCAGAATAATTTCATCGGCCCATGCTACAGATGCCAGCGCGTCAGGCAGGAGCTCAGCTTCGTTTCTGGCGATTAGCACCACAGAGAGACGTTGACGTTGTGACATAGATTAGTGTGCTCGCGGCGGCAGGTAAGGCTCCAGCAGCTGGAGCAGGCGCTGCAGCGCCCCCTGATTCTGATGCAGTACTTCGACAGCGTGGCGGCCATAGTAGCGGCGGTAATCATCATCCTGTAGCAGATTGGCCACCTCGCGCGCCAGTGCGTCACCATCATTAACAGTGATAAGCCCTTCAGCCTGTTGCAATTTTGCGCAAATATCTTTGAAGTTCCAGATATGTGGCCCCATCAGTACCGGAATAGCATGTGCTGCAGGCTCCAGTGGGTTGTGCCCTCCGCGTTCAACCAGACTACCGCCGACGAAAGCGATATCTGCAATACCATAGAGCAGCATCAGCTCGCCCATGGTGTCGCCAATAACGACCTGTGTCGAGGTGGGTGGCACCGCACCACTACTGCGCAGCGTGAATGTAAAACCGCGCTTTTGCGTCAGATGGCAGGCATCTTTAAAACGCTCGGGATGGCGCGGAACCAGAATAAGCAGCAGATTGGGAAACTGCAGCAGCAGCTGACGATGCGCATCCAGAATAATCGCCTCTTCACCGTCGTGGGTGCTGGTCGCAATCCAGACCGGACGGCGCGAGGCCCACTGGCGGCGCAGCGTAACAGCTCTGGCAGCCAGCTCCGGCGTGACAGAGATATCAAATTTCAGACTACCGGTGACAGCCAGATGAGAACGCTTTAGCCCAAGGCTCAGAAAACGCTCACCATCCTCAGCGTTCTGCGCGGCAATAAGGGTAATACACTGCAGCAGGTTACGCATAAATCCACCCAGCTTTTTATAGCCACGGGCTGAGCGTTCAGAAAGACGGGCGTTGGCGATAACCAGCGGAATATTACGCTGGTGTAAGATGCGAATAATATTGGGCCATAGCTCAGTTTCCATAATGATCACCAGGCGTGGATCAACGGTATCAAGGAAACGATTAATCGCGCCGGGCAGATCATAGGGCAGGTAGACATGATGAACATCTTTGCCAAAAGCAGACTGCGCACGCTCTGAACCTGTGGGGGTCATGGTGGTGACCGTAATCGGCAGCGCCGGATAGCGATGGCGTAAAGCGCGTACCAGTGGCACTGCCGCCAGCGTCTCGCCTACCGACACGGAATGCAGCACAATACCATGTGGTTCAACTTTGCCAGCGCAGTAGCCATACCGCTCTGCCCAGCGTTTGCGATAGGCCGGCGCTTTGCGACCGCGCAGCCACAGGCGCAACCAGATGAATGGCTGAATCAAATAGAGCAGGGCGGTATACAGAGTCGTCATAGTTAGTGTTACGACATATTCGCGTCAAAAAACCGGAGAAAGGCGGCATACTACCAGAAATTTACCGCCTGCTCACATCACTTCGTCAGCGCTGGCTCAGCACATGCTGATAGAGAGAAGTCAGGGCTGTTGCCAGACGCTCTGGTCCGTAGGGCTCAACGCGACGTCGTGCTGCGCAGCCCATTGTGTCATCTTCTGATAACGCAGGCACGGCGAGAACCGCCCTGTTCAGGGCAGAAGTGTCCAGTGCATCACAGACGAATCCCTCCTCTCCGTCACGAACAAACTCAGCACCACCACAGCCTGTACTGGTTATAATCGCCAGTCCGCACGCCATCGCTTCCAGAACCACATTTGGAAAAGGATCATAGAGTGTGGGTAACAGCAGCGCATCTGCAGCGTGATAGAGTGGCTGAACATCCTGCTGCACACCCACAAAGCGCATCCGGTTCAGGCAATTCAGCTGATTCGCAAGCTGCTGATAACGCGACAGCTGTTTATCCTGCCCGACAATGATCAGATAGCGATCGCTCTCTGCGACCGCTTCAATAGCTGCCTTTAATCCCTTGCGCTCAAATCCTGAACCTACGTAGATCATTACGCTGGCATTCTGAGGCAGATCAAGCTGATGGCGCGCCGCATGACGCAGTTCTGCCGTGGCTGGCTGGAAGCGCTTGCTGTCGATAGCATTATGAATAACATGAATTTTGCTGGCATCCAGCGCAAAGTTGCGCAGAATATCCTGCTTTACCATCTCTGAGTTACATATCACAGCTTTAAGTGACGCGGCATTAAACATATCCGCTTCTGCCTGCAACACATAACGATGATAAGGGCTCAGGGTGGCGCTCAGACGCTGCCATGGAGAGACAATACGTGCACGCTGCTCCAGCCAGACCCGATGAACACCGTCGCCAGCACGAAAGATATCGCAGCCTGCGATACGCTCATGACTCTGAACAATATCAAATTGCTGCTGCTCCCAGCAGGCACGTGCTGCACGCGCAAAGCCGCGTTCGCGTGAAATGCGCCCCAGTTTAGCGGGATTACAGATATGCAGATGCCAGGCTGGATTGGGTGTGCCCTGCCAGCTGCGGGTAATGATATTCAGATCCAGCTGCTCGCTATCCAGCGCTTCCAGCGCGCGTGAAATAAAGCGCTCGGCGCCACCATCCGGGCGATACTTCTGGCGAACAATCGCCAGACGTAATTTATTCATGCAAATAGCTCCTTGCGGCTGTCAGTACCTCGCTGACCGGAATCGCAGAGAGATAGCGCTGCTCGATGCGGGTATCAATAGAGTCGGGCGCTGGCAGCGGCGCATAATCACCCGCCCAGATCACCCGATTATTATTGCCCCACGGACGCCACTGCTGCAGCTTGGTTGGGCCAAACAGCGCCAGACAGGGCGTATCCAGTGCTGCTGCCATATGCATTGGCGCTGAGTCCACACCAATAAAGAGTCTGGCGGCATCAATGAGCGCCGCCAGCTCTGGCAGTGATAGCTGACCCGCCAGGGAGACCACGCGGGTGGTTGTACAGAGAGACTGAATATGCTCGATCATCTTCAGCTCTTTTTTATCTGGCGCTGCCGTCAGCACCAGAGTATGCCCGTCAGCAGCCAGTGCATCGATAAGCTGCGCGACTTTCTCGTCATCCCAGCATTTAAACTCCCAGCGCGAAGTCGGTTGCAGCACAATAAACGGACCCGTTATCTGCTGCCGGGCCAGCAGCTCTTCTGTTTTCTGCCGATCTGCGGGACGGAAATGCATTGAGGTGATGGCGTTGCTGACGTTAATACCAAGAGGCGTAATTGCCTGCATATTCTGCTCAACGGTATGCAGTTGCTGGTGGCGATCGGTGGACACCAGCTGGTTATGAGACCAGCGCCACAGCATATTATCCCGTTTGCGGTAGGCAAATCCGATGCGTACTGGCGCAGCAGAGAGGCCGGTAATGAGTGCGCTACGCCACTGATCGGCGAGATTTATCACCAGATCATAATGGCAGGCACGAACTGCGGCGATCAACGCCATTTCATGACGGAGTTTTTGCCAGCCACCCTCTTTTTTCCAGTTGCGATCGATAATATGCAACTGGCGGATAGCAGGATGCGCCTCCAGCATTGGCCGCGTCTCTTTGTAAAGCAGTACATCGATATATGCATGCGGATACTGTAGGCGCAGCGCGTTAATCACCGGAGTGGTCAGCAACATATCGCCATGATGACGCAGTTTAATCAGCAAAATAGATTGTGGTGCGAATCGGGCTGGAATCGGGCTTGCCATACTTATTGATCTCAGGATTCAGTGAGCCGATTGTAGGGCAAACCCGTTAGGGGTTAAAGCAAGCAGTGGTGCTTATTTCTGACGCCAGCGATAAATACGGCTCAGCCAGAGTAGCAGTTGATAGCGTTGCTGCAGACCACGGGCGTTACGCAGCATACGTTTATGGGTTTGCGTAGCAAACAACTCGGCAATCATTGTCTGCTTTGCTTCTGCTTCGGGTTCGCGCCGGATAGAGTGGCAAACGCTGAGCGCTTCATGGGTGATTTGATAATGGAATACCGGATAGATTCTGATGCGATCGCGATATTGCTGATTCAGCGCCTCCAGCATTTGCGCTATTTTCAGATAGTGACGCTGATACTCCACATTGCGCTGCCCGGTGCGTTTGCGGTTGCTGATTGATGCATCATGCATGTAGTAACGGTAAAGCATACGGTCGGTATAGCGTACCCGCTCTGCATTGAACATAAATTCAGTGGTCCAGGGAATATCCTGGTGATGCAAGCCCGGTTCAAACAGCAGATTACAGCGTTCAATCAGCGCGCGACGATAGATCCCCAGCCAGACCACATGCATATAGCGGTGCGTTTTCAGCGCACTGTTGAGCCACTCAGGACCGCTCATCACCTGAGTGCTGGTCAGCCGGTCATGCGGTATCAGCGGTTTAGTTCGCTGGCTCGCCTTGAAATACCACTCGGCGTTGCATTGCGCGGCATCCAGCTGATCGCGCTCTGCCATCTCCACCAGTGTTTGGTACATATCCGGCGACATGGTGTCATCGGCGTCCGGAAAACTGACATATTTACCGCATGCGACAGCCAGCCCGGCGTTGCGTGCCCGTGAAACCCCCCCGTTTGCCTGATGAATAACCCGGATATGTGGATATTGAGCGGCGTAAGCATCAGCCCGCTCCCCGGAGCCATCGACAGAGCCATCATCCACAATGATGATTTCCAGATCGGTTAGCGTCTGAGCTAGCAAGGATTGAATAAAGCTCTCAAACATTGCACCCGCGTTATACATTGGCGTAATTATTGAGAGCAGAGGATTAGATGCAGGCATAATAATGTATAAAAAACTCAGGATGTGAAAAAGCCTGCAGCGATGTCAGGCGTTTGTATGTCTCTACTTTATAAGCAAGCGAATCAGGCCACTGTTTCAAAAGATAATTTATTTTTTTCTGACCGTATCAATTTGTATAGTAGTATCAGAACTGAATAGTAACTCAACGGACTGAGCTATTAACAAAATCTGCATGATATTCAGCCAGCGTCTTTCCAGTAAATCGCGGAGACAGCCATTCGAAAAGCGCTTCTAAATCCTCATAAAGCCGCTCTATATCACTTTCGTTTTTAAATGTAGGGCTGCCATCAGGCATAAACTCAGAACTATGTAGCATAAATTCAGCATAGTTTTGACCTTCAGCCAGTGAGCGTTCTACAACACGTTGCATATCTGCAAGATTACCGCCTGAAGGCCGCAGCCAGTGAACGGCAGGACTTTTCTGTTTGCCTCGCAGACGATATATGTTCTGTTTGATCTTATTCATAAAAGGCGAATATTTATAATGAATACTCATGGGGATCTCCAGCAGTGTCGAGTCGCCACTGCGTGAGATATCCTGCGGATCAATGAAATAAGGTTTATGCGGGAAATGGGTGTAGTTGGTGCCACCCTTACCCTGAGGCGCGCCACGGGTATAGGACCAGTTAACGCGAGGCGTAACAGAACAATCAACACGATAGCCTAGCTCAGTCAGAATCGCTGCATAACGTTCATCAAAAGCCCAGCGTCCGGCACGGTGACTAAGCATTTTTGTCTGAAATTTTTCCTCAAGCAGATCGGTCATATAACGCACTTTTTCGCGCAATACTGTGTCAGGATACTCAATCAGGAATGGCTGCCAGCGCCAGTCATCATCTGTCAGTGTGCGCTCAGGTGGGCTGTTCCATGCATGCAGATGCATTCCTATCTCACCCTGATTACGAGCAATCACATCGTTGCCGAACTCAACAAATGCGGGATCGCTGGCCATTTCATAATTTGTCAGCCATGTAGGTTTGAACCCATAGCGCTCGCATAGCGCCTGAAAACGCGGCAAAAAACGGGAGTTTTCAGTGGTAATACTACGATGATTGCGCCAAAGGTTATCGCCTTCAGTATCAATGGTAATCAGAAATGCGTGCCGGGTCATAAGGACTGCCTGAGGCAAGTAAAACGATAATGTTACGCTGCGCTCTGGCAGGACGCAAAGTAAATTGAGAATGCGTTGAGCCAGGAAAATTCTGGCAAAGGATGGCTATGTTAGCAGAAGCCTGCGTTATTATGCTGTTGTTGATTCATCTATTTGTGCAGACGGGATGCCAATGTTAGCGAAACGTATATTAATGATTATCGATGGCCTGCCGGGCGGTGGCGCAGAAAAAGTGGTGCTGACACTTATCGCCGGTCTGCTGGCACAAGGACATCGTGTTTCACTGTTTTCGTTACGTAAGGTATGTGACTATCCATTGCCACCCGGTGTTCATTATCAGGTCATTGCTGATAATAACCGGAAACCCTGGCGTAAACTGACAGAACTCAGCCGCCGCGCTCGCTTACTGGATAGCGCGATAAAGCAGGCAGAAGCAGCAGATAGTGATTTTGATCTGGTTGTCTCTCATCTGCATAAGACCGATCGTATTGTACGGCGTTGTCACTCATTAACTGCGGCAAAAACCTGGTTCTGTCTGCATGGCATGTTTTCAGCCTCTTACCTGGGTCATCGCAGCGGGTTATCACGGTGGCTGAAAAAGCGGAAAATCCAGCAGGTCTATCAAAAGCGTAATATTATCGCTGTTTCGCCAGCAGTACTGGATGATCTGAAAACGGCTTTCGCGGTGACACCGGCGCAGGAGACGGTAATTGGTAATCCATTTGATATGGCAAGCATCCGACAGCAGGCCGCCGAGCATGTCGACGTTCCTGATTCCGGCTTTTTGATCCATGTTGGACGTTTTCATGAAACTAAACGCCACGATCGTCTGCTGACCGCCTATGCATTAAGTAATATTAGTATACCGCTGGTGCTGCTTGGTCAGGGCTCACCAACCCGTACAGCAGAATTACAGGCAATGGCAAAAGAACTCGGGATTAAAGACCGCGTTATATTTCAGGGGTTTACTCATAATCCTTACGCCTGGATTAGCCGTGCGTCACTGCTTGTGGTGAGTTCTGATAGTGAAGGGTTTGGGAATGTGCTGGTTGAAGCGCTGCTGTGTGGCACGCCAGTGGTAAGTACTCGCTGCCCGGGTGGACCAGAGTGGCTGCTTCAGGGGGAGCTTGCACGAGGGCTGGCTGATATGACACCAGAATCGCTGGCTGAAACTATGTACAACATATGGCACTCTCCGCCAGCATTTAATGTGGCTGATTTTTCCCGGTTTGATACAGCAGCTATCTGTCAGCGCTATTTGTCTCTGATTAAATAAAGCCGGGGATGAAGATTTCTCCGGCTTTCACTGCTCAATCCCAGCTCAGCACCACTTTACCAGACCGTCCGGAGCGCATCTCATCAAATCCCTGTTGAAACGCATCAATATGATAACGATGCGTGATCACCGGGGTAAGATCGAGCCCGGACTGGATCAATGCTGCCATTTTGTACCAGGTTTCAAACATTTCCCGGCCATAAATGCCTTTTATAAATAATCCCTTAAAAATGACCTGGTTCCAGTCAATTGACATATTACCAGGTGGAATGCCCAGCAGCGCAATACGTCCGCCATGATTCATTGCATCCAGCATGGTATGGAATGCAGCGGGTGCTCCCGACATCTCCAGTCCGACATCAAACCCCTCGGTCATCCCCAGCTCATGCATGACATCGCGCAGCTTTTCCTGTGCGACATTTACCGCGCGCGTAACGCCTATCGTTCGCGCCAGGTCAAGGCGATACTCATTTACATCAGTGATCACAACATGGCGTGCACCCACATGTTTGCATACTGCGGCAGCCATAATGCCAATCGGACCGGCACCACAGATCAACACATCTTCGCCAACCAGATCAAAAGAGAGGGCGGTGTGCACCGCATTGCCAAATGGATCAAAAATGGCCGCCAGCTCATCAGAGATATTATCGGGAATTTTAAAGGCGTTGTAAGCCGGGATAACCAGATATTCGGCAAAACATCCCTGGCGATTGACCCCAACCCCGACAGTATTGCGGCACAGATGAGTCCGGCCGGCACGGCAGTTCCGGCAGTGGCCACAGGTGATATGCCCCTCACCAGAGACCCGGTCTCCCGGTGAAAATCCTTTCACCTCCTGACCCATACCCACGACCTCGCCAACATATTCATGCCCGGTGATCATGGGTACCGGAATCGTTTTGCGTGACCACTCATCCCAGTTGTAAATATGGATATCCGTGCCACAGATCGCCGTTTTGCGGATTTTAATTAGCAGATCGTTATGGCCGGGTTCCGGGATCGGCGCATCCTTTATCATCCAGATACCTTCTTCGGCTTTTAACTTGGCAAGCGCTTTCATCAGTTTGCCTCCGTGCTGATAACACCCAGCTGCTGACCCACCCGTATAAAGGCGGCGATTGCCTGTTCCAGCTGCGCCTGGGTATGAGCGGCAGATATCTGCGTACGAATACGCGCCTGCCCCTGCGGCACGACCGGATAAAAAAAGCCGGTAACGTAAATCCCCTCTTGCTGCAGCAGCGCAGCAAACTGCTGGGCCACTTTTGCTTCGCCCAGCATCACCGGAATAATTGCGTGATCGGCTCCGGCGAGCGTAAAGCCAGCGGCACTCATTTTTTCCCGGAAAAACCGGGCATTATCCCAAAGCCGCTGGCGCAGGCCGCTGCCTTCGTTGAGCAGATCCAGCACCTGGAGCGAAGCTGCAACAATCGCAGGGGCCAGCGAGTTAGAAAAAAGATAAGGGCGCGCGCGCTGCCGCAGCCATTCGACGACCTCTTTTCTGGCGGCAACATAGCCACCAGAGGCTCCGCCCAGTGCTTTGCCGAGTGTGCCGGTCAGAATATCGACACGCTGCATAACGTTACAATATTCATGTGTGCCGCGCCCGGTAGCACCGACAAAGCCCACAGCATGAGAATCATCGACCATTACCAGCGCATTAAACTCATCAGCCAGATCACAAATTCCCTGCAAATCAGCGATCACACCATCCATAGAGAAGACGCCGTCAGTGGCAATCAGAATATGACGCGCCTTGTTGTCGCGCGCCTCCTGCAGACGAGCACGCAGCTCCTGCATGTTGTTATTGGCATAACGATAGCGTCGGGCTTTGCACAACCTGATCCCATCAATAATAGAGGCGTGATTGAGTGCATCAGAAATAATGGCATCTTCCGGGCCAAGCAGTGCTTCAAACAGGCCGCCATTGGCGTCAAAGCAGGAGGAGAAGAGAACAGCATCTTCCATACCGAGGAAGTCGGCCAGTTTCTGCTCCAGTTGCTGGTGGATATCCTGCGTACCACAGATAAAACGCACCGAAGCCATGCCAAAGCCGTGTGAATCCATGCCCTGTTTTGCCGCCTGGATCAGTGCCGGATGATTAGCCAGCCCAAGATAGTTATTAGCGCAAAAGTTGATGACAGGTGCACTGCTGGCAACATTGATTTCAGCCTGCTGAGCTGACGTAATACTGCGTTCCTGTTTGAACAATCCGTCCTGACGTGTTGTCTCAAGCTGCTGACGGATTTGCGAGTAAAACTGACCGGACATGATTCTGCTCCTCAGATCGCCAACTATCAGAGCATCTTACTGAGCAAATGGCAGAGCGACGACATTTCAGCCAGTTAAATATTCGTTTTGTAGCATAGTTCACGTAGCGGTCAGAGTTTATGCAACGTGCTTAACGCATCTGGCTGTCTGTATGAGGCTGAAATGTTATGATGACAGGTATACATGCGTGAAATCTCTTGTTTCACCCTAACTGATTAAAGGCAAAGCATATGATTATCGTTACCGGTGGCGCTGGCATGATTGGCAGCAATATTGTAAAGGCGCTTAACGATCGCGGTCATAGTGACATTCTGGTGGTAGATAACCTGAAAGATGGCACCAAGTTCGTCAATCTGGCAGATTTAGATATTGCAGATTACATGGATAAAGAGGAATTTCTCTCTTACATCATGTCGGGTGAGGATCTTGGCCCGATTGAAGCTGTTTTCCATGAAGGTGCCTGTTCAGCCACCACTGAGTGGGATGGCAAGTATATGATGGATAACAACTATCAATACTCAAAAGATCTGCTGCATTTTTGCCTCGAGCGCGAAATCCCGTTTCTTTATGCCTCTTCAGCAGCCACCTATGGCGGTCGCAACGAAAATTTCATTGAAGAGCGACAATATGAAGAGCCGCTGAATGTGTATGGCTATTCAAAAATGTTGTTTGACCACTATGTGCGTCAGATTCTGCCTGAAGCGGAGTCACCGGTATGCGGCTTCCGCTACTTTAACGTTTATGGCCCGCGTGAAGGACATAAAGGCAGCATGGCCAGCGTAGCGTTTCATCTGAATACTCAAATCAGCAATGGTGAGAATCCAAAACTGTTTGAAGGTAGCGATAGCTTCCGCCGTGACTTTATTCACGTAGATGATGTCGTGGCGGTGAACCTGTGGTGCTGGGAAAATGGTGTATCGGGTATCTATAACTGCGGCACCGGCCGGGCCGAGTCATTCCAGGAAGTCGCGGATGCGGTGCTGAAGTTTCATCAGAAAGGTCAGATTGAGTACATCCCATTCCCGGATAAGCTCAAAGGACGCTATCAGGCATTTACCCAGGCGGATCTCACTAAACTGCGTGAAGCTGGTTTTGATAAGCCGTTCAAAACTGTTGCACAGGGCGTAGGTGAGTACATGGCCTGGCTGAATCGTAACGCTTAAGGATACCCGCATCAGCGATGAAAATTCTGGTTATTGGCCCGTCCTGGGTCGGCGATATGATGATGTCGCAAAGTCTCTATCGCACCCTTAAAGCGGCGCATCCTGATGCAGTCATTGATGTTATGGCACCTGCCTGGTGCCGGCCACTACTGTCACGTATGCCAGAGGTCAACCAGGCGCTGGCGATGCCACTGGGGCACGGCGCGCTGGCGCTGGGCGAGCGCCGCCGGCTTGGCAGGGCACTTCGTAACAATGGTTACGATCGCGCTTATGTGTTACCCAATTCATTTAAATCAGCGCTGGTACCGTTTTTTGCTGGCATCAAACGGCGTACAGGCTGGCGCGGTGAGATGCGTTATGGCGTGCTGAATGACGCCCGCGTACTGAATAAGGCGGCTTTTCCGCTGATGGTCGAGCGTTATGTGGCGCTGGCTTATGATACACCGCCCGCTTCGGCCCGGCAGTTGCCGCAGCCGCTGTTGTGGCCTCAGCTGCGCGTTGACGAGGAAGAAAAGCATCAGACCGCAGCTCTGTTTGGTCTTTCTGCTGACCGTCCTGTTATTGGTTTCTGTCCAGGCGCGGAGTTTGGGCCGGCAAAACGCTGGCCGCACTACCACTATGCCGCACTGGCAGAGCAGCTGATTAACGAAGGTTATCAGGTGGTGTTATTTGGCTCTGCCAAAGATCGCGAAACCGGCGAAACCATTTTACAGGCGCTGCCAGAATCCCTGCGTGTGTATGGAAAAAATCTGGCGGGTGACACGCAGCTTGAACAGGCGGTGATCCTGATAGCGCACTGCCGCGCGGTGGTCAGCAATGATTCTGGTTTGATGCATATCGCTGCTGCCCTTAACCGGCCACTGGTTGCCCTCTATGGTCCCAGCAGTCCCGACTTCACGCCACCGCTCTCGCATCAGGCACGCATCATACGTCTGATTAGCGGCTATCATAAAGTGCGTAAAGGTGAGGCCGCAGAGGGATATCATCAAAGTCTTATCGATATTGAGCCTGCACGCGTGCATCAGGAGCTAAGCATGCTGTTACAGTCAGTGCAGGAGTAATTATGCACGTTTTAATTGTTAAAACCTCATCCATGGGGGATGTACTTCATACGTTGCCCGCCCTGACCGATGCAATGCAGGCACTGCCGGATATACGCTTTGACTGGGTAGTAGAGGAAAACTTCACGCAGATCCCTGGCTGGCATCCGGCAGTAGACAGGGTGCTGCCAGTCGCTATTCGTCGCTGGCGCAAGCACTGGTTTGGTAGTCAGCAACGTGAGGAGCGCGTTGCATTCAAGCGCGAACTGCAGTCACGTCAGTATGATCTGATCATTGATGCGCAGGGTCTGATTAAAAGTGCTGCACTGGTTACGCGTCTGGCACGAGGCACCAAACATGGCCTGGATAGCCGCAGTGCACGTGAGCCATTTGCCAGCTGGTGGTACGATCAGCGGCATGAGGTTAGTAAACAGCAGCATGCCGTTGAACGGACACGCGAGCTGTTTGCCAAAAGTCTCGGCTATGAGAAACCCACTACTCAGGGTGATTACGCCATTGCAGCGCACTTTCTGACAACGCTGCAGGAAAAGCAGAGTCAGCCTTATCTGGTGTTTTTACATGCCACAACCCGGGATAATAAACACTGGCCAGAAACACACTGGCGTGAGCTGATCTCTTTGCTGCAACCATCAGGTCTGGAGCTCCGATTGCCATGGGGTGCTGAGCATGAGCATCAGCGCGCACAGCGCCTGGCTGAAGGCTTCTCCCATGTAACTGTTTTACCGAGGCTCTCGCTGGAGCAGGTGGCACAGCAGCTGGCTGGCGCGTGCGCCGTGGTATCAGTAGATACCGGCCTCAGCCATCTGACGGCGGCACTGGATCGGCCTAATATCACGCTATTCGGCCCTACCGATCCGGGACTTATCGGCGGTTATGGCAAAAATCAGAATGAGCTGATTAGTCAGGATGGTACCATGCAAACTATCACTGCCTCTCAGGTTGAGGAAAAGTTGCAGGAGATATTTTAAATGCGGGCCTTATTCAAACAGCTTTATCGTTATACACATTGCAGAGCGCTCAGGCATAACGAGAACTTTTGGCCGCACCTTGCTATAAAACGTGCCCCTGAGGGGCACGTTGAAAGATTTGTATGGAAAAGAAAAAAAATCAATATAAAGCCATTAAGTGTATCCTCATCTAACGCAGGTTGCGATTTCACAATTGTAGCGACGGGACCATCCATAAAAGAGTTAGATTTTTCTGGATTGCAGAAAACAGTGTTTATAGGCGTTAATGGTGCCTACGTATTAAGTGATGTAGTAAAGTTTAGCTATTACATTATAGTAGACAGAGATTTTATAAAAGAAAGGGTAGATATTGTTGAGAAAATCATAAGCGATAGAGAGTTAGAGCTTTTTATAACAGCTCATTGCTTAAATGATGTACTTAACAGGTTGGGGATGCATAATCTCTTGTGCAAAATATCTATAATTGAAGACGTCAGCTATAGGATTTATGAGGAAAAGGTTTCTCCCGAACACTACGCGACTGTATATGGCCAGCAGAAAGAGTTAACAATATACGCATCAGAATATCAGTCTGGTTTTTCGTGGGATATCAGAAAAGGAATTTTTGATGCAGGAACTGTAGCCTACTGGGCTCTACAGATATCAGTATTTCTTGGAGCTAAAAGAATATTTTTAGCTGGCGTGGATATGAATAATTTTTCTGCGCCCAGGTTTTATGAAAACAATGAAAATAAGCAGCCAAGCTTTTTAGAGGAGAATTTTTCAAAACTAATAGAGCCTGCTTTTTATAATGCAAGCAAGGATCTCGAAAAAAAAGGTGTAAAAGTTTATAACCTGTCTCTTAATAGTGGGTTGAGCGAAACTATTTTTGAAAAGGCAACTCCAGATGAAATTTTTAAGAAAGGCTGATACCTGGAAAGAAATATCTTCCATAAGCTTTATGCTTTTTCTGTTCCTGCTTGTTATTTTTACCGGCATAGGAAAAGCAAAAGTTTTTTTTTACGTCGCTGTAATTACTATGATAGTGTTTGCTGTTATTAATAAAGGCAAAATTATCAATGCATCATTTATTGTTACACCCACGTTTCTTATAATAACCGCATTTCTCTTATATTATAGTATTACCAATCTGTGGTCTGATGAACCCTTAAATATCTTTTCCACTATCAAGCATTCATTCTATTTGCTTTTTTTTATCTATATGGTTGATTACTGTATAGCAAGATACGGCAGGATAAAAGTACACAGCGCGATATTTTTGGGTTGCTTTGTATTACTGTCACTAACTCTATATCTGGTAGATAAACAAAATATCTTTGTTTACCGATTAGGAGGGGGGTTCTTTGCCGCACCATCAAATGTTATTGATTTGGGTGGTTATTTTGCAATCGGGATATTTAGCGGGCTTATAATCGCGCGCGAGTCAGGACGATACTGGATTTATCTTCCCTGTGCATTACTGTTTATTGGGTTAATGTTAACGCAAAGCCGTGGTCCTTTATTATCGCTGATTATTGCGCTGGCTCTGGCACTGGCCAATTACCGCAATTTTCAACTAAAAAAGATTATGTATGCTCTGATAGCTTTGCTGGCAATTGGTATTTTCTTTATGCTGACAAGCTATGGTAACGAGTTTGCGGCTCGTTTGCTCTCCTCTTACAACCAAAGCTTCATTCGTTTTGGTATCTGGGAGCATGCTATAAAAGAAACGATGATCAAGCCCTTCTTCGGCTGGGGATTCGAGCAGGAAATAAAATTTATTAATAGTATTGGCGATCCTGTGACGACCACGCATAGCCTTTATGTTGGATCATTTTTGAAAGGCGGGGCGGTAGGTATCTGTTTTCTGGCTGCGCTTATTGTAAGTGCGCTTATACACGCCTATAGAAAATTTAAATCTGGTCTGGGCCTTGAAAGCGCAGTCTGGATTTTTTCATTGCTGTTTTATACTACCCAGGGCATGTTTGTTGTTGGCGGACCAGCAGAAATGTGGGTTCTTTTCTGGCTGCCATTGGCGCTGGTTGTCTCCAGATCTAAAACGGCTATTTAAGACCATAGCGACCACATAACCTCTGTGGTCGCTAATCTCTTTTTCATCAAAAAATTGCGTTATAAACCTGTTCTACGCTTATTTTTTTCATTGGGAAAAGCGCATCGTCGTTTTTAGCAGGCTCAATACGAATTGTTTTATGCAAATGCGGATCCTGATAAGGCCCGGTATAGTCGGGATTAGCATCTACATATAAGCTAACAGTCGGCGTTCCGGCGGTAACGGCAATGTGCAACGGTCCGGTATCGCCAGTAACCAGACATTTAAGCGAGCTGATAAGTTCGATAAGATCCTGAAGATCGGTTTTTCCAATATAAGAAGTGATATTAGAGTGTATTTCTGCCGGCAACAGTGCAAAAAACCTGCTTTCAAGAGCGTGATCTTTTGGCGAACCGGTTAAAACAATTTTGGTCAGCGGATGGTCTTGAAAGATCTTTTCAGCCAGAGCAGCAAAGTGTTCCACAGGCCAGCATCGCTTATCTTCTGAGGCACCCATCTGAAATCCAATAATATCTTCTTTTACAGAGCGGGCTTCTTTCTTTATGACAACAGGAAACTGCATTCTGATATCTTTATCAGAGCAGCCCAGAGCGCTTATCAAATCTAATTTTCGCTGAATAATATGACCCTCATAAGCTTCGGAGTGTAAATCAAGCCATTTATTTAACAGCGGAGAGTCAAAGCGAAAGTTATCTCTTATGATGTACCTGGCACCGCCGAAACGAGCGCAAAGGGTGTCATAACCATGACGCGAGTGTAGTAAAAATGCAGCCTGCGGCTGAAATTTGCGTAGCTCATGTATCAACTTTGGTGCACGTGCGATTTTATTGTCCCACACAGCTATCTGGTCAAACCATGCGCTTCCCTGAACTAACTTAAGATTTTTCTGGCTTGAAACAAGCATAACTTTTGCGTCCGGATAACGCTGCTTAAGCGCACGAATAGCTGGCGTATTAAAGAGGAAATCACCGAGGGCTGTCGTAGAAAAAATAACAATCCGTTTAAATTCGCTTTCTTTACTTAATGGCTGTTTTTTTCTGTCAATCTGACTGAGTTTTGCATGCAGCCACAGAATGCAATTGATAGTTCTTATTTTCCATATTTTTTTCATCGCACACACTATCCTGTAGCTTCAATTAAGATTACTAAAACTTGAGTGATTATATATGAAAAATATCGTCCTCTTAAGAGGACGATATAAATGATTTGTAAACTGGCAGTTTAAAATAGTTTTTTTAACTGCTGCGTAAACGGACTGTTCTTCAGAGTGTTTATGACTATCTCCACAACCCGCATCTGCGGCACTGGCGCAGCGCTGACTTTACAAATGCCGGGCGCACGGAAATGCGCGACAGGCGCGGTGATCGGGGAAGGGGCTGCAGATTGGGTTCTTTGGTGCAGAGGCTCATTCAGTAAGCTGCCCGGCGTAACCAGCGTAATATCGGCAGGCAGAGAGGGCAGCATCTGTTGTAAAACGCGTACCGTAGTGGGATGTGGATGGCCAATCGCTATTGCGTAGCCGTCACGCTGTGCCAGCTTAACCGCGCGCGTAAACTGCTGCCGCACCGCAGCTTCGTTTTGATTGTCATCCAGAAACACGCGCCGCTTAACGACTCTGACCTGGGTTCCGCGGGCAGCAGCCACGGCCTGACTATTGCCTATCGTCATGCTGTCGAGAAAATAGTAGTTGTAGTGATTAAGAACCTGCATCACTTTCTGCATACCGGGCAGGCTGGAGGTCATTTTGCTGCCCATATGATTGTTCAGACCAACCGCATAAGGCACGTTAGCGCTGGCCTCGTGAATAATCCGGGCAATCTCCGCGCTGCTCATCTCTGGTGTAAGGGTATCTTTTTCCAGCGGCTGCCTGCTCAGCGGAGCCATGGGCAGATGAATCAATACCTCATGTCCAAGCTGATGAGCTTTAGTCGCCATTGCCCGGGCATGAGGCGCGTTTGGCAGTACGGCAACTGAGATTGCCGCAGGCATCGCCAGAACTTTGTTCTCTTCGGTTGGGCGATAACCAAAATCGTCGATAACAATAGCCAGTTTTGCCGCGTGTGTTGCGATAGAAAAAACGCTACCGCATAGCAAAAGAGTTAGTTTTCGGGATAAAAACAGCACTTATCTTCCTAACCACGGTTGTGGATTAACAGCCTTACCCTGACGGCGAATTTCAAAATAGAGCGATGCTGTGCCCCGACCACCACTGGTTCCTACCAGCGCTACAGGTTGTCCGGCTTTGACCTGTGAGCCAACACTGACCAGCGCACTCTGGTTATAGCCATACAGACTCATATCGCCTTTGCCATGTTCCAGTACCACCACTAATCCATATCCCTGCAGCCAGTCAGCCATTAATACCCGGCCATCAGCGATCGCCTTAACCTCGGTGCCTTCTGGTGCATCGATAACCAATCCTTTCCAGCGTAGTTCACCCTGCATCGATTCACCGAAACGATGTTCGATTCTGCCATGTACTGGCCAGATGGCACGACCATCAGGCCGGCCCAGGCCGCCGGTACGCGCCATCAGCTCACGCTCGCTTTGGGTTGGTGCATAGCTGGATCCTTTGGCTTTGGCCTGCGCCTGACGCTGACGAACTTTCTCCGCTTCACGTGCTTCACGCTCTGCCCGCTGTCGCGCTTCGCGCTCTGCACGGGCGATTTTATCCTGCAGTCGACTTTCGTTCTGCCGCATCTCAACCAGGTCAGCCTGATCCTTCTCCAGAGCGCTCTCAAGTGCTGACAATGTCTTTTTGCGCGCAGCGCTGGCGCTTTCAAGTTTACTTTGCTGGGTTTGCTGCTGAGTCAGCAGCGTTTTTTGCTGCTGCTGCCGGGTTTGCAGCGTTATACGCTGCTCTGCCAGCTGCTGCTGTGTCTGACGCAGCTCATCGATGTTTTTCTGCCGGGCGGCATTGAGGTAACCAAAATAGGCCAGTATGCGTTCGCTACGCTGCGCTTCCGCACCTCCCATCAGCAGTTGCAGGCCATTGTGCTGACCCTGCCGAAAGGCGGCATCAAGTTGCCCTGCCAGCAATGTTTCCTGCTGTGCCTGCTGTTTTTCCAGACGGGAAATTGAAGCGGTTAGCTGTGCGACCTCTTTATTCAGCGCACTCAGACTGTTGCGCGTCTCGCGTAGCTGGCGACTGGCCTGAGCGATGATTTTTTCCTGACTTTCCAGCTGATCAAGCAGTTTACTGCGCTCAACTTTCTGTGCTTTAACACTTTTTTCTTTTTCAGCAATACTCTGCTGGATGGTTTTTAGCTGGGCTTTATTGTCATCCGCAGCGTTACCCAGAGCGGGCAGCAAAAAAAGTCCCGCACAGAGCAGGCGTAGAGAGTGTCTGGACCAGCTTACTAGCAACGGAGATGCCGGGCCGTTGTGGTGGGTCACAGTGGGTACAACAGGCGCTTTTCCCTTCATAGTTAATAATTATTCCACGATGAACAGCCGCTTACCAGTAATCCCGGCCAGGTTTTAGATTACGAAACATGTCGCTATAAAGCTTAGCGTGATAAACATTGTCTGAATTTTGCGATTAGAACATTTTTTTTGGAAAATGACGCACAAATCGTATCTCTGCCCGCATCGTGACTGTACATGCAAAGTGGCGCAGGTATACTCAGAAGCCTTGTTTTAGCTTATAAGCCCGGTCTGGAGTCGTTACCCCTCATGCAAGAAATTATGCAGTTTGCAAGCAATCACCCCATCCTTAGTCTGGCATGGGTTGTTTTACTTATTCTGGTGATTGTAACCACCGTTAAAGGAATGTTCTCTAAAGTAAAAACAATCAGCCGTGGCGAAGCAACTCATCTGATTAATAAAGAGAACGCGGTGGTAGTAGACGTGCGTTCGCGCGACGATTATCGCAAGGGGCACATTTCCGGGGCCGTTAATGTTGCTGCAGCAGATATCAAAAAAGGCAGCTTCGCTGAGCTGGAAAAGCACAAGTCTCAACCCATAATTGTGGTATGTGCCACCGGTCAGAGTGCTGGCGACTCAGCTGCAACGCTGAGCGCAGCAGGCTTTGAAAATGTCGCTGTCCTGAAAGATGGTGTAAGCGGCTGGAGTGGCGAAAACCTGCCGCTGGTTCGCGGCAAATAATCATCTGAGGTATCCGCATGGCTAATATTGAAATCTATACCAAAGTTACCTGCCCTTACTGCCACCGGGCAAAAGCGCTGCTCGATCAAAAAGGCGTTTCTTATCAGGAGATCCCTATCGATGGGGACGCGATGAAACGTGAAGAGATGATCAAGCGCAGCGGTCGTACCACGGTGCCCCAGGTTTTCATTGACGCTCAGCACATCGGCGGCTGTGACGATCTCTTTGCGCTGGATGGGCGTCAGGGACTTGATCCTCTACTCCAGGCTTAATTTTTTCGAACAGATAATAATCACTTAAGGACCCAGTACTATGTCTGACCAAAGCACTAACGAAATGCAGTTCCAGATTCAACGCGTTTACACTAAAGATGTTTCATTTGAAGCGCCAAACGCGCCGCAGGTTTTCCAGAAAGAGTGGGAGCCGGAAGTGAAACTGGATCTGGATACCGCCTCTTCTCAGCTGGCTGATGAAGTCTATGAAGTGGTGTTGCGCGTGACAGTAACCGCTACCGTAGGCGAAGAGACGGCGTTTCTGTGTGAAGTGCAGCAGGCGGGCATCTTTACCATCAGCGGCATCGACGGCACGCAGATGGCACATTGCCTCGGCGCATACTGCCCAAATATTCTGTTCCCGTATGCACGCGAGTGCGTTACCAGCCTGGTTTCACGTGGTACTTTCCCGCAGCTCAATCTGGCGCCGGTCAACTTTGATGCACTGTTTATGAACTATCTGCAGCAGCAAGGTGAAGGCGAAGCGCCACGTCAGGATGCCTGATGACAACACATAACGCGTCTATTAGCGTACTCGGTGCCGGCTCGTACGGCACCGCTCTTGCTATCACTCTGGCCCGCAATGGTCATCCGGTTCTGTTATGGGGCCATAACCCCCAAAGTGTTGCCCGATTGCAAGCCGATCGCTGCAATGCGGCATTTCTGCCTGACGTCTCATTTCCCGATAATCTCATTGCTGAAGCAGACCTGGCGCGGGTTGTTGCTGCCAGCCGCGATCTGCTGGTGGTGGTGCCGAGTCATGTTTTTGGCGATGTGCTGTTGCAGCTTAAACCGCACCTGCGCCCGGATTCGCGTATTGTCTGGGCCACTAAAGGTCTTGAGAAAGAGACGGGGCGCCTGCTGCAGGATGTTGCGCGCGAGATCCTTGGTGATGCTATTCCGCTGGCGGTAATTTCGGGACCGACGTTTGCGAAAGAGCTGGCAGCTGGTTTGCCTACGGCTATTGCTCTGGCGGCTACAGATACGCAGTTCGCAGAAGATCTGCAGCAAAAGCTGCACTGTGGCAAAAGTTTCCGTGTTTACAGCAATCCCGATTTTATTGGGGTGCAGCTGGGTGGTGCGGTGAAAAACGTTATCGCTATTGGTGCTGGTATTTCAGACGGTATCGGTTTTGGTGCAAATGCCCGTACAGCGCTGATTACACGTGGTCTGGCAGAGATGAGTCGTCTGGGCGCTGCGCTGGGTGCTGATCCGGTGACGTTTATGGGAATGGCAGGTCTGGGCGATCTGGTGCTCACCTGTACCGACAATCAGTCGCGTAATCGCCGTTTTGGCATGATGCTGGGACAGGGAGAGAACGTTACTGAAGCACAACGCATTATCGGACAAGTTGTAGAAGGATATAGAAACACCAAAGAAGTCAAAGCATTAGCTGCTCGCTTAGGTGTTGAAATGCCAATAACTGAACAGATTTATCAGGTGCTGTATTGCGAAAAAACGGCGCGGGAGGCAGCATTGAGCTTACTGGGCCGTACACGGAAAGACGAAAACAGCCAGAGCTAAAGCAGGATGCTTAAGCCACCTAACCTGTAGCGCCTCTCTGGCGCTTTTTTATCGGGAGCATATAGCAATGTCGTCTGAAGAGTTAGAACTGGTCTGGAACCATATTAAAGCGGAAGCGCGGGCGCTGGCTGACTGCGAACCGATGCTGGCCAGCTTTTATCATGCGACCTTGCTGAAACATGAGAACCTTGGCAGTGCGCTCAGTTATATGCTGGCAAACAAGCTGGCAAATCCGATTATGCCAGCCATTGCCGTACGCGAAATTGTCGAAGAGGCGTATCGTCAGGATCCTGAAATGATTGTGTCAGCCGCGTATGATATACAGGCTGTTCGCCAGCGCGATCCGGCAGTGGATAAATATTCCACGCCGCTGCTCTATCTCAAAGGTTTTCATGCTCTGCAGGCGTACCGCATCGGCCACTGGCTCTGGAAAGAGGGGCGTCGCGCGCTGGCCGTTTACCTGCAGAACGAAATCTCTGTTTCATTTGCTGTTGATATCCATCCGGCAGCCCGAATCGGACGCGGGATCATGCTGGATCACGCAACCGGCATTGTGATCGGCGAAACCGCTGTGGTGGAGAACGATGTGTCAATTCTCCAGTCTGTTACGCTGGGTGGTACCGGTAAAACCAGCGGCGACCGTCATCCGAAAATCCGCGAAGGCGTAATGATTGGCGCTGGCGCTAAAATTCTTGGCAATATCGACGTCGGTCGTGGCGCAAAAATTGGCGCTGGCTCTGTGGTACTGCAGCCTGTCCCGCCCCACACCACTGCGGCTGGTGTGCCGGCACGTATCGTTGGCAAACCCACCAGCGACAAGCCTTCAATGGATATGGATCAACATTTTACCGGTACCGGCTTTGAGTATGGAGACGGTATTTAAGCTTTGATAAGTGCGCCAGCATAATCGAGCTGGCGCCACGCTTCATACACCACCACTGACACCGCGTTCGACAGATTCATACTCCGGCTTTCAGCCCGCATCGGAATGCGAATTTTCTGTCCGGCGGGCAAGGCATCAAGGATCTCAGCAGGCAGACCCCGACTCTCAGGACCAAACAGCAGATAATCTCCGGCCTGATAAGCGACTGCGCTGTGGGCTGGCGTGCCTTTGGTTGTCAACGCAAACAGGCGTGACGGTGCTTCAGTGCCGAGAAAATCACGATAGCTGGCATGCTTTTTCAGTGCCGTATACTCATGATAATCAAGCCCGGCGCGCCGCAGCCGTTTGTCATCCCATGCAAAGCCGAGTGGCTCGATCAGATGCAGCTGAAAGCCAGTATTGGCACAGAGACGGATAATGTTGCCGGTATTGGGTGGAATTTCAGGTTCGAATAAAACAATGTTTAGCATATGGCCCCCGCAATCAGGGGCCAGAGCATAGCAAATTACGGACGGGCAGAGTATAGCGGCAGCCATAGCGTCAGACGCAGGCCGCCAAGCGGACTATCATCAGCCTTGACCCAGCCGCGATGCTGCTGGATAGCGGTTTCAACAATTGCCAGTCCCAGTCCGGTGCCGCCTGATTCACGATCGCGCGCTTCGTCAGTACGGTAGAACGGGCGGAAAATCTGTTCGCGATCTTCTGCACTTACGCCTGGGCCATCATCATCAACGTGAATAGTGATGCCCTGAATATCTACTGAAAAGCTGACGCTGATATGGGTATGTGAATAACGCAGGGCATTACGCACAATATTTTCCAGCGCACTCTCCAGTGCATGGGGATTACCATATAGCGGCCATGGGCCAGGCGGGTAGGGTACATCCATGGTTTTACCCATCTGCTCCGCTTCAAAACGCGCATCTTCCAGTACGCCATTCCAGAGCTGATTAGCTTTCATGGCTTCACTGACCAGCGCATTGTTGTGCTGCGTGCGTGACAGAACCAGCAGATCCTGGATCATACCGTCAAGACGCAGTGCTTCGGTTTCAATACGTTGCAGCTCCTTGCCTTCACCATGACGCCGTCGCAACAGCGCAGTTGCCAGCTGAAGCCGGGTCAATGGCGTGCGCAACTCATGGCTGATATCTGACAGCAGACGCTGCTGCGCCGTCATCATACGTTCCAGCGCACTCACCATCTGGTTAAAGCTTGAACCTGCAGCAAGAAACTCCTGCGGCCCCGATTCCAGCTCGGGATGCTGTCGCAGATTGCCGCTGGCAACTTCATCTGCGGCATACTTCAGCTTGCGTGCCGGGCGTGCCAGGCTCCACGCCAGCCAGAGCAGTAGTGGCGAGCTGATCAGCATGGTAACAATCAGCAGCAGGAGCGGACGGTCAAATAGCAGATTGACGAAGTCAAGTTGTGAGCTGGTTGCCGGGCGGATCAGATAGAGCTGATAGTTATCTTCGCCGTCACGCACGGCGAAAGGCCCGACCATCTCAACGCGGCCATATTTTTTCTTCTGCGGGTGGTCGGCGTTGTCAGACTGACCAATAAAGTTGCGTATCACCTGCATTTCATTGTGCTGTGCGCCAATGACCCGGCCCTCGCTGGTAACCAGCAGCAAACGCTGGCCTGGCGGCGCCCATTTATCAATAGCGCGAAACAGCCGACGCCACCACATCAGATCGTTGGGTGGGTCCTGTGATAGCTCCGCTTCGACATGCTGTTCAATCATGGTGCCCTGGCGCTGTTCGCTCTCCATCAGAGAGGTCATCTGGCGTGAATCGAGCTTGGGCACCATCAGAACCAGCATCAACACCAGCGCCAGCGTGAGCCAGAAAATGGCGAAGATGCGGGTTGTCAGGCTGCCTATCATGAAGCGGACACCATCAGATAGCCGCGTCCACGCAGCGTTTTAAACCATGGATGCCCGTCGCGACGTTCCGGCAATTTCCGTCGCAGATTGGAGATATGCATATCGATAGCGCGGTCAAACGGTGTCAGACGTTTGCCCAGCACTTCCTGACTAAGGTGCTCACGCGAAACCACCTGTCCCTGATGCTGCGCCAGCAGATAGAGCAGGGTAAATTCGGTGCCAGTAAGATCCAGAGTCTGGTTATCAAAGCTCGCCTCCTGCCGTCCCGGATTCAGGCGCAGGCAGTCCACTTCCAGATTAGGTGAGCTGGTATCATGCTGCTGCTGTTGCTGCTCACTCCAGTGAGAGCGGCGCAGAATGGCCCGGATACGTGCCACCAGCTCGCGATCGTCAAAGGGTTTAGGCAGGTAATCATCGGCACCGAGCTCAAGCCCCAGCACGCGATCCAGGTTATGCGCTCGTGCTGACAGCATAATCACAGGAGTCTGATACTGCTGGCGCAGCTCTTTCAGCGTATCGATACCGTTTTTCTTCGGCATCATTACATCCAGCAACAGGAGATCAATCGAGCTGTCCAGCAGGCCAAGCGCCTGTTCACCATCGCTGGCGACAATGACATCGAACCCTTCCATGTCCAGTAATTCTTTAAGCAGCGAAGTGACTTCGCGGTCGTCATCTACCAACAGGATTTTATTCATTTTTATTGCCCTCCGCAGGCAAAATACCGTGTTCCTACACTGGCAATCCAACGCTTTACGTAGTTTTACACCCCCTGACGGTTGTTTGCAGCTGTAACCGTAAACTGAGTCTCGTTGAATCGCAAAACAGAGCAAACTGGGAGTAAACGATGCGTAACTTAACCGTCGTCATCATTGCCTCAGCGATGGTTCTCAGTCACGCCAGCGCAGCTGCAGCAGAGACGACGACGATTGACGAGATGCATCAAAATAGCGGCCTGACGACAGGCATTATGACGCAAAATCTGCAAAGTCACATGTTCGATGGCATTGAATTAACCGAGCAGCAACGGCAACAGATGCGGGATTTGATGCAGCAAACACGCCATGAACGTCCGATGTTAAGCGTTCAGGATGTTGAAACCATGCACGACCTTGTGACTGCCGACAAATTTAATGAGCCAGCTATACGCGAGCTGGCTGAAAAACAGGCCCGTGCACAGGCTGATCTTCAGGTTGAGATGGCCCGGGTTCGTAATCAGATGTATCACCTGTTGACGCCAGCGCAGCAGGCTGCACTGAAGAAGAATTACGAACGGCGATTGAACGATGTACGCCGGCTCTCAGGAGCACACTCCTTATCAGAATTGCAGGCAGTAAAGAGTACCAGCAGTAACCAGTAACATAGTATCCCTGTTTTCCTTGCCATAGACACCATCCCTGTCTTCCCCGCCTACCCAGGCGGGTTTTTTTTGCCCGCAGGTTTCCACGCGTACAGAATTCACAGTCGCGGACGCTGCACTGCTATGCTAATGATAAACTTTAACATTAGCGGCCAGATTGCGACCGTTTGATGAGGCGAAGCATGAATTCTGATTACGCAAAACTGGTAAAACGTGCGGCGCTGGCCGCCACCTCCCTGGCACTGCTGTTGCTGCTGGTAAAGATAGTTGCCTGGTGGTATACCGGCTCGGTAAGCGTGCTGGCTGCGCTGGTAGATTCTCTGGTGGATATCGCCGCCTCGTTAACTAATTTGCTGGTGGTGCGTTATGCACTACAACCTGCTGACGACGATCACACTTTTGGGCATGGCAAAGCGGAATCGCTGGCGGCACTGGCGCAAAGCATGTTTATCTCGGGCTCAGCCCTGTTTTTATTTCTGACCGGTATACAGCATCTGGCCAGACCAGAAACGTTGCATGCGCCACTGGTGGGCATTGTCGTGACGATCGTTGCACTTTTCTCGACGCTGGTGCTGGTGGCGTTTCAGCGCTGGGTGGTGCGACACACCCGTAGTCAGGCGATTCGCGCCGATATGCTGCATTATCAGTCCGATATCGTTATGAACGGTGCCATTCTGGTGGCGCTGATTTTGAGCAGCTACGGTTTTGCGCGCGCGGATGCACTGTTTGCGCTGGGTATTGGCGTATACATTCTCTACAACGCACTGCGTATGGGGTATGAAGCAGTGCAATCGTTGCTGGATCGGGCGTTGCCAGAGCAGGAGAAGCAGCAGATCATTGCACTGGTTACCGAATGGCCTGGCGTGTCCGGAGCACACGCGCTGCGCACCCGACAGTCTGGCCCGACGCGTTTTATTCAGCTGCATCTGGAAATGCAGGATACGCTGCCGCTGGTACAGGCTCATCATATCGCGGACCAGATTGAACAGGCATTGCGTCAGAAGTTTCCCGGCTCAGATGTCATTATTCACCAGGATCCCTGTTCAGTTGTACCAGAGCATCAGCAAGGTTTTTTCCGCTATTAGTTTTTTAATTACATATAGTTGTGTGCTAATAACGACAAAAAGCACATCACCCGGCAAAATTTTAGCGAAAACTTGTCTGACCTGAATCAATTCAGCACTGAGCCTTTGATATACTATCTGCAACTATTAAGCCCCGCGTTCGGGAGCAGGAATGACCCGGTCGATCGGCAGGAATAATCCTTAGTTTTGAACAATCCAGAGGTTGTCATGATTAAAAAAATCGGAGTACTGACCAGTGGCGGCGACGCCCCAGGCATGAACGCAGCCATTCGCGGAGTTGTCCGTTCCGCACTGAGTGAAGGCCTGGAAGTTTTTGGTATCTATGACGGCTATCTGGGGCTGTACGAAGATCGCATGATCAATCTCGACCGCTACAGCGTTTCTGACATGATTAACCGCGGCGGCACATTTCTTGGCTCCGCCCGCTTTCCTGAATTCCGCAATGAAGAGGTTCGTCAGGTCGCCATTGAAAATATGAAAAAGCGCGGTATCGACGCGCTGGTTGTTATTGGCGGCGATGGTTCATATATGGGTGCAAAGCGCCTGACCGAAATGGGTTTTCCCTGCATCGGTCTGCCAGGTACGATCGATAACGACGTTGCCGGTACTGATTACACTATTGGTTACTTTACTGCACTGGAAACCGTGGTTGAAGCGATTGACCGCCTGCGCGACACATCTTCTTCGCACCAGCGTATCTCAATTGTTGAGGTTATGGGGCGCTATTGTGGCGATTTGACCCTGGCTGCCGCGATTGCGGGTGGCTGTGAATTTATCGTACTGCCGGAAATTCCTTATACCCGCGAAGAGCTGGTGGAAGAAATTAAAGCGGGTATTGCCAAAGGCAAAAAACATGCAATTGTTGCCATCACTGAGCACATCTGTGATATCGACGATCTGGCGCGCTTTATTGAAGCAGAGACTAAGCGCGAAACCCGCGCAACGGTATTAGGTCATATTCAGCGGGGTGGTGCACCTTGTGCTTACGACCGTATTCTGGCGTCGCGGATGGGCGCCTACTCGATCGAGCTGCTGCTGCAGGGCTACGGTGGCCGCTGCGTAGGTATTCAAAATGAGAAAATGGTGCATCACGATATCATTGACGCCATTGAGAATATGAAGCGTCCGTTTAAACGCGACTGGCTTGATACGGCGAAAAAACTCTATTAATCAGTCTGAAAAAGGCGCGAACTGCTTCGCGCCTTCTGCGCTTGCCTATATTCTTCCTGGTTATAACCGCTTATTTTTAATTCTTTAATTCACTGGTTGCTTTATGTCACTCTTGCAGCATAAATCATGCGGGAGAGCAGGCAATGAATAAGTGGAGCATTGGAATAACTTTATTACTGGCATCTTCCGGGGTGCTGGCAAAGGATTATCAGCTACTGAATGTTTCATACGATCCCACCCGCGAGCTGTATGAACAATACAATAAAGCCTTTAGCGCGCACTATAAGCAGGAAACCGGCGATAATGTCGTGATCCGTCAGTCACATGGCGGTTCGGGTAAACAGGCGACTTCAGTGATAAATGGTATCCGCGCGGATGTGGTCACGCTGGCGCTGCAATCCGACGTGGATGCGATTGCTGAACGTGGCCGTATTGATAAAAACTGGATTAAACGTCTGCCGGATAACTCCGCGCCCTATACCTCCACCATAGTATTCCTGGTGCGCAAAGGTAACCCTAAAAACATTCACGACTGGCCCGATCTGATTAAGCCCGGTGTTTCAGTGATCACGCCAAATCCGAAAACCTCTGGCGGTGCCCGCTGGAACTATCTGGCTGCATGGGGCTGGGCGCTGGATCAGAATCAGGGCGACCAGGCTAAAGCGCTGGCATATGTTAAAGCACTGTTCAAAAACGTTGAGGTACAGGATTCCGGTGCACGTGGTGCCACAAACACCTTTGTCGAGCGTGGCATTGGCGATGTGCTGATTGCGTGGGAAAACGAAGCCTATCTTGCAGTGGATAAACTGGGCAAAGATAAGTTTGAAATCGTTACGCCGGGAGAATCGATCCTGGCAGAACCCACGGTCTCAGTCGTGGATAAAGTGGTAGATGCTCAGGGCACGCGTAACGTTGCTGAAGCCTATCTGAAATATCTCTATTCACCAGAAGGCCAGACCATCGCTGCACAAAACTTCTATCGTCCACGTGATGCCGAAGTGGCGAAAAAATTTGCCAGCACTTTTGCTCCGGTAAAACTGTTTACCGTCGATGAAAAATTTGGTGGCTGGGCTAAAGCGCAGCATGACCACTTCGCTGATGGTGGTACTTACGACCAGGTGATGAAGCCGTAACGGCTCATATCATCTGATAAAACGGCTGGCCTGGTGCTGGCCGTTTTGCATTCTGGATAATAACATCTGGCAATTAAATACAAATCCTTATTAAAATTGTGTCTTTAGCTCAAGCTGAGGCATAGACCATGCAAGGACGTAAAGGTGTTTTAACGCTGCTGGTACTGAGTCTGGCAATAGTGATAGCTGTACTAAGCGCTGCCGCATTTTACTACTACCGGAATGGCGAGGTACTCTGGCAAATTGTCAGCGAAAAATGTGTTCCTGACATGCGTCAGCATGGCGACCCCGCTCCCTGTCAGGACGTCAATCTCAGACAGGGTTATGTCGTTTTCAACGATATCAAAGGCCCGCTGCACTCTCTGTTACTACCCACAGCAAAAATAACCGGTATGGAGAGTTCGGCTCTGCTTGATCCCGCTACCCCGAATCTGTTTTTCGCCGCCTGGCAGTGGCGTACCCGGCTAATCGCGCAGAATAAACCGGTAAGCGATCGTGCTTTTGCACTGGCTATCAATGCACAGTATGGGCGCTCACAGAACCAGTTACATATACATATCTCTTGCCTGCGACCAGAAGTACGGCAGCAGCTGGATACTGAGGCTGCTGAGTTGAATGAGACCTGGCAAAGCCTGACGCTGCATGGTCATCGCTATCTGGTGCGCGCGCTTTCTGCGGCACAACTGGCGCAGCAGAGCGCATTTATACGTCTGGCAACTGAAGTACCGGGGGCGCGTAATAATATGGGACAGTACGGTCTGGCGCTGGCTGCATTGCCTGATGGACGCCTGGCACTGATGGCGCTGCGGCGTAACTGGCTAATGCTGAATGGGGGATCAGCCGGCGAGTTGCAGGATTATACGTGTCAGCTGCTGAGTTCGCAGAAAGCTTAAATCAAAGATAGTTAAGCCTGCGCCCGGAAAACAGCTTGTGTACTCCATCCGGGATTAACCGGCAACGACGCTGACAGAGCGTTGCTCAGGCAATAAAAAAGGCGACCCGCATTAACCTGCTGATCGCCTTTTGTGCAGCGTTAATATCAGCCTTTTTTCGCGGCCGCCGCAGCGTTAACAATGACAGCAAACGCATCTGCTTTCAGCGATGCGCCACCGACCAGCGCACCGTCAATGTCGGGCTGGGTAAAAAGTTCAGCGGCGTTTTTATCATTTACTGAGCCGCCATACTGGATAATAACCTGTTGCGCGACAGCGGCATCTTTTTTCGCGATATGATCGCGAATGAATTTATGTACTGCCTGGGCCTGATCTGGCGTGGCTGATTTGCCAGTGCCGATTGCCCAGACGGGCTCATAAGCGATAACAGCATCGTTAAATGCAGCAGCGCCCTGGCTCTCCAGAACGGCATCCAGCTGACGTGCGCACACTTCTTCTGTTTTTCCGGCTTCATTTTCTGCTTCAGTTTCACCGATGCAGAGTACAGGCACCAGACCCGCCTCTTTCAGCACGGCAAACTTCTTAGCAATAAACTCGTCGCTCTCTTTATGATAGGTGCGACGTTCTGAGTGACCGATAATAATGTATTTCGCGCCGATATCTTTAAGCATCTCTGCGGAGGTTTCACCGGTAAATGCACCAGAGAGGTTAACGTCGACATTCTGTGCACCCAGCGCGATGCTGCTGTCGGCAATCGCATCTTTCGCCTGCGCAAGATAGATGGCTGGTGGCGCAATCGCCACACCACAACCCTCTACGCCTGAGAGCGCCTGACGCAGTCCCTCAATCAGATCGGTGGTCATCTGCTTGTTGCCGTTCAGTTTCCAGTTACCCATAACCAGTGGATGTCGCATTCGTTCCTCCGCATTACGCGATTCATGAAATAGCGCTGCCAGCGGGCAGCGATGTTTGCCAGACAGTATAGAGATCAAACGCGTCGCTGGCTTTGACTTTCGTTAGTTTCGCCGCAGAGATCAGGGAGCAGGCAGCGTCAGTTTGATGGGCTCAACAGCAAAGGTCAGGCCCTTATCACCGTTATCAGCAACGACAAAGCGCAGTGCACCTTCAGTATGCGCAGAGTAGCGTACACCTTTACCAGCACTGAGTAGCGTATCCAGCTTCTGCCGACCCTCTGCAGCCGATAGCCCCGGAACAAAATAGCGAAGCAGGGCGGTCATATAATCCATCGCCTGCTGCTGAGCTGCTTTCATCTCCGGGCCTGGCACCGGCAGCCAGGTAATCTGCAGGGTTTTGATTTTTCCGGTACCCTGCTCCAGCGCGCTGGAGGAGTAGAGCGTCTCACTGATCTTACTGGCTGCCCGTGTCAGATGACTTTTCTCATCGCGATTATCGATAGCCCGATACTCCAGCAGCGGCAGATCCGGATTGGCCGCATTATATTTTTCGCGGAATTGTGCAATCGTCATATCAAAGGTGGGGGCGCCCGCCAGCAGATAGGGCGCGACTGGCAGATGTGCACTGCGACTGGATGGCGTATCCTCCGCCCAGGCGGAAGATATCAGCGCGAAGCTGAGCAGCAGCGCGCCTGTCAGATTCTTCATTTTATCGGCCCTGAATCATTCACTTATGGCACGATTAGAACGGTTTTTACGGTTGAAAGTCAAAGCTACAGGGTGAAAAACCGGCTTATGCTCTGCGCCATGCTCACCAGTAGTGCTCGCTGGTCATATGACCAGGTTTGCGTTTGAAATGTTTGCGCATTTCACGGCTCTCTTTCAGCAACTGCTGCGTATCCCTGACCATCTGCGGATTACCACATAGCATGACATGGCTGCTCTCAGCATCCAGCGACAAACCGACCGCGCGCTCCAGCGCACCGCTCTCAATCAGGTCTGGTATCCGGCCATGCAGAGAATCGGCGCTGTTATCCCGACTGACTACCGTCTGGATATACAGTTTGCCGGCGTAACGCTGCTGGAGTGTTTGCATCATCGGCAGAAAGCTGAGGTCGCGGGAGTAGCGTGCGGCGTGTATCAGCACAATATTTTCAAAGCGTTCCAGTCCCTCGCCCTGCTGTAAAATAGAGAGATAGGGCCCGATTGCGGTACCGGTTGCCAGCATCCATAACGTTCGGCAGTCCGGGATCTCATCAAGTATAAAGAACCCCGATGCCTCTTTGGTTACCATAACGTTGTCGCCTGGCTGTAGCGCCTGCAGACGTGGGCTCAGCTTGCCCTCAGGCACTGTGACCAGATAGAACTCCAGCAGCGGATCATCGGGTGCGTTGACATAAGAGTAAGCTCGCTGTACTCGCTCACCATCAATTTCCAGCCCCAGTTTGGCAAATTGCCCGGCGCTAAAGCGCTCAATCGGCGCTGTGACGCGCAGGCTGAACAGAGAATCAGTCCAGCTTTTCACCTCTTTTACTTCTGCATTCAGCCACTCAGCCATATATGCTCCTGTCGGTTTCTCCCGGATATCTCTATCTTTACCAGTCCGAATAACGCTTGTCAGCCGGTCGCTGGTAAAAGCGCTCATTGCGACAAACTGGCCGCACGGAACGTCACTTGTAGCGGTCTCTTTACAGCCTGGTACAGAAGGTTGACGAGTGACAACCTGGCTTCCTGATGCACTCCTCTCGATTTATGGTGAAATTTTGATATTTTTGCCGCCACCTCCGGCAGGCAGCTGCATGTGTTCTGCCGGCTCGTTCTTTTTCAGGCAGATAGTTTGTTCCATGTTGATGAATAACACTCAGAATCGTTTTTTGCTCTTTATGCTGATCGTGCTGGTGGCCGTCGGACAGATGGCACAAACCATCTACGTACCAGCAATGGCGGATATGGCTGATGCGCTGAACGTGCGCAGCGGCGCAATGCAGCAGGTCATGGCGGCTTACCTGATCACTTACGGTGGATCGCAGCTGATCTATGGACCTCTCTCTGACACGGTTGGTCGCCGCCCGGTGATCCTTGCTGGCATGACTATTTTTGCCTGCGGCGCAACGCTGGCACTCTGCGCCTCAACACTGCAAATGCTGGTATCAGGCAGTGCTATTCAGGGGCTGGGAACGGGTGTTGCTGGCGTGATGGCGCGTACGATGCCACGCGATCTCTATGCAGGTACTGCGCTGCGTCAGGCAAACAGTCTGCTTAATATGGGCATTCTGGTCAGCCCGCTGCTGGCACCTGTTATAGGTGCGCTGCTTACCCGCTTTATTAGCTGGCATGCCTGCTTTGCCTTTCTGCTGCTGCTCTGTGTAAGCGTTACAGCAGCGATGGCGCGCTGGTTGCCAGAAACCCGTCCTGCTGAGACACCGGTAACACCGTTTCTGCGCCGCTACGTTACGCTGCTGAGTGACGCAAATTTTGTGCGTTATCTGCTGCTGCTGGTAGGCGCGCTGGCAGGTATTGCGGTGTTTGAAGCAAGCTGTGGCGTGCTGCTGGGTGGCGTACTCAGGCTGGATAGCCTGACTGTGAGTATTCTGTTTATTCTGCCTATCCCGGCCGCATTTTTTGGTGCGTGGTTTGCGGGCCGCGAGCAGAAATCCTGGCATACTCTGATGTGGTATGGGGTGAACAGCTGCCTGCTGGCAGGCCTGCTGATGTGGATCCCCGGCTGGTTTGGCGTAATGAATATCTGGACACTGCTGATACCCGCTGCGCTGTTTTTCTTTGGTGCCGGAATGCTGTTTCCCCTGGCGACGTCTGGCGCAATGGAGCCTTATGCCTGGCTGGCTGGTAGTGCCGGTGCGCTAATTGGTGGTGTGCAGAATCTTGGCTCAGGTGTCGTTGCCTGGCTCTCTGCACTGCTACCACAACACGATCAGTTCAGCCTTGGTCTGCTGATGTTTGTGACATCGCTGGTGATGCTGCTGTGCTGGTGGCCGCTTTCGCGTCATCCCGAAAGCGGCAGAGAGACCGTTACAGGATAAACGGATGCAGCGCTGCATCCTTACGATCAAGATAGTGGATAGAGTGGATGCGACGAATGGTGCGCGACTTACCGCGCACCAGCAGCGTTTCGCTGGTGGCCATATTGCCGCTGCACGTAATGCCTTTTAGCAGATCACCGGAGGTGATACCGGTTGCTGCAAAGATAACGTTGTCATTGCGTGCCATCTCCGCCAGCGTTAATACTCTGTTGGCTTCAATGCCCATTTCCGCGCAGCGCAGCAGCTCCTGCTCTCCCAGTCGCTGGTTCTCCGGGGTATTTTCCCTGACCTGGTGGCGTGGCAACAGGCGAGCCTGCATATCGCCATCCATGGCACGGATCACCGCAGCTGAAACCACCCCTTCGGGCGCACCGCCAATACCATACAGCACATCGACTTCGCTATCCGGCATACAGGTCAGAATTGAGGCCGCCACATCGCCATCTGGAAAGGCAAAAACACGAACACCCAGCGCCTGAAGCTGCGCGATTGTCGCATCGTGGCGCGGTTTTGCCAGAATGGATACTGTCAGATGGCTTAACGGCTTACCCAGGGCACTGGCAATATTTCGCAGATTGGTCTCCAGCGGCAGTGCAAGATCGATCGCACCGCGTGCTCCGGGCCCGACAATCAGTTTTTCCATGTACATATCAGGTGCGTGCAGAAAGCTACCTCTGTCGCCCACGGCCAGGACAGCCAGTGCATTGGCCTGGCCCATAGCGGTCATCCGTGTGCCTTCAATGGGATCGACAGCGATATCTACAGCATCGCCGCGGCCGCTGCCAACCTGCTCACCGATGTAAAGCATTGGCGCTTCGTCAATTTCGCCCTCGCCAATCACGATACGACCATCAATATCGATGGTATTAAGCATAATGCGCATAGCATTGACGGCCGCGCCATCAGCCGCGTTTTTATCGCCGCGACCTAACCAGCGATAGCCAGCCAGCGCGGCAGCTTCAGTGACGCGGGAAAATTCAATTGCGAGTTCACGTTTCATGGGCCTGCACCTGATAACAAAACAGGCAAAAAGTGTAACACAGAGGTAACAACAGGAGAGGGGGAAAACCCGCGGCATAAACCGCGGGTTAAAGGGAACTTACTGCTCTTCTTCCCAGGCTTTGGCGCGGGATACTGCTTTCTGCCAGCCTGCATAACGCAGGTTGCGCTCTGTGGTTTCAATACCGGGACGGAATTCGCGCTCCACGACTGCTTTAGCTCGCACCTCTTCCAGATCGCTCCAGAAGCCCACAGCCAGACCTGCCAGATAGGCTGCACCCAGCGCGGTGACTTCGCGCACTTCTGGTCGCTCCACGCGGGTTCCAAGAATATCGGACTGGAACTGCATCAGGAAGTTGTTCGCCACCGCACCACCATCCACACGCAGCGATTGCAGGCGGGTACCCGCATCATTCTGCATCGCTTCCAGTACATCACGCGTCTGATAGGCGATAGACTCCAGGGTGGCACGGATAATGTGATTGGCATTTGCGCCACGAGTCAGACCAAAGATTGCGCCGCGAGCATAGGGATCCCAGTAGGGAGCACCGAGGCCAGTAAAGGCCGGCACCATATAGACCCCGTTGGTATCCTTCACTTTCAACGCAAAATATTCAGAGTCGCTGGCATCGCTGATCAGCTTCATCTCATCGCGCAGCCACTGGATCGATGCGCCACCGATGAACACAGCACCTTCCAGTGCATAATTCACTTCACCGCGCGGACCACAGGCAATCGTGGTCAGCAGACCGTGTGTGGAGGTTACCGCTTCGCGGCCGGTATTCATCAGCATAAAGCAGCCGGTGCCGTAGGTGTTTTTTGCCATACCCGGCTGAACGCAAAGCTGACCATAGAGTGCAGCCTGCTGATCGCCAGCGATACCTGCGATAGGAATACGCGTACCGCCTTTACCACCGATGTTAGTCTGACCATAAACTTCAGACGAGCCTTTTACCTCAGGCAGCATTTCGCGTGGAATGTCGAGGATCTCCAGCATGCGCTCATCCCACTCCAGCTTGTGGATGTTGTACATCATGGTACGCGAGGCATTGGTGTGATCGGTGACATGCACGCGACCCTGAGTCATTTTCCAGATTAGCCAGGTATCTACGGTGCCAAACAGGAGTTCACCGCGTTTAGCCCGCGCGCGCGCGCCCTCTACATGGTCAAGGATCCACTTCACCTTTGTGCCGGAGAAGTAAGGGTTAATCACCAGGCCGGTGGTGTGCTGGATATACTCTTCCAGCCCCTCTTTTTTCAGTTTATTACAGTAGTCTGCGGTACGCGGATCCTGCCAGACGATAGCGTTATAGACTGGCTTACCGGTTTCTTTATCCCAGACAATGGCGGTTTCGCGCTGATTGGTGATACCGATAGCAGCGATCTGATCGGAGCTGATATCTGCATGTGCCAGGACTTCAACCAGCGTAGAGCTTTGCGATGCCCAGATATCCATCGGGTCATGCTCAACCCAACCCGCCTTTGGATAGATCTGAGTAAACTCACGCTGTGAGACGGCGACGATGTTGGCGTCATGATCAAGAACTACCGCACGTGAACTGGTTGTTCCCTGATCGAGAGCGACAATATATTTTTTATCTGTCGGAGTCATAATAATTTCCTGATGATAGAGAATGAAGCTTACGCTTTACGCTGCTCAGCGTGCGTTGCAGGTTTTTCAGTTTTGCTGGTTTCTGCGAGAGCGACCGGCAGATGACGACCAATCAGAGCACGATAACCGAACGCTCCAAGGCATGCACCTGCCAGCGGCCCAAATACAGGCACCAGGAAGTAAGGAATATTTTTACCACCGCTAAAAGCGACATCGCCCCAGCCTGCCAGGAAGGCAAACAGTTTTGGACCAAAATCACGTGCCGGATTAAGCGCAAAGCCAGTCAGCGGGCCCATCGCACCACCAATAATTGCCACCAGCAGACCAATCAGCAGCGGCCCCATCGGACCACGTGGTACGCCGTTGCCATCATCAGTCAGCGCCATGATCAGCGCCATGAGAACGGCAGTGATCACGATTTCAACCAGGAAAGCATGGCCAACGGTGATGTGTGGATTAGGATAAGTAGAGAAGATACCGGCCAGATCCAGACTCTCTACGCTGCCGCGTACCATCTGATGACTGGCTTCGTAGTCAATAAAGAGGTTGTAGTAGAGGCCATAGACCAGCGCGGCGGCGCAGAACGCGCCTGCTACCTGCGCCAGAATATAGGGAATAACTTTGCGTCCTTCAAAGTTGGCAAACAGGCAGAGCGCAACGGTAACAGCGGGGTTGAGATGCGCACCGGAGACGCCGGCACTCATATAGACGGCCATTGAAACAGCCAGGCCCCAGATAATACAAATCTCCCACTGACCAAACGCAGCGCCAGCCAGCTTGAGCGCAGCGACACATCCTGCGCCGAAAAAGATAATCAAACCAGTACCGAGGAACTCGGCAATACATTGACCTTTGAGTGTGTTTGTAGTCTGGCTCATAATGAAATTCCTGAAGCGAGGTTAAATGTTGTCAGTTTTGTTCTCAGTCCCTGAGGTCGCCCAGTGTTAATGTAGGGTTAACGTGAATTTATCGTTATCGAGCATAAACGAGAAATAGCGAACTTGAAATCTGTGTACTCTGTCATAAAAATGCGCGTTTTCGCGTGTTTTGCGACGGTTTAACCTCTTATCAGCCGGCATTTGACGTATATCGCATTTGCTCTACGGGCGAGGGGTTGCTTTTTAAGCATTCACTGAAAAGTGTTGCAGAGTGACAGCCAACGCCCTGTGCTGCTGGACTTGCCGGGTTTGGCTACTTACAATCGGGAACATATGGCTGTGTATACGCTTATTCAGGTACCTGCAGCTTCATCAACGCCTTGCGAGTTTTAGGAGAGGTCAGAACGATGTCATTTGAAGTATTTGAGAAACTGGAAGCGAAAGTTCAGCAGGCGATTGATACTATCACGCTGCTGCAGATGGAAATTGAAGAGCTGAAAGAGCAGAACTCGACGCTGAAAAACGAAGTGAGCCAGGCGTCCGGTAACCAGGATGCGCTGGCACGTGAAAATCAGCATCTTAAAGAAGAGCAGCATGTCTGGCAGGAACGTCTGCGGGCACTGCTGGGAAAAATGGAAGAGGTTTAAGCGTAACAGCTTAAACCTGCGGGTGCTCAGGCACCCGTTTTTACAAGCAGCTTACTCAAGATCGAGGGCATTTTCCGACAAAATAATGCCGGTATTATCCGCATAGAGATGGTCGCCAGAGAAAAAGGTTACGCCGCCAAAGTTGACGCGTACATCGCTTTCGCCAATACCTTCTCCTGCTGCTCCCGCCGGAATCGCGGCAATCGCCTGAATGCCAATCTCCAGCTCCTCCAGCTCGTCCACCTGGCGAACTGAACCATAAATGACCAGACCTTCCCACTCATTTTGCGCTGCCAGACGCGCCAGCTGAGCATCGACCAGTGCACGGCGTACCGAACCACCGCCATCCACCAGCAGTACACGACCGCGCCCGTTCTCTTCAAGCAGGTCATAGAGCAGGCCATTATCTTCAAAACATTTTACTGTGGTAATTTGACCACCGAATGAGGTTCGTCCACCGAAATTGGAAAAAAGTGGTTCAACTACATTCACTTCTTCATGGTAGATGTCACAGAGTTCAGATGTATCATATTTCATAAGGATGCCGTCTGTTTGCCACAGGAAAAATAAGTATATCGCTATCTGAGGATTGTTGGCAAAATCATCTCCGGCTAAAAAGCAGCACGGCATCAATATCCTGCGCAAAAAAATGCCCGGCACAGTGGCCGGGCAGCAGAAACAGAGCGTGTGCTGTTACAGAATAAAGCGGCTGAGATCTTCGTCCGCTACCAGCACATCCAGGTGTTTACCTACGTACTCAGCATCAATGGTGATGGACTCGCCATGACGATCGCTGGCGTCGTAAGAGATATCCTCCATCAAACGCTCCAGTACGGTATGCAGACGACGCGCACCGATATTTTCGGTAGTTTCATTAACCTGCCAGGCGGCTTCGGCAATGCGACGAATACCATCTTCGGTAAAGTCCACATTTACCCCTTCTGTGCCCATCAGCGCTTTGTACTGTACGGTCACTGACGCGTTTGGCTCGGTCAGAATACGTTCGAAATCATTTACTGTCAGTGCCTGCAGTTCAACACGAATTGGCAGACGTCCCTGCAGCTCCGGGATCAGATCGGACGGGCTGGCTACCTGAAACGCACCTGAAGCAATAAACAGAATATGGTCGGTTTTCACCATGCCGTGTTTGGTGGAGACAGTGCAGCCCTCTACCAGCGGCAGCAGGTCGCGCTGTACACCTTCACGTGATACGTCCGGGCCGGATGACTGGCCACCGCGCTTACAGATTTTATCGATCTCATCGATAAACACGATACCGTGCTGTTCCACTGCATCGATAGCATCCTGCTTCAGCTCTTCCGGATTAACCAGTTTGGCCGCCTCTTCTTCAATCAGCAGCTTCATTGCATCTTTGATTTTGAGCTTACGCGGCTTCTGCTTCTGACCACCCAGATTCTGAAACATCGACTGCAGCTGGCTGGTCATCTCTTCCATACCTGGAGGCGCCATGATCTCTACGCCTGCCGGGCTGGCAGCCAGATCGATCTCAATCTCTTTATCGTCCAGCTGGCCTTCACGCAGTTTTTTGCGGAATGACTGACGTGCCGCAGAAGGCTCAGCACTCTGTTCTGGCTGTCCCCAGTTATTTTTAGCTGGTGGGATCAGGACGTCGAGGATGCGATCTTCGGCCATCTCTTCAGCACGATATTTATTTTTTTCAATCGCCTGACTGCGTACCATTTTGATAGCCGAATCAGTAAGATCGCGGATGATTGAATCCACCTCTTTACCGACATAGCCAACTTCGGTGAATTTTGTCGCTTCTACTTTGATAAAGGGAGCATTAGCCAGCTTCGCCAGACGACGGGCAATCTCAGTTTTACCAACGCCGGTTGGACCAATCATCAGAATATTTTTAGGTGTTACTTCGTGGCGCAGCTCTTCATCAAGCTGCATGCGGCGCCAGCGGTTACGCAGCGCGATAGCGACCGCTTTTTTGGCGCCGTCCTGGCCGATGATAAAGCGATTAAGCTCGCTGACAATCTCGCGTGGAGTCATCTCAGACATGGTTTTGGTCCTTACGCCTTAGACGGTAATTCTTCGTAGTTAATATTATGGTTGGTATAGATGCAGATATCGCCAGCGATGTTCAGCGCTTTTTCAACGATATCGTGCGCACCAATATCCGTGTTCTCCAGTAGCGCTCGTGCTGCTGCCTGGGCATAAGGTCCGCCGGAGCCGATAGCAATCAGATCGTTTTCCGGCTGGATCACATCGCCATTGCCGCTGATGATCAGTGAAGAGTTCTCATCAGCAACCGCCAGCAGCGCCTCAAGGCGACGCAGCATACGATCGGTACGCCAGTCTTTTGCCAGCTCAACGGCTGCTTTCACCAGGTGACCCTGATGCATTTCCAGTTTACGCTCAAACAGTTCAAACAGGGTAAAGGCGTCGGCGGTGCCGCCAGCAAAGCCCGCAATCACTTTATCGTTGTAAAGACGACGCACTTTTTTAACGTTGCCTTTCATTACAGTGTTGCCGAGTGTTGCCTGGCCATCACCACCAATAACGACCCGGCCGTTGCGTCGTACACTTACTATTGTTGTCACGGGCAGACCCCTTATTGCAGTTGAAAAAAGACACCGCGCAACCAGCGCGGCGTATCATGCAAACAGATATGGGGCAGGATTGAACGGTTTCAACCCCCAGGAAGTTGGGGATTATCCTAATCAGATCGGGGCTGCTCCCTGGCGAAAGAGAGCGCCAGGGAGTGGGGGCAGAGATCAGGGCAGGGCAAGCGGGATACAGCTGCCATGACCAGCGCTGCGCAGACGCTTAACGGTGCTGTCGGCGCTGCTGCGGTCTTTAAACGGTCCAATCACAACGCGATGCCAGCCGCCGCCAGTGGTAATACGGCTTTCAAACCCTTCAAATGCCAGGCCTGCACGCACTGATTCCGCCTGTTCGCTGCCTTTAAATGAACCACACTGTACCATCCAGCGTTGCGAGGAGGCTTTTTCTTCCGGTTTGGCTTTCACGCTATCAGATTTTGCCTGCTCTGTAGCAGCCTGCTGACGCTGCTGAGCCTGCTGCTGCTGTAACTGCTGCTGACGTTGCTGGGCCTGCTGCTGCTGTAGCTGCTGCTGACGCTGTTGGGCCTGCTGCTGTTGTAGCTGCTGCTGACGCTGCTGGGCCTGCTGCTGCTGTAACTGCTGCTGACGCTGCTGGGCCTGCTGCTGTTGTAGCTGCTGCTGACGCTGCTGGACCAGCTGCTGCTGTAATTGTTGTTGCTGATTTTGCTGCTGTTGTAACTGCTGCCGCTGTAGCGTCTGCTGACGCTGAGCCGGGGTCTGCTCATTCCACGGGACTTCGTTTAGCTGAGTAGGCTGCTGCCGCATATCGGCCTGCATCTGCTCCAGCAGCTGGCGCTGCTCATCAGTAAGCTGGGTCTGCGAGTGTACTTCGCCACCAGCCGAGGGTTCTGTTGGGGACGGCACTGTGATCTGACGATTTTCCAGCTCTTTAATATATTTCCAGCGCTCCTCCGGCTTCGGCGGCAGGCCGTTGCCATTGGCTTTGTGGTTTGGAATTACCGGTATCTCTTCTTTTTTATGATGCGAGATAAACCACAAACCACCGGCAAATGTCACCAGCACTGCTGCAGCCAGTACCACCACCAGTTTAGATATACCGGAGCCGCTTTTACTGCTCTTGCTACCGCGGCCTGCGGGTTTTTTGCGACGCGTCCCTGTTGAACGCCCGCGGCCTACATAATCTCTCTGTGCCACTTTCGTCCTGATACCTTCAAAATGCCTGCGGGCGTTGACCCTGAACAATATGAACTGCAGCCAGTGTAGCTGCAATTCGTAAAATGACGGGTGTAAATGCAGTGTTAACCGCCCGGCAATGAATGCGCCATGTTACTTAAGGGGGCGAACTTTGACCAGCAGAGTCTGCCTTCAGATTTTGCTGAAAATGTGCGGTTAAGCACGTCTGACTTAACGCTTTATCGCAGGAGCCGTGCTGCCGCGTACCTGCAACTCGGCATCCAGCAGTCGCGAGCCATTGTTTACCCGCTTGCCCTGCAGCTCATCGAGCAGTAGCAGCATCGCCTCACGGCCAATAGCAAAGCGGGGCTGTGCAACGGTGGTCAGCGGCGGCTCGTAGTAGCGTGCCAGCTCAATATCATCAAACCCTACAACTGAGAGATCCTGCGGAATACGCATACCCAGCTTGCGTGCCTGAGTCATTGCACCCAGCGCCATCAGATCGCTATGACAAAAGATCGCTTCCGGCGGCTGCGGCAGACTCATCAACTGTTTTAGTGCGCGGGCACCAGCTTCAAAGGTAAAGTCACCCGGCACAATATAAGCTGGATCGATAGCGATATTACTGCGGTGCAGTGCCTGAATATAGCCCTGCAATCGATACTGGCTAAGTGGCATCGCATCCGGGCCGGTAATACAGGCGATACGCCGATGTCCAAGCTGGAGCAGATGATTCACAGCCTCAAATGCGGCAGTGAGATTGTCGATATGCACTGTGGGCAGCGACATCTCGGGTGCAAACTCATTACCCATTACCATGGGTGGCAGGTTCCGTAGCGCCTCAGCATCAGTGTCAAACGGCAGCTGTGAACCAAGTAGCACCATGCCATCTATCTGTTGTGTTCGCATCAGATGAAGAAAGGTTTTTTCGTGCTGATTCTGATGAGCGCAGTCACCAATTAACACCAGATAGCCCTGCTGCGCCGCAGTGACTTCGACGCCGCGAATGATTTCGCTAAAAAAGGGATCACAGATATCCGGTACAATGACCAGAATGGTCTGTGCGTCGTTACGTCTGGTATTACGCGCGATGCCGTGCGACGTATAGCCGGTAGCGTAAACGGCCTGTTCCACTTTCTGCCGGGTAGCCGCAGAGACTTTCTCCGGATTCATCAGCGCCCGGGAAACGGTCGCTGTCGAGACGCCTGCGTGCTCGGCCACATCTTTCATTGTGGCTGCGGATGAAGTTTGCTTCGGGTCCAACGTTTTACTCCTGGCGTAATACCGTTACTGTTTGCGAAAAAGCCGGCCTGTGCCGGACCGCTCCTATTGATAACGCATTGCCGGAGTGGGTTGTTACTTAATTTGCATAAAAACTGTGACTTATGCGACTTTTTTCGATCTGGCTCGCAGATAGCGCAGCCGCTAGCTTTCGACCGGATCGACATCCAGCGTCCATTTGACCTTGCGCGCAGCGGGTAGTGTGGTGAGTAGCGGCAGTGAACTGCTTAACAGCTGTTGCAGCCGCTTGCGCGAAGGATGCTGCAGCAACAGCTGCCAGCGCCAGCGGCCACTGCGCTTTGGTGCCAGCGAGGGCACGGGCCCCATCAGCCAGGTCATCTCATCTTTTAACGGGCTGGCTTCCAGCAGATTGCGCAGCTGCATCAAAAAATCGGCAGCCTGCTGATTATCCATATCTTCCGCCCGAAACAGCGCGTGACTGGTCCACGGCGGCAATTGCACTGCCTGTCGCTCCAGTAGCGTCTGATCGGCAAAGGCGAAATAACCGCGATGCAGCAGCGTCTGCAGCAGCGGATGTTCCGGATGGTGCGTCTGCAGCAGCACTTCGCCCTGTTTACCGGCGCGGCCGGCGCGGCCTGCTACCTGAGTATAGAGCTGTGCAAAGCGCTCGGCAGCGCGAAAATCAGCAGAAAAGAGTGCGCCATCTACATCCAGCAGCGAAACCAGGGTTACATCGGGAAAATGATGCCCCTTTGCCAGCATCTGTGTGCCGACCAGAATACGCGCGCCGCCACGATGTATATCTGCCAGATGCTGTTCCAGCGCGCCTTTACGACTGGTAGTATCACGATCGATGCGCGATACCGGTACGCCAGGAAACAGTGTATTCAGCTGCTGCTCCAGTTGTTCCGTACCCACACCAACCGGTATCAGATGAGTGGATCCACAACCGGGACACTGATGTGGTAACGGACGCTGGCTATCGCAGTGGTGACAGCGCAGCTGGCGCTGATGCTGATGCAGAGTGTAATAACTGTCACAGCGCTGACACTCCGCCAGCCAGCCGCACTCATGGCACATTAATGCAGGCGAAAAGCCGCGCCGGTTAAGAAACAGCAGAACCTGGTTATCTGCCTGCAGATGCTGACGCATTTTGCCGAGCAGCGCTGGTGCCAGTCCTCCTTTCAGTGACTGTCCTTTGAGGTCAATTAACTGTTGTAACGCTGCACTGGCATTGCCTGCGCGTTTAGTCAGATTGAGCTGGCGATATTTGCCTGTGCGCACATTGTGCAGCGTTTCCAGCGCCGGCGTTGCCGATCCCATTACAATGGGGATATTTTCTGCATGAGCACGAAACACGGCCAGATCGCGCGCCTGATAGCGCCACCCCTCCTGCTGTTTGTAGGAGCTGTCATGCTCTTCATCAATGATGATCACGCCAGGACGCGCAAGCGGGGTAAAAAGTGCGGAGCGGGTGCCAATCACAATTGCACTCTCGCCCCGGCGGGCGCGCAGCCAGACCGCCAGTCGCTCGCTATCATTAAGCGCGGAATGCAGCACATCAATCGGAGCATCAAAGCGCTCGCGAAAGCGTGCAATGGTCTGCGGCGTCAGGCCAATCTCCGGCACCAGTACCAGCGCTTGCTTGCCACGGGAGAGAATATTTTCCAGCACACTGAGATAGACCTCGGTTTTGCCGGAGCCAGTGATCCCGGCCAGCAACCAGGGCACATAGCGATCATCTTCTGCGCGAATAGCACCAACGGCGGTGGCCTGGTCAGTATTGAGTCGCAGACGCTCGCCTTTAATCGCAAAATCTGTTCGCCAGTCAGTCGCTGGAGGAAGATGTTCGCGCAGATCGCATAAACCTTTCGCCCGGAGCGCCTGGAGTGCGGCATCGTTAAAACTCTGTTCGCTGACCTGATGACGATAGAGTGGGCGTTGTCGCAGTGCCGCCAGTGCCTGCTGCTGTTTGGGGGCCCGCTTCAGGCTCTCCAGCGTAGTTTCACGGCCTGCATCGTTTATCACCCATTGCCAGAGTGGCGCTTCCTGCGCTGGCTTGCCCTGGCGCAGCAGTACCGGCAGCGCATGGTGCAGCACCTCGCCAGCAGGGTAGTGATAGTAGCCCGCCGCCCAGTTCAGAATGCGCCAGAGTTCGGGCGAAAACAGGCTTTGACTATCCAGCACTGCCTCAATGGGTTTTAGCTGTTTTAACGGCAGATCGCTGCTTTCTGCCACGCCGGTAACGATGCCAGTGAGTTTACGGTTGCCAAACGGCACGCTGACGCGGCTACCCGTTACCGGCTCTGCCGTACCAGCAGGCAGCAGATAATCAAACAGGCGCGGCAGCGGTACGGGTAGTGCAACCTTTACAACAGGCATCGCAATCTCTATCCAGTTATGCAATAAGGGAAAGTAGTGTACACGCTGCTGCAGCCAGCGTGTACGGTCTGGCAATATTTGCCTGGCGCGAATAAATTCTGTATACTATTCCGCCTTTGATGAGATGGCTTGTCAAAGATACATATAATGTTCAACCGCGTGTGGTGCTGTGCAGGTTCGCCTGGCACGGAGAGCGACACGGCCTTTTATGAGGTTTTCCCATGAAACAAGGTATTCACCCGAAGTACGAAGCAGTGACCATCACTTGCTCTTGCGGTAACGTAATCAACACCCGTTCTACCATGGCTCACGACCTGAACCTGGACGTGTGCGGCAAATGCCACCCGTTCTACACTGGTAAGCAGCGTGTGGTTGACACCGGCGGCCGCGTTGATCGCTTCAACAAGCGTTTCAGCATTCCGGGCACCAAAAAATAAGATTTGCTTGTTGCCGGTAATACCGGCTGCAAAAGAAAACCCAGCTTCGGCTGGGTTTTTTTATATCTGAATTTAATATTCCCAGCTATCTGGATCGATGCCCATTTCGCGCATAATCTGCTTCGCTTCTTCCGGGATCTCATCGTTGCGCTCTTTACGCAAATCAACATCATCAGGCAGAGGCTGACCGGTAAAGGCATGCAAAAAGGCTTCGCACAGCAGCTCACTGTTTGTGGCATGACGCAGATTATTAACCTGTCGGCGTGTACGCTCATCTGTTAAAATTTTCAGCACTTTCAGCGGGATAGATACTGTTATTTTTTTAACCTGCTCGCTTTTCTTACCGTGCTCAGCATACGGGCTGATATATTCGCCGTTCCATTCAGCCATGGGTTACCTTAATTAATAAAAGTGAAATAGGGGAGAATCCGTGGATTATGCCCGATTTTTGCTTGTCTGACCGCCCGGGTCGTCAATTTTATGCTGCAGCGCTCTTTTAACTGACAGAATACGCCGGAACAGACGCTAATAGCGCATAATTTTAGCGGTTATTCGCAGTATGCTCAATCTATACGCAAAGACATTTAGATGTCCAGATGTATTGACGTCTGTTAGCGGAATGTTATCCTGTGACCTCTTTTTACTACTCTTCAGGAACAGCAGAGCTCATGACGCGCAAACAGGCAACTATCGCAGTACGCAGCGGTTTGAATGATGACGAGCAGTATGGCTGCGTAGTCCCGCCCATTCACCTCTCCAGCACCTACAATTTTCTCGACTTCAATGAGCCGCGCGCGCATGACTATTCGCGTCGTGGTAATCCAACGCGTGATGTCGTGCAGCGTGCACTGGCCGAACTTGAGGGGGGAGCGGGTGCCGTACTGACGAATACTGGTATGTCTGCGATTCATCTGGTAACAACTCTGTTTCTGAAGCCGGGCGATCTGCTGATTGCCCCTCACGACTGCTATGGCGGTAGCTATCGCCTGTTTGACAGCCTGAGCAAGCGCGGTGCCTATCGCGTTAAATTTATCGATCAGGGTGACAGTGCGGCGCTCGCAGCGGCTCTGGCAGAAAAACCCAAACTGGTGCTGATTGAGAGCCCAAGCAATCCGCTGTTACGGGTTGTGGATATTGCTGCTATCTGTCAGGCAGCGCGTGCTGCTGGCGCTGTCAGCGTAGTGGATAACACGTTCCTGAGTCCGGCGCTGCAGAATCCGCTGGCGCTGGGAGCTGACCTGGTCGTTCACTCCTGCACGAAATATCTCAACGGTCACTCAGATGTGGTGGCGGGTACGGTGATTGCGAAAGATCCCGCCGTGGCCACAGAGCTTGCCTGGTGGGCAAACAATATTGGTGTTACCGGTGCCGCATTTGACAGTTATCTGTTGCTACGCGGTCTGCGTACACTGGCACCGCGTATGGCGGCTGCACAGCGCAATGCGCTGGCGATTGTAGACTATCTGCAGCAGCAGCCGCTGGTGAAAAAGCTGTATCATCCTTCACTGCCGGAAAATGCCGGGCATGAGTATGCAGTACGTCAACAGCGCGGCTTTGGCGCCATGTTAAGCTTTGAGCTTGATGCGGATGAAGCACGTCTGCGCCGCTTTCTTAAAGCGCTGCAGCTGTTTACGCTGGCAGAGTCACTGGGTGGCGTCGAGAGCCTGATTTCACATACTGCCACTATGACACATGCAGGGATGTCTGCAGAGGCACGCGCCGCGGCCGGAATTTCCGAAACGCTGCTGCGGGTTTCTGTCGGGATTGAAGATCACGAAGATTTAATTGCCGATTTGGATAATGCATTCCGAATCGCAGCCGGAGAGTAATCATGACCAGTTCAGCAGGCGCAGGAACGCCGATAAAGCAGTTACACAAATTTGGCGGCAGCAGCCTGGCGGATGCACGCTGTTATCAGCGTGTGGCAGAGATTATGGCGGATTACAGTCAGCCAGGTGATCTGATGGTGGTCTCTGCCGCGGGCAGCACTACGAATCAGCTGATCAACTGGCTGAAGCTAAGCCAGAGCGATCGACTCTCTGCCCATCAGGTGCAGCAGACGCTGCGCCGCTATCATAGTGATTTAATTGCTGCGCTACTGCCTGCTGAGACGGCGGATTCACTGACCGCCCTGTTTATTCGCGATCTTGAACGCCTGGCCGCGCTGCTGGATGGCGCTATCACTGAGGCGGTCTATGCCGAAGTGGTTGGCCATGGTGAAATCTGGTCGGCACGGCTGATGGCTGCGCTGCTGTGTCAACGCGATATCGAGGCGGTATGGCTGGACGCTCGTGACTTTCTGCGGGCGGAACGTGCCGCGCAGCCACAGGTGGATGAGGGTAAATCATGGACGCTGCTGCAGGCGCTGCTGGCCCAGCATCCGCATAAGCGTTTGGTGGTAACCGGCTTTATCAGCCGCAACGACGCCGGTGAAACTGTACTGCTGGGCCGCAACGGCTCTGACTATTCCGCGACGCAGATTGGTGCACTGGCTGGTGCCCGTCGCGTAACAATCTGGAGTGATGTGGCGGGCGTATATAGCGCCGATCCGCGTAAAGTCTCTGATGCCTGCCTGCTGCCGCTTCTGCGTCTGGATGAAGCCAGCGAGCTGGCACGCCTGGCGGCACCGGTACTGCATACCCGTACGTTACAGCCGGTATCCAGCAGCGATATCGATTTGCAGCTGCGCTGCAGCTATCATCCTGAGCAGGGCTCAACCCGTATTGAGCGTGTACTGGCGTCCGGTACCGGTGCACGTATTGTCACCAGCCACGACGATGTCTGTCTGGTGGAGATACATATTCCGGAAAGTCATGATTTTGCCACGCAGCAGAAAGAGATCGATCTGCTGCTGCAACGCGCTCAGTTAAGACCGCTGGCGGCGGGTCTGCATCCCGATCGCCGTTTGCTGCAGCTTTGTTACACCTCTGAAGTTGTCAATAGTGCCTTTACTCTGCTGCAGGATGCGGCCTTGCCTGGTCATCTGCAGCTGCGTGATGGCATGGCGCTGGTTGCGCTGGTTGGTGCAGGCGTTACGCGTAATCCGCTGCACAGTCATCGCTTCTGGCAGCAGATCAAAGATCAACCAGTGGAGTTTGTCTGGCAGTCTGAAGATCATATCAGTCTGGTGGCTGTGCTGCGTGTGGGACCTACCGGGCATCTGATCCAGGGCCTGCACCAGTCGCTGTTCCGGGCAGAGAAGCGCATTGGTCTGATGCTGTTTGGCAAAGGTAACATTGGTTCACGCTGGCTGGAGCTGTTTGCTCGTGAGCAGGAGACGCTTTCTGCACGTACCGGCTTTGAGTTTGTACTGGCTGGCGTGGCAGACAGCCGTCGTAGCCTGCTGAGCTATGAGGGGCTGGATGCCGGCCGTGCGCTGGCATTTTTCGACGATGAAGCGCAGACGCTGGATGAAGAGTCGCTGTTTCTCTGGATGCGCGCGCACCCGTTTGATGATCTGGTGGTGCTGGATGTTACCGCCAGCGCACCTCTGGCGCAGCAGTATCTCGATTTTGCCAGCCACGGTTTCCACGTTATCAGCGCCAACAAAGTTGCCGGAGCGTCAGACAGTCAGAGCTGGCGGCAAATTCGCGATGCGTTCGCAAAAACCGGACGTCACTGGCTCTATAACGCCACGGTAGGTGCGGGTCTGCCGGTAAACCATACGGTGCGCGATCTGCGCGAGAGCGGCGATTCGATTCTCTCTATCAGCGGTATTTTCTCCGGAACCCTGTCATGGCTGTTTTTACAGTTTGACGGCAGCGTGCCATTTAGCGAGCTGGTGGATCAGGCATGGCAGCAGGGGCTGACTGAGCCCGATCCGCGGGTTGATCTCTCCGGACAGGATGTTAAGCGCAAACTGGTGATCCTGGCTCGTGAGGCGGGCTATGACATCGAACCTAACCAGGTGCGGGTCGAGTCGCTGGTACCAGTAAGTTGTGAAACCGAGTCAGTGGATCACTTCTTTGAAAATGCGGATGAACTGAATGACCAGATGCTGCAGCGCTATGAAGCCGCGCAGGAGCTGGGTCTGGTACTGCGTTATGTTGCGCGTTTCGATGCTAGTGGCAAAGCGCGCGTTGGTGTGGAAGCGGTACGCCCCGAGCATCCGCTGGCAGCGCTGCTGCCGTGCGATAACGTCTTTGCCATTGAAAGCCGCTGGTATCGCGATAACCCACTGGTTATCCGTGGACCGGGCGCCGGGCGGGATGTTACTGCCGGTGCGCTGCAATCGGATATCAATCGTCTGGCACAGTTGCTTTAATCTCTCCGTTTAACGGGGCGGCGTCTGCCGCCTCGCTATGTACACTACTGCCTTATTCTTCTGTACTGCTATCCCGCTACGCTAACCTGCCGCCGTATCGCTTTGTCCTGGCACATTTATCTGTGCGAACGATCCCGTTTAGTTATGTCCGTTGCGCAATTTGTATTGACGATCGGTCAGGAATGGTTCATTTTGAGCATCCGGACGTCTAAACGTTCAGATGTTTACTGGTGCAAAAGTGATCGATAGCGATGCAGAGGTAACAGGATGAGTTTCTTTCATGCTAATCAACGTGAAGCGCTGAATCAGAGTCTGGCCGAGCTAAACGGGCGCATTAACGTCTCATTTGAATTTTTTCCGCCAGGCAGCAGCGCGATGGAAAGCACGCTGTGGAGTTCAATCGATCGACTCAGCAGTCTCAAACCTAAGTTTGTCTCGGTGACCTACGGCGCTAACTCTGGCGAGCGCGATCGTACCCATTCAGTTATCAAAGCGATCAAAGAGCGTACTGGTCTGGAAGCTGCGCCGCACCTTACCTGCGTCGACGCCACGCGTGATGAGCTGCGCGCCATCGCACGCGACTATCGTGACAATGGTATTCGTCACATTGTCGCGCTGCGGGGTGATTTACCACCTGGCAGTGAAAAACCAGAGATGTATGCAGCCAATCTGGTGACGCTGCTAAAAGAAGAAGGTGATTTTGATATCTCAGTTGCCGCCTATCCGGAAGTGCATCCGGAAGCGAAAAGCGCTCAGGCCGATCTGCTTAATCTGAAACGCAAGGTGGATGCTGGTGCAAATCGCGCAATAACGCAGTTTTTCTTTGATGTGGAGAGCTACCTGCGTTTTCGCGATCGCTGTGTGATGACCGGAATAGATGTGGAGATTGTGCCTGGCATCCTGCCGGTATCCAACTTCAAACAGCTGCAGCGTTTTGCAGCAATGACCAATGTACGCGTACCAGGGTGGATGAACGCTATGTTTGCCGGACTGGATGATGATCCGGAGACGCGCAAAATGGTGGGAGCCAGCATTGCGATGGATATGGTGAAAATTCTTTCACGTGAAGGCGTAAAGGATTTTCACTTCTATACGCTGAATCGCGCAGAACTGAGCTATGCCATCTGTCATACGCTGGGGGTACGTCCCGCGCTGACGGCGTAAAATCCTGCTGTAGCCGGGTCTGCAGGCAGAGCAGAGGCATAGTCAGAAACAGAAAGCCGCATCAGGTAGTCCAGCACTGCTGCAAAGTATTGTGGCAGTGGTTGCGCTGTGCTGAGGCAGTGTCAGGCACTGGTGTGGCCGGAGAGCTAAAAACGCGTCAGGACGAGATACAGGCGCTCACAGCGTCAGGATTCGACGTGGTGCGGACCACGAAGACCAGCATCAGCATCGCGGACCCGGAGGGGCGCAATCTCAGACTCAGGGGGCGATCTATGAGCAGTCTTTCGAACATGGCGACGGACTTCAGGCAGAAATCGAGCGAGCAGGTGAGCGATACAGAGCAACTGCTGAAGCAAGAGTTCGACAGGCTCGGGAAGTGTGTCAGCGAGGCACTGAGCTTAAGCGGGCAGATAATCAGCGACGACATAGCCGCCTGGAACCGGGCGCTGAGCGAGGCCCTGAGACACCACAGCAACGGCATGACAGAGGCCATGCAGTCACACCGGGAGAGCGTGATGCGCCTGGCAACGCGCCGGTGGCTGTCGGTGCTCATGACCTCGCTGCTGCTGGCCGGGACGTGCGGGGGCGTGCTGTGGCTGCTGAGCTGGAAAATCGCGTCGAACCTGGACGAAATCGCGACGCAGAACGCCACGCTGGAGAAGCTGAACGCGAAGACGTGGGGCGTGGAGTTCAGGGAGGGGACGAACGGGCGCTACCAGGTGCTGCCCAAAGGGACGGAAGCGGACACGAACTGGACCATAGACAAGCGCCGGGTGGTGAAGCTGGTGAAGGAATAACGGAGCATGACAGAGCTGGAAACGCAGTTGCTGAGCGCATTAGAGCAGCTACATCAGGACTACTCGCAAAGGCTGGACGAGTGGGAGAACGCCTTCGGGGAATTGCGGACGATGTGTGGTCTTATGCAACGGGACAACGAGCGGCTGAGCGGACAGGTCAGTCGCTTGAGTCAGCAGGTGGAGCGCTTGAGCGGGCAACTGAGTCATTTGAGCCGGTAGTACAGCGGCACGAGTACGCGGTGGCGGCCGCGCGGGCGCAGGTGGCGCATGAGCAGCGCCAGAAGGAGCAGGTGAAAGAGCGGGAGTATCCGGGGCCGTCGCTGGAGCTGTAGCGGTCATTTGGGTTAAATCCGGTTCGGGGTATGATGGGCCGATTTTAACCACTTAAAGTACAGGGAATTAGTATGGCAATGACCGGCGATAACACCTGTGTCACCAACCTCAGACCGACGTTTAAGACCGTCGCGTGCGGAAAGCAGAAGCCCTACTGGTTAGAGCTGCAGTTTGTTGATGAGAACAATAAACCGGTTTCCGGGCTGAACGTGCGTTTAGAGTATCAGCCGCTGGTTTCCGCCGCAGAAATGGCGGCCTGCCCGGGGAAATACCGTAACTACAATCCGACACCTCCGCCCAATCCTCCGGCGGGCGTGACCGACAGCCAGGGGCTGGTGCGGTTTGACGACCTGTACTGGGTGACGGTTGACGTGAAAACCGACGCCCAGCCGCTGGCCGACGAGATGGAGCAGCGCCCGCTGGGACTGAGCCGCAACCCGAACAGCCAGCCGGTGAGCAACAATATGTTCCGGCCGGAAACCCGCGACCCCGGATGGCGCTCAAACGTGCAGATCAGCGCGGAGCAGCACGGTTATGTGCATCACTATGTGACCATCGGCGAACTCTGCGACCGACTGCCGGATATTCCCGGCTGGAAGGATAAAACGCCGCCCCGGTTTCATTTTCCGCCAGGAAAGGCCTTGAAAGGGACGGAAATCACGCGGGATGCGCTGGAGAAACGGCACGTTATCGAGATCTGCCCGTTCCGGGCGTGGTCACTGGTACTGCATGACACGAAAGACTACTCGCTGGCGAACGGCCACAACCTCGGCATGATGGCGGATATGGCCTACGCAACGGGCGGTGATGCGGTCATTAAGCAGTTTTTCTCTGAGCAGTGCCTGGATCTGTCCACCACGCCGCAGTATGCCGATTTTCCGTCGTATGCTCATGCGCTGGTTGTGGATGTACCATTCTGCGAGCGATATACCCGGGCGGCGTTCCTTGATTCCTCAGTAAAAAGCGGCGGCGACAGCGATCGTCCGCTGCTCGACAGCACACAGCTGTTCTACGCAGAGAATGCGACGCAGGTGATCGTCTCGTGGCGGGGGACGCAGGAAATACCGGACTGGCTGACGGATGCCTCCTTTTCGCCACAACCCTGTCCGGCCGAGCTGGCAACGGCGGGACACATTCACGGCGGTTTTCTGGATGCCTACCATCTGGCTAAGCGGCGTTTCGGTGAGGATTTTGATGTAATCAAAACGGCTTTAGAGCATGGGAAAAAGTTATTTATATGCGGTCACAGTCTGGGGGGCGCGCTGGGGCTGACCTATGCGGCGGAGATGAAAGCATTTGAGCCGTTCCTTTACACCTACGGCATGCCGCGCACGTTCACCGCGCCGGCGGTGGGCTGCCTGTATCAGGTGACCCACTACCGGCACGTCAATGACAGCGACACCATCACCAGCGTGCCGTTTGATGCGGATCTGGACAACTGGCTGTACGGAAAGTTTGGCCCTCTCGGCAACACGCTGGGCTTTTTCTGGACGCTGACGGCGGAGCTGCCGGCGCAGATGGCGGGAGCCTACATCGGGGAGCATTTCTGGCATCACGGCCGTCCGGTGGTGTTCTTCCGCACCACGCAGACTGGCACCTATGAGGAGTGTAAGACGATGAACAGTCATACCTGCCGTCGTCTGAGCTACAGGGAGATGCACAAGGTGAAGCTGTTTCTCGTCCCGTCGCTTGCCGAGACAGAGAACGAGGAGGCGAAAGCCGCGCAGGAGGCGTTTGTGCGGGAATATCCGCTGGCCGATATTCAGAAGATTTTTCCGCGTAACACCAACCCGGCGTTTGACTATATGACAAGTCCCAGACGGCATTCGATGGCGAAAGAGTATCTGCCGTTCCTGAACAACCAGCTTCTGGAATCGGCGTGGCCTGAGCTGAAGCTGAGCCGCAAAACGGACCGGGATGATTTCCGGCAGCAGATGGAGAAATACGGGGCTAACTCCCCGCCGGAAGAGCTGAAGCGAAACCGGATGTTCCTCGCCCTGCAGGATATGCTGGGCAGCACGCTGGCGGTCACCCGGGCGCTGCCTGGCGGTGAAAATGCGCTTACCCGCTTTAAGTCAGTCACGGAGGAAGAAGTTGAACTGTCTAGTTAAAACACTCACGGCGCTGTTACCGGCCATCGTGGTTTTTCCCCTGAGCGGCTGCGCCAGCCGTCCGGATTATACGCTGGCACCGTCTGCCGACGCTGAGCGGGTTACGGTGGCGGTAACGCTGCCACCAGAAACGGAGGTGCTGCCACTGGACGTGCTGTACCGCTCAGAAACGTGCCGGAAAGAGGTTTATGACAACACGTCAGCATCGCATGTGACCACGGTGAGGGGTGTTAATCCCCGGCTGGTCGCTCTCGGACAGGCGGACAGCGCCGGCCGGCGGGAAGCGAAAATAGCGATAAATGGTGGCGGAAGATGCGGCTGGAGACTCAGCGCCATCAGGGTTGATATACAGCTGAAGGGTGATATTCCGCTGGCTGCCGGGAGACATATCATTCCGACAAGCTATGTTTTTGGTTTTGACGATGAGGCTTATGGCAGCGGTGAAGGTTCCGGCAGAAAGCGGGAGGCTCATGGAGATCTAATGTTAGAAACCGAGTTGTTTCCTATGATCACTTATCATCGCGACCATGAAGTTAATTTAAAATTATTTGGCGGTGATCCTGATTATGAAAAATGGAGTCGACATTACAGGCTTTATGGTTCTAGGCAGATAACTATTAATCCGTTATTACATCTGACAAAGACAGTAACGATAACTCCGCCTAATCCCGCTCCCGGAGATCTTATTGCTACCTATTCTGATGGCAGTATCGGGAAAGTTAGGGACATTTATCCCGATTATAACAAGTTACTTCTGATGAAATAGCTGTGAATGTATCTGTTCCTTTAAAAAGGATCTTCTTGAGATCCTTTTTATCTGAGCGTAATCTCCTGCTCAGAAACGAAAAAACCCGCCGTAGGGCGGGTTGGTTCGGGTTCGTCGAGCTGGTAACTCTTCGAAACCGGACGGTAACTGGACTTTAGCGGGAACAGTCACCAAATCTGTACGGTCAGTTTAGCCTCTAAAGGCTGATGCCTTCAAGTCATCGTATATAAATATCTACGCGCTCAGTACCTGTCCCGCTTATCACTCCAGTTACCAATGGCTGCTGCCAGTGGCGTTTTTACGTGTCTTTCCGGGTTGGACTCAAAACGATAGTTACCGGAGGAGGCGCGGTAGTCGGACTAAACGGGGAGTTCGTGCACACAGCCCAGCCTGGAGCGAACTGCCTAAACGGAACCGAGTGTCAGGCGTGGTATGAGAAAATGCGGCCAATACGTACTGCGTACAAGCCAAAAAAAGGAGCCACAGGCTCCTTTTTCCGGATGTCCTGATGTATCGCGCTTAGCCGGTATTACGCATACCGGCGGCGACGCCAGCAATCGTAACCATCAGCGCCTGCTCGACACGGGCATCTGGCTCTTCGCCATCCGCTTCCTGGGCACGGGCGCGCTGCAGCAGTTCTGCCTGCAATACATTCAGGGGATCGGTGTAGACGTTGCGTAGCGCAATCGACTCTGCAATCCACGGCTGGTCGGCCATCAGATGGGCATCATTGGCTATGGTCAGAACGGCTTTAATATCCGCTTCCAGCTGATCGCGCAGCTGTTTACCCAGTGGCCAGAGTGATTTATCAACCAGACGCTGATCGTAATACTCTGCCAGCCACAGATCCGCTTTGGAGAACACCATCTCCAGCATTCCCAGACGGGTCGAGAAAAAGGGCCAGTCGCGACACATCGTTTCCAGCTGATCCTGATGTCCCTGATCCATCGCTTTCTGCAGAGCGGCACCTGCACCCAGCCATGCAGGCAACATCAGGCGATTCTGCGTCCAGGCAAAGATCCAGGGAATGGCGCGCAGCGATTCAACGCCACCGGTTGGACGGCGTTTTGCCGGACGCGATCCCAGCGGCAATTTACCCAGCTCCTGTTCCGGCGTTGCGGAGCGGAAGTAGGGAACAAAATCAGGGTTTTCGCGCACATACCCGCGATACATCGCGCAGGAATGGGCGGAAAGTCCGTTCATGATCTCGCGCCACTCCTGCTTTGGCTCAGGTGGTGGCATCAGGTTGGCTTCAAGAATAGCGCCTGTATAGAGCGAGAGGCTGGCAGTGGTGACTTCCGGCAAACCATATTTAAAGCGGATCATCTCTCCCTGTTCAGTCACGCGCAGGCCACCTTTCAGGCTGCCCGGCGGCTGAGACAGCAGGGCGGCATGTGCTGGTGCGCCACCGCGGCCAATTGAGCCACCGCGTCCATGAAACAGTGTCAGAGTAATGCCGGCTTTTTCACAGGTTTTGATCAGGGCGTCCTGCGCCTGGTACTGCGCCCAGCTGGCTGCCATTACACCCGCATCTTTTGCTGAGTCAGAGTAGCCAATCATGACCATCTGCTTGCCGTTGATAAAACCGCGATACCAGTCAATATTGAGCAACTGAGTCATCACATCGTTGGCGTTGTTTAAATCGTCGAGCGTTTCAAACAGCGGTGCCACCGGCATAGCGTAAGGAATGCCTGCCTCTTTCAGCAGCAGATGTACCGCCAGCACATCAGAAGGGGTTTTCGCCATTGAGATCACGTAGGCAGCGATAGAGCCCTGTGGTGCTTCAGCCGCCACTTTGCAGGTTTCCAGCACTTCGCGCGTGTTCTCTCCTGGCTCCCACTGGCGCGGCAGCAGCGGGCGTTTTGAATTTAATTCGCGGATCAGAAACGCCTGTTTGTCAGCTTCTGACCAGCTTTCATAGTCGCCCAGACCGAGGTAACGGGTCACTTCGGCAATCGCTTCAGTGTGACGGCTGCTCTCCTGACGAATATCGATGCGCACCAGCGGCACGCCGAAACATTTCACGCGACGCAGGGTATCCAGTAACTGGCCATTAGCGATAATACCCATACCGCACTGCTGCAGTGATTGATAGATAGCAAAGAGTGGCTGCCAGAGCTGTTCATTCGATACCAGTAAATCAGCAGGGCGTGGCAGACGTTCACCTTTCAGCCGCTGCTCAAGATAAGCCTGGGTATTCATCAGCTGACTGCGAATACGTTTCAGAATAACGCGATAGGGCTCAATCGCTTCCGTATCGCCACATAGCTCACGCACTTCATCGCTGCACTCAGACATCGACAGCTCTGAGATCAGCACACTCACATCACGCAGAAACAAATCCGCAGCTTTCCAGCGACTTAGCTGCATCACATGACGGGTTATCGGAGCAGTCACATTCGGATTGCCGTCGCGGTCGCCACCCATCCAGGAGGTAAATTTAACCGGAACAAAATCCACCGGCAGCTGAATACCAAAGGTTTCTTCAACCTGTTCATTAAGTTCGCGCAGAAAAGCGGGTACGCCCTCCCACAAACTATTCTCTACCACCGCAAAGCCCCATTTGGCTTCATCAACCGGGGTCGGACGATATTTGCGGATCTCATCAGTATGCCACGCCTGAGCGACCAGCTGACGCAGTCGACGCATCACTTTGTTGCGCTCATAGTCGGTGATATCAGCGTGATCGAGTTGCTCAAGGCAGCTATTTACTTCACCGAGTTTATGGATCAGCGTACGGCGGGTGATCTCCGTGGGATGCGCAGTCAGCACCAGCTCCAGTGACAGCTCCTCAATCGCCTGACGAATCGCTGTTTCACTGAGATCGCCATGCTGCTTAAGGCGCTCAAAGGTTTTTTTCAGCAACTCAGGATGATTGGCACCCTCGCCGCTGCGTGAGATGGTCTGATACTGTTCGGCCACATTGGTAAGGTTAAGGAACTGACTGAACGCGCGAGCTACTGGCAGCAGCTCATCATTAGAGAGGTTTTGCAGCGTTGACAGCAGTTCCTGGCGATGAGTGTCATTTCCTGCACGGGATGACTTGGAGAGCTTACGGATAGTTTCCACCCGATCGAGAATGTTCTCTCCCAGTGCATCCTTTATCGTATCCCCGAGCAGTTTGCCGAGCATACTGACATTACTTCGCATTGCGGAATATTGTTCGTTCATTTGACCCTGACACCCTT